>JAFQQR010000008.1 GCA_017410505.1 Clostridia bacterium | reverse complement strand
TTCGCTTGTAGCAGTAATACCTGAAAAGAATATTGTAATATGTTGTGCTTGTTCATTAGTTTATAATCCTAAAATTAGAACAGAGTTAATAAATAATTATTTGATACCATATATAGATAGTTTAGAGTAACAAATTACAATTTATATGATAAATTGATCAATCTACTTTTTCTATGTTAATATATAAATAGCAAATTAAGTCGAGATTATAGATACAATTTCATATATAATCTAAATTGTGTGGAGGGATAATATGGATGAAAGAATTTTAGCAGTTCAAAGGATGCAGGATTTTATTGAAAAAAATCTATATAATGAAATTACACTTTTAGATTTATCAAAGGGAAATACTATTAAAATTAAGTATTTCCCTTTATTTTTACTATACTTACTATACCACAAAATCACAAAAAATTCAAGACTGTTATTTTGTTTAATAGTGTGGTATATAAAATAATGGGGATTAAAATGGATAATTCTTATTTAGAAATAGTAAATAAAAGAAAACAAATTGAAATTGCAAATATAAAGAAATGTAATGAATATACAAGCAAATATGGTTTAATATTATTAGATAATCAAATAAGTAATCTATTAGAAAGAAGAAAAGAAACTTTAAAAGAAACAGGCAGAATTGAATTAAGGGAAGGAATAATAGATAAGTTAATAAAAGAATTTTGTGATTCGCCATACATAAATCAAGAAAATTATGCTGAAACTTTATATGAATTGGTTGAAATATTTTATGAATATAAAAACGAAACATTGGATTTAATTACAGATGATGAACTAATTAAGTTTATGAAGAAATCATTTGATGAAATTGCACAAGGCGATTTAGAATATTTGTCTGGAACAGTTATGTATAGAATGAGAGAAAATTTACTAAATGGAAAGTCTATAGACTATATAGAAGAAGGTGAATATTATGAATGAGATTGAAGTTATAAGTAAAATAAAAAGAGAAAAATTAGATGAAAGAAATTATTTTAAAACATTAATAGAAGTAGCTTATGAAGAGCAAATGATTTCAGAAGATGATATAGTAAATTTACAAATGCAGATTTTACAGTTGCTAGATGAAATTGTATATAAATATAATGGAGTAGATAGTAGTTCCATTAGAAAAGAAATTATGGAAGACATATCAAATTCAAATATTTATACAATAAGTATATATTTAAAATTATTTAAAAATCCAGATGAAGCAATAAAGAGTATTAAAGAACAAGGCTTAGAAATAGCATATCAAGAAGGAAGAAAAAAGATAGATAAAATGCTAAATATAATCAGATTAATGTATATCAAAGTAAAGCAAAACAAACTTAATATAGAAAATGATACTTACAATGATACAATTATTGGCGGAATTCAAGGATTCTTAAAAGTATATAATCCAGACTTTAAAGCACAAGATATGAAGATTACAGCCGATTATCCGTTATATAATAATTTAATAGGAAAACTGGATGGAGTTGAATTCATAAAAGAATATTTGAATTCATTATATTTAGAAAACCTATTTTGTAAAAAGTTTTCTGAAGAAAAGATTAAGTATTTATTATATGGATATTCACACAATTTTAAAGAATTAATTATTAATATCTTTGAAATAGTATTATTAGAAGTAATTGCTTGCAAATTAGTAAAAAGAGATATACAAGATTTAAGTATTTCTACAGCAGAATTAAATGAAATATATTTGATGTTTGAGGATAAAGATAAAACAGAAATTGAAAATATAATAAATGAAATTTATAAAGAAATATGTAATGAATTGATATTAGACAATGAAGAATTGCAAAAATATATTAAGAAAAATTTAAATAGCCTCGTAGAAATAATAACTAATGCTGTGAAACAAAATACATTAGATAAAGTATTTATAACGCAAAAGTTTATAATTTAATATTTAGAAAATTTTTGAAAAACTATATACAAATAATGTATTAAGTGATACAATATTGAAAGATACAAAATATAACTAAAATAAATAATAAAAAATAGGTATTGAATAGTGGAAGGAGAAAATAAATAATGAAAAATGTTATAGAAATCCAAAATTTGACAAAATATTATGGCAAAATAAAAGGTGTAGAAAACTTATCTTTAAAACTTGAAGAAGGAGAAATATTTGGATTTATTGGACCAAATGGAGCAGGAAAATCTACCACAATTCGATCAATAATGAATTTGATTAATAAAACAAGTGGAAAAGTTTTAATAGAAAATAAAGAATTTAATAAAGATGATATAGAAATAAAAGAAAAAATAGGGTATTTGCCAAGTGAGATTTATTTATATGATGATTTAACAGTAAAAGAAATGTTAGATTATCATGAAAGCTTTTACAAAAAAGATATTCATGAAAGAAGAGTAGAATTAGTAAAAAGATTAGAATTAGATGAGAAAAAGAAAATAGAAGATTTATCTTTAGGAAATTTAAAAAAATTAGGAATTATTCTAGCATTCATGCACGAACCTAAAATATTAATTTTAGATGAACCAACAAGTGGATTAGACCCAATTATGCAAAATGTATTTTATGATTTACTAAAAGAAGAAAGAACAAAAGGAAATACAATATTTTATTCAACACACATTTTAAGTGAAGTATCTAAAATATGTGATAGAGTTGGAATTATAAAAGATGGAAATTTAATAAAAGTTGAAAAAATTGAAGAATTATCTAAAAAAAGTTTAACATTTGTAACAATAACATCAGAACAAGTAAAAGAAATCGTAAAAGATTTAAAAGTAAATATTATTTCAGAAGATGAAAATACAATTAAATTTGGAAACAATTTACCACATGATGAACTAATTAAGAAACTTTCAAAATACAAAATTGATAGAATTTTAATTGAAGAAGCAACACTTGAAGATATGTTTATGCATTATTACAAATAGGAGGTGAAAAATATGTTTAAAAGAGAAATGAAAATAAATTTTAAAAATTTTATTATTTGGACATCTATTTTAATAGCATTGTTTTTAGTAGTATTTTTAGTATATCCATCTATTGTAAATAGTGATAATATGCAAATGATGGATGAAATGATGAAAATGTTTCCAGAAGAAATGCTAAAAGCGTTTAATATGGATATTTCAAGCATAGATTCAGCTTTTGGTTGGTTAAAAACAGAGGGATTTGTATTTGTACTTTTAATTACAGGAATCTATAGCGGCATTTTAGGTTCAAGTATTTTATTAAAAGAAGAAAGCGATAAAACAATAGAATACTTAAATAGTATGCCTGTAACAAGAAAAAGTATTGTAATAAATAAAATAACATGTGGATTGTTATACATTATTTTAATGGTGGCAACAATTGGAATATTCAATTTTGTAGGACTAAGTTTAAGTGGAGAATTTAATAAAAAATTATATATTCTATTAAGTATAACTTCAATATTTTCATCAATAGTTATATTTGCAGTATGTCTATTTTTATCAACATTTACACATAAAACAAAGAAAACACTTGGAATAAGTTTAGGAATAGTATTTGCAAGTTACTTTTTAAAAATAATATCAGAAATGGGAGAAAGTACAGAATTTCTAAAATATATATCTATATTTACACTTGCAGATATTAGAAATGTAATTGTAAATATAACTATCAATCCATTAGTCGTTGCATTAGCAGTAGCAATAACAATAATATTTATAATTTTAACTATTATTCGTTATGAAAAAAAAGAACTTGTATAATAACATTTTTATAAAATAGAAAGGAATAAAGAAATGCCAACAAAAATTAGAATTTCAAAAGAGATGATATTAGATGCAGCATTTGAAATTGTTAGACAAGATGGTATGGAAAAATTAAGCAATAGAGAATTAGCCAACAAGTTAAAATGCTCAATTAGACCAATATATTATCAATTTGAAAATGTAGAAGAAATGCAACAAGAATTATACAAAAAAATAGAACAATATTTTTACAAATTTTTATTAGATAATATGATAGAAGGAATACCACAATATAAACAAGTTGGAGTGAATTATATAAAATTTGCTAAAAAAGAGAAAAAATTATTTCAAACTTTATTTATGAGTGATATAGGTTTAACACCTGATGCGTTTGTTGCAAAAGATGGAGAAGATTATAATGAAATTGAAAAATTGATAAAAATAAGTGCAAATTTACAAGAAGAAGATATAAAAGATTTTCATACAAAGATGTGGATTTTTTGTCATGGAATTGCAACATTAGTAGCAAATGATACTATTAAATTAACAGATAGTCAAATACAAGACTTATTATCATATGAATTTCAAGCATTAATGCTATTAGAAGAAAATCCAAACAATAAATGGGTATTAAATAAAAAGGGGGAAAATAAATAATGAAAAAATTTGGAAATGTATTATGGGGGATAGTTTTAATTATTATAGGATTAATAATTGGAGGAAATGCACTTGGTATAACAAATATCAATATATTTTTTGATGGATGGTGGACATTATTCATTATCATACCATGTTTTATAGGATTATTTAAAGATAATGAAAAAACAGGAAATTTAATAGGATTATTAATTGGAGTGGCATTACTTTTAGGTTGTCAAAATATTTTAGATTTTGACTTAATATGGAAATTAGCATTTCCTACTATTCTAGTAATAATTGGCTTATCAATTATTTTTAAGGATGCTTTAGGAGGAAAAGTAAGTAGTGAAATAAAAAAACTAAATGAAAAAAGAAATGGAGAAAATTCATATTGTGCAACATTTGCAGGACAAAATGTAAATTTTGATAATGAAAAATTCACAGGAGCAGATTTAACAGCAGTATTTGGTGGAGTTAAATGTGATTTAAGAAATGCAATTATAGATTCAGATGTAGTAATTAATACAAGTAGTACATTTGGAGGAATCGAAATATATGTACCATCAAATATAAAAATTAAAATTAAGTCAATGCCTATATTCGGTGGAGTTGAAAATAAAGCAAAAACAAAAGTAGATGAAAATAGCCATACAATTTATATAAATAGTATAGCAGTATTTGGAGGTGTTGAAATAAAATGACAACAGCTCAAAAAGTTATTAAATACATAGCAACAGCTTTTGCTGTATTTCTAATTATTACAATAATATCAGCAATATTAAGTGGTGGTTATGCCTTACTAAATGCATTTGGTCTAATTCACACGAATAATAATATTGTAACAGAAGATTTAAAAGTAATATCAAATGAAGTAAAAGAAATATCAACATTAAAACTAGATTTATCTTTTACAAATTTAGAAATAAAAACAGGAGATAATTTTAAAGTTGAAACTAATAATTCAAAAATAACTTTTACAAACAATAATGGTAGTGTAAAAATAAAAGAAGAGAATCATAACTGGTTAACTAATAATAACAGGGTAAGTAATTTAATAATTTATCTTCCAGAAGATATGATATCTTTGGATGAAACAAAGATAGAAACAGGAGCAGGAAATATCAATATAGAAAGATTAAATACACAAAGTTTATACCTTGAATTAGGCGCAGGAGATGTAAAAATAGAAAATCTTACAGTAACTGAAGAAGCAAAAATTGATGGTGGAGTTGGCAGAACAGAACTAAAATCTTGCAAAATAAACAGTTTAAAAGCAAATCTAGGAATGGGAGAATTTGTTTTTAATGGTATATTAACAGGAAAAAGTGAAATAGATTCAGGAGTTGGAGCTATTAATATAGACTTAATAGATAATAAGAAAAATTATAAAATTGATGTAAGTAAAGGATTAGGTAATGTTACACTTGATGGACAAAAACTTGAAATGGATAAAGTGTATGGAACTGGTGAAAATTACTTAGACATAGATGGTGGAATAGGAGAAATAAAAATAAATTTTAAGGAGGAATAATAAATGGAGAATAAAATATGTCAAAGTTGTGGTATGCCTATAACTTCAAATGAGCAATTAGGTACAAATAAAGATGAAAGTATTAATGAGGATTATTGTAAATATTGCTATAAAAATGGTGAATTTATAGATAAAGTTACAATGGAAGAATATATAGAGATGTGTTCTCAATTTGGTTCACAAGCGGGAATGACTAATGAAGAAATGAAAGAACATTGTAAAAAATTATTTCCGACTTTAAAAAGATGGAAAGTTAATTAAAAAAAGATATAAACTATATTTTAGAACATATTTAGTACAAATTACAATTAAGGAGATAAAATTATGGCAATGTGGAATGCTTGGCGAGGTTGTAAAAAATGTAGTGATGGTTGTTTACATTGCTATATTCATAAGGGAGATTTCAAAAGAAATGTTAATACTAATGAAATAGTAAAAACAAAAGACTTTGAAAAACCAATAGAAAGATTAAAAAACGGAAATTATAAAATGAAATCTGGAATAGTTTATACTTGTTTTTCAACTGATTTTTTAATTGAGGAAGCAGACGAGTGGCGAAAAGAATGTTGGAAAATGATTAAAGAAAGACAAGATTGTACTTTTTTATTCTTAACTAAAAGAATAGATAGGTTTATGAAATGTATTCCTGATGATTGGAATGATGGTTATGATAATGTAGTTGTATGTTGTACTATTGAAAATCAAAAAAATGCTGATTTTAAACTATCTATCTTTAAAGATTTACCAATAAAGCATAAATGTATTACAGCACAACCATTACTTGAAAAAATAGATATAGAAAAATATCTTGATAATATAGAACTTGTAGTAGTTGGTGGAGAATCCGATATAAATGCTAGTCCACTTAATTATAATTGGGTTTTAAATATTAGAAAACAATGTATAAGAAAAAATGTAGATTTTGAATTTAGACAATGTGGAACTTATACAATAAAAGATGGAAAACAATATAAACTGTAAACAAAAGACTTGTGCAAACAAGCAAAATTAGCAAATATTGATTATAAAAAATAGTAATACAAATTACAATTTTGTGATTTGTTAGATAAATAGTAATTTATAGAGGAGGTATTATATGAAAGATGAAAACAATAAAAAAAACAAAATAGTTTCAATATTAAATTATTTTTCTTCAATATGTTTTTATATTGTTGCAATAATAAATTTTATTAAAGATAACAGTAGTAT
>JAFQQR010000007.1 GCA_017410505.1 Clostridia bacterium | reverse complement strand
AGTTTCCTATTGCTTGCCATAACATAATTATTAAAATAATACTTGCTATAATTTTCTTTCTCATTGCACATACCCTCATTCTTCTTAATTTAATCTATACTTATATTATATATTTTTTATATGTAATATCAATACGATAACTACAGCAGTTTAATGCGGTATTTCATAGTTATTTGCGGAAATAAAACTCTTTGTTTTTTTACAGTTTCTTTTCTTTTTCTTTACATTTTTATTACATTCCACTTAAATTTCTCTAATACCCTTTAGGGCTCTATTGCTTTAACAAAAAATAATAAGGTAGCAAACTTACAAAGCTTACTACCTCATAATTATTAAAATAATACTTATTATACTTTATTCCTTATAGAACATCTCCCCGTATTTTTTAGTCATTCCAAAAAATTGATTTCACCCAATTGAAAAAGCTAAATTTTCCTTTTACTTTTACATTCACTTTAGAATTTTCCATTCCTACAATGCTATCATTTTCTACTGTACATAATTCTTGTAGTTCTATATCAGTTTTAGCATATTTAGCATCATCTTTTACTTTAAGATTTATTTCTATCATATCTTCATCTTCTTTTACACCAGCTGCTAATTTCAATATAATAAATTTTCCTTCAGAATCAGTTTCTTCATCATTGTATGTCATAGACCAATTATTTATAGATGTAATATCGTCATTCTCTACTTTCTCAAAAATTTCTTTATCATATACTAATTTTCCTTGAATTGCGTTAACACCTTCTTCTATATCAATGTTTTTCACACTCAATTTTACAGTAACCGTTTCACCTGGTTTTACTTCTTTATTTGATGAATCCATATTTACATCTGTTGCATATACACTACCTGTTAAACAACATACACATAAAAAAGTCATTGCTAATAATTTATTTTTCATAAATTGGTCTCCTTCATTATTTATCTATAGTTCTATATTTTGCATATGATAAAATCATTATTACACCTAATATGCATATCATTAAAACCCATTTACCATTTACTCCTGCTTTAGGTATTGGAACTGATGCTTCATCATTAGTTTTATTTCCGCTAATTAGTGAATTTCCAGTATTTCCTGTACTTACATTTCCATTAGTACCTGTTCCACTAGTGCTTGTTCCATCTCCATCAATAGTAAGCTCTATTTGTTTATCTGATTCTGTCATTAAATTGCTTCCATCATTTGATTTTACATTTTTAAATTTAATTATTGTTTTTGTTTTTCCCACATTGTCTTTTACTTTAAATTTTATAGATCCTATTTCCTGATCTTCTTTTACCCCTGATGTTATATTGCTTACTAAAAAGTTTTTTCCTTGTGCATTGTATGTTATTGTCCAGTTATTTTTTCCTGACATATCACTTGAAGTTACCACTTCTAAAACATTAGTGTCATATTCAAGTGTTGATTCCAAAGCATTTATACCTAAATTATTTGTATCAACTATGTCTTGGATTTTCATAACTACAACTGTACTTTCTCCTGGTTTTAATTTTGTTTTTGTTGCAGTAACAGAAAATTTAAAACTTGATGCATATACACTGCCTCCTATAATTGCAAATGCAATTGCTATTATTGAAAAAACTACTATCATGTGTTTTGCTTTCATCACTTTTCCTCCTATATATATTCTATATTTATATTATACAATTTTCATATATATAATCAATACTATATTTACAGTTGAATAAAGTACTTCTTCATACTCATTTGCGGAAATATCATTTCCAGGTTTTTTACTTTTTATTTTCTTTTTCTTTACATTTTTATTACATTTCACTTAAATTTTTAATATTCCTTAGGGATATGCTATTTTTGCACAAAAAAATTCAACCCTTATCGAGTTGAATTTTCTATTTTTATACTATCAATATAGTATATTTTCATATTATTAAAATCATATATTTTATTGATTAACAACACTTACTGGTAAGTATCTTACACCCCAAGCTAGAGCTTCTGCATGTGAATTTACAAATATGTCTATCTTATTTCCACTTATTGCTCCACCTCTATCTTCAACAGTGTATACATGACCATTTATGTTTAATTTTGTTCCAAATGAAAATTTAGAAGATGCTGCAACTGTTCTTCCCGCTGTAGCACGTGTACCTGCTGCAGTAATTCCATTTGATTTTCCACAACATTTTGCACATGGGCAATATGCTGTTACTTTATATCTTTGTGCACCCGCATTTGATGTAGTTGCTGTATTTGTGTTGCTAGTTCTTGTTGTAGCTGATCTTGAAGTTACAACTTTATTTACTTGTACTATCTTATTAACTGGTTCTTTAACTATCTTTTCAGATAATTGTAACTTTTCGATTTCTACATTATTTTGATATTTAACTTTATATGTTACTTCTTTTATACCCTCTTGTCCTTGTTGTAAAATCTTATTTGTTGTATTAGTACTTGTTCCTGCTGTATTTTTTGTTACTGTCTCATAAGGTATAGCAACTTGCTCTGTTACTATTTTCTCTATAATTGGTGTATAATTATTTAATAATTCATTTAATGTAGTTTCAATGCCTTCTTCTGAAACCTTAGCAATTTGGACTTCATTATATGATTTATCAACAATTTTTATAACAGTACCATTTGATATTTCTTGATCACAATCTGGTATTGTTTTTTGATTTTCATTTAAAATGATATTATTTTCTTCTAATACGTCACTAACTTTAGATTTTGAAGTTAAAACTGTTAATTCATATCCATTTTGTAGTGCTATTTTAACATCCTTAAGATTTGTACTAACTGCCATAACACCTATTCCTGAAATCAATATTAATATTACACTAACACATATGATTTTCATAATAGAAATTGAAGCTTTTTCTTCATTCTTCATAAAATACCTCCTTTGGCATCTCCACTATTATACTATAACTTATAAAATTTGTCAAATTTCTCCAAGCTTTCTATCTCAAGGCTTCCATTTATATTATATTCCGCAACCACTGAAATTAGTACAAAAAATTTTTATTTTTTATTTTAAAATAACAACTCGCTAGACCTAAATATGTAAAATTACTAGAAAAGTCCCATATATAATAAATTTATGTAATGACGAATGCGACTGGAATAAGCTTAAAAATTCTTAATTAATTTTATGGAAAGAGTTCGCGCAGCGCAGCGGAGTGGAAGGGTGCCATAAAATTAATTTAGAATTTTTTAGCTTATGTATGGAGCCGAGGAATGAAATAAATTTATTATATATGGGACTTTTCTAGTAATTTTACATATTTAGGTCGGAATACTAAGTTAAAACATCTACCTTCTTATTCCTTTGTTATACTTTTTACTTTATTAATATCTATAACACCTCCAAGTAATCTCTGTACATACTTCACAAAATATCCTAACTTAGCCTTATTCTCCTTAACATTTCCCAAAAGATAAGACACCAAAAATCCACCAACAAAAAACACAGCAGCCATCAATGAAGCACCATTAAACCCAATTACACAACTCTCATTTAAAATATTTGGAATAATAGACAAAAACAACCCAAATATTATTGAAAAAGTAATTGTATAATATTTTTTAATTAATCTATTCACTATAAATGAAATTATCAGTGCCCCTAAAACCAACCCAAAAGCAGCTGGAATAAGTACAATCAAATCAAAATTAGCAAGAGAGCTAACATATATTTCATACAATCCCAAAGAAGATAAAATCACTGCACTATCCACTCCCGGAATAATTGAAGAACCTGCAACAGCCACTCCCAATAATATAGATTGAATCAAATTAGGATTTGATACTGCTGGAAACAGATTTTTATTAAAATAAAATAAAGCAAATCCAGCTATAGCAGATATAATAATTAAACCATAATATTTTTTGCTAAAACCTTCTTTTTTAACCTCATTATAAAAAATAGGAATAGTACCTAAAATTAATCCTAAAAATCCAAATCTTGTTTGCATTTCATAATTATTTAACAAAAAGTTAACTATTTTACTAAATATCAATACCCCTACTCCAAAACCTGAAAATAATGGTATTAAAAATAACATATTTTTTTTAAATTGCTTAAATAAAGTTCCTATTGCATTTATTGTATTTTGATATAATCCAAAAATAACCAATAACACACTTCCACTAAGCCCTGGAGCAATACCTCCAATTCCTACTATAATACCTTTTAAAAAATTAGACATTTATACCTCCCAATTATCTCATTTTTATTTTATCTTTCATCATCTTTATCTATTTCATAATTAAAAAATCTATTTTTTATATAATCAACTAATTTTGCAAAAAAATTTCTTTTTTCTATCACACTTGGCAAATTAACATTTTCCTGAACTCTCGCTTGTTTCTTTCTATTATTTTTAAACATTTCATTAGGATTATACTTTTCTTTTTTATTTTCTTCATTTTTTTGAACATCATAATTTATCTTTTTATTTATTCTATCACGTTCATACTCTGTTGCCCAAAAATCTCTATATATAATTGCCAACAATATCTTTGTCTCTCTTAGCATTTGTTGATTTTCAAAATCCATATCTTTTGATATCTTATATTTATATTTTTTATCCATATTAGTCTGTAACATAATCAACACTTCTTTAGGAATTTTATTAAAATCTTCTTCAGGTACTTTTTTTAATATTTCATATACTTCCTTATAAGCCTTCGCACGTATATCTTCCATAATAAATTTCTCCTATGTTTTATATAGCAATTTCGTCAATATCTAATCCTTGTGACTTCTCTATATCTAAATAAAATTGCTTTTCCATATCTCTAATTTCTTCTCCTCTTATTGCATCCTTTCCACTAAACAATGTTTTCGCTATTCTTCTCACATCAAATGATTTATCTAATTTCGCATCTTGCAATATCTCATCTATATAAAAATCATCTTCTACTAAACTTTTATTTACTTCATATCTCTGCATATATGGAGCCTTCTCTTTAACAGTTAATGATAACAACAAATCCAATTTTTCTTTTTTATCAACCCCGTCACTTTTTAATCTTTCAAAACTACCAATTTTTATACATTCATCCATTGTTAAATCTCTCATTTTCTTAGCCTGTAGTTCAGCTAACTCTTGTGATGCTTTTATAATTCCACCAAATAAATTAACATTTTCTATCCACACATCTGGATCTATAGTTCCATTAGCAGTTCTTAACTCTATAGTATTCTTCTCTGTATTCACATTATTAAAATTAATTCCTGAATACCTATTCCCTTGAACACTCTTCAAATCTGCAATAAAATTCTCAACATTTTCATCATTCAAACTAATCTTATTATTCTCAAAAGCATCTTCCAACTTTTTTGAAATAGGCAAAGAATACTCAGAAATTCCCTCTCTCAAATTCTCTCCCGGCTTATTACTAATTATATATATCAAATACTCTGTATTCCCTATAATCTCCAACAAATTAATATATGCCTGCTTAGATTTCAAATAATTTGCCCCTATATGAATATGAGCAGCACATTTTTCAGTAGTTGTCTGACCAATACCATTCAAAACATCACAAACACTATAAATCTGTTTAACATTATCCTCTGTAGCTGTTAAAGGAGGTGAAACCACTTCTATTCCATTATATAAAGAATCTTCTGCTTTAGTATCCCATCCCATAATCTTAGATGGCAATAATTTACTAAACTGCCCTTCACTTTCAATTTCAATCCCTATTGTCATATCTTCAGGCAACTGCAAACTTTTTCTAACATCACCTTTACTTTTCAATCTGTCAGGATTCAAATTCAACTCAATAAGATTTCTCTCTTCCTTACTTAACTTTTCTCTATTTTCTTCCAAATATGAATTCATTAATTTTTCATCTTTAGTTGACAACAATAACCTCATATTCTGAACTTCATCCAATCCTGTTTTATCATTATTCAACCACTTTTTTACATATTCTGCATCTCTTGTTAATCCTACTAAATCTACTAAATCATCAGAATATAACTTTTCACTATTACTTTCTATATATTTTTTTATATATTCTACATCATCTATTTTCTTTATTAATTCAATTCTATCGTATTCACTTAAATTTAACAATTTCTCTCCAATCAAAGCTTTTGTATCTCTCTTATTCATAACTTTTTTCCTTCATACAATATTTCAATTATATTATATCATCTTTTAAAAAAATTTCAACATCTATATTTCAAATTAAAATCAATTGCATTACAATTCAACATTAAACACATAGAGTAGTTCTAAATATTAATATATCAACATTTAGAACAGCTAATTTATATGCTAAACTAAATTAAAACTCGGGCAAAAAAAATATATTGTTTTTGAATTGCAATTTAAAAAGAACCATTGCTAGTTCTCTTGTTCTTGGTCTTCAATTAATTTATTAACATTAATTGTTGGTAATATTAAAGGTGTTATATTAGCATTTGCAGTATATGTAGACACTATTGCTCTAACATATGGATACAATATTGCTATAGCATTTACTTTAAACGCTTCTGGATTGCATCCTTCTGCAATAAAATATCCTGTTAAATTTATTTTCATTTCAAAGGGTTTATTATTTTGTTCAGCATTCTCAAATATTATAATTTGTAATGTAATATTCATATTCTTATCTTTTATATCTATAGTTGGTTTTATTTTTAAACCTATTGGTGTACCGTCTTCACTTAATTGAAAATTTATATTTTTTTTAAAATATATTTCATTTACTTCATATCTTATAAATTTTAATACACTCTCATATTTTTCCATTTTATGCAGCCACTCCTATACTATTTTTTATTTCATTATTTTCTTTTGTCCTATTGGTTTTTGACATATGTAAATAGAAATCATAATAATCTTCACTTAAATAATAATTTTTTTCATTTCTCATATCATAGATTTCTTCATATTCATAATCTATTTTCATATATTCTTTTTCTACATTTTTTATTGCTTCGTCTAATTCTTCTAAAGTAATATCTTCTAATTCCTTTAAAATTTCTTCTATGTCTTTTGGATTATTAATCATTCTTTTCACCTCTATTCTTTTTTATTAAATTAAAGATTCCTTTTGTCATCTCACTATGTTTTAATTCTTCTATTGTTTTAATTGCGTGTGGATTTTTTACACATATTTGTTTCTGAACACAAGAAATAAAATCTCCTGGTAAATTCGTCCTTCTTTTAGTAAAATTTTTAGGGTAAACAGCACAAATAACATCAAATTTCGAAAGAAATTTCTTTTGTTTTTTTATTTCTAATTGTTCTAATATTTTTATAATATATGCATATCCTTTACTCAATATATAATTATATTTTTCTTCTGGATAATTATCTTTTATAATTTTTAATAAATATTCAAAAATTGCATATCCTTGTGGTTCACTAAAATCTAGAATCTTATAATTTTCCGTATTTAACTCCGCAATTATTATTCCACATTTTCTTGTTAGTTCGTTATAGTTAGTTACCTCATGCTTTATTACTCCTATTATTTCCCACTCAACAGCATAATATAAATTTTCAAAAAAAAATATTCCTCTTCCTAACCAATGACCTTTACTTGCTTCTGACTCAATAAAACCATTATTTATTATCGATTCTATATTACTAATATCTGTTGCATGATACCCTACTAATGTTTCTTCACTCATTTCTACTCCTAGTATTATATTCTATTCTTTGTATTTTAGAATAGTTTATACCAAAAGTACACTTATTTCAAGATTTTTTCATCGCAACTTTCGACATATTTTGACAATCATATTATATCTTATTTCTCTTAAAGAAACTATTAAAATTTTATTACATTAATATTTCAAAGCAATTACATTATATCATATCTCCCTAATTATGTAAATAAGTTTCGATTTTTTGGAAATGCTGTGCTGCAAATTGCCCTAGATGGATATATATTAAAATGCAGTGACGCGCAGTTTGGAAGGACACAAACTCATACAAATCATCCAGATTAACTCCTCAGATTTTGAAATAAACAAAACTCACTCATATGATTAGTCCGACCAGTAAGGAACGGAATTTTAATATATATCCATCTAGGGCAATTTGCAGCACAGCATTTCCAAAAAATCGAAACTTACCCCACCTCAAATTGACAATTACACCATTATATAGTAGAATACAAAAGAAAAAATAAAATGAAAGGAAAACGCAAAAACATATGAAAAAATTAAAAGAACTAATTATGAACTTTATTCAAGGATTCTGCATGGCACTAGCCGACAGCGTCCCAGGAGTATCCGGAGGAACAATCGCATTTTTACTAGGATTCTATGACAAATTCATAAGCTCACTAGACAACCTATTCAGAGGAAACCTAGAAGAAAAAAAATCAGCCCTAATATTCTTAATAAAATTAGGAATTGGCTGGATAATAGGATTTGGAATAGCAGCAACAATACTTGCTAACCTATTCAACACACAAATATATGCAATGAGTTCTCTATTTATCGGATTCATAATATTCGCAATTCCACTTGTAATCTATGAAGAAAAAGACTCACTAAAAAGCAACTACAAAAACATAATTTTTGCAATATTAGGAATAGCACTAGTAGTAGCCATCACATTACTAACATCATCTAATGGACAAACAGTAGACATTAATAACCTAAACATCGGAACAATAATCTATGTTTTTATAGCAGCAGCAATAGCAATATCAGCAATGGTACTACCTGGAATTTCAGGCTCAACACTTTTACTAATATTTGGTTTATACATTCCTATAATGACTGCAGTAAAAGAATTTTTCCATTTTAATTTTTCTTATTTACCAGTGCTAATTATTCTTGGTTTAGGAATTATCGCTGGAATCGTATTCTTTGTAAGATTAATAAGAAAATGCTTAGAAAACTATAGGGGGCAATCTATTTATGCAATAATAGGAATGATGATTGGTTCACTATATTCAATAATTCAAGGACCAACAACATTATCAGAACCACAAGCTGCTATGACATTTGGAACATTTAATATATTATTCTTTATACTAGGAATTTTAATATTAGTTGCTCTACAAGGCTTAAAAATATTTATGGATAAAAATAAAGATTAAAGGAATCTATTCGATTCCCTTAATATTTATTTTTGTTTCTTCTTCATCTCTAATTTTATTTTTATTATCTACATAATCACATAATATTGTTTTAATTACAGCAACTATTGGAACAGCTAAAAACATTCCTATTATTCCAAAATATGCTCCTCCAACAGTAATTGCAAATATAACAAGTAAAGGACTAACTTTTAGTGAAGATCCTATTATTTTAGGATTTATAATATTAGCATCTATTTGTTGTAATATTATTACAACTATTGCCATTACTAAAGCCTTCCCTAATCCACCTGTTATAAATGTTATAAAAACTCCTATACCAACTGCAACTATCGCTCCAATATAAGGTATCATATTAAATAATCCTATTGTAAATCCTAATAAAGGTGCATATTTTACTTTCAATATCATCATAGCAATTGTAGTTAAAATACCAACAATTACAGCATCTAACAGCTGACTAGTTATAAATGTAAAAAATACTTCATTTGCTTTAGTAAAATATTTATTAATTGTCTCATATGTATCCTTTTTAAATACTGCTCTTGCAAATCTTCTTAAAAATCTTACAATTGATGTTCTTTGTAGTAAAATGTATACAGAAACTACTATAGATACAAAAACATCAAAAATACCTGAAAATATATCTATAATATTTTTTACATATCCCATTATTTTATCATTATTTATACTTAAAAATTGTGTTATATCTATATTTGTAAATTCTGACATCTTATCTTTTATAATGTCACTTTTTAATACAGAATCTTCTGGTAATTCACTATATTTATTAACTAATGTATAATAATAGTTTGGGATATTACCAAATAATTCTACTATACTCTCTTTTAATACTGGAAAAATACAATTTATTACTATTATTATGATTATTACAAATGCAAGATATGTAGTTATTACTGATAAACCTCTTGCTCTTTTAGATATCAGCTTTAGTTTTACTTTTTCGAATATATTTTCAAATTTTTTGCATGGTATAAATAGTATATATGATATTAATAATCCTATAAAAAATGGTTTTAATATTCTAAAAAAAGTTCCAAACCATTCTTGTATACTTGAAAAATTATCTAGCATTTTATATACAACAACTACTGCTATTGCAATTAATAGCCATGATGATTTCTTTTTCCAGTTTTGCTTTATTTCTTCCATATTACACCTTCTTTCTGTCCAAAAGTGTCCAAATGGGACGTTTCTTTTTGGACATTTTTGCCCTTTTGGGACACTTCTTTTTAGGACATGTTTACTTTTTACATAAATCTATCTCTAATCCTACTGGACAATGGTCACTACCCATTATATCTGAATATATTGTTGCTTCTTTTACTTTATCTTTTATGGATTCTGATATTATAAAATAGTCGATTCTCCATCCTACATTTTTTTCTCTAGCATGTCCCATATATGACCACCAACTATATGCATTTTCTTTGTCTGGATATAGATATCTAAATGTGTCTGTAAATCCTGCATCTAGTAATTCTGTCATTTTGTTTCTTTCTTCATCTGTAAATCCTGCGTTACGCCTGTTTGTTTTTGGATTTTTTAAGTCTATTTCTTTATGTGCTACATTTAAGTCTCCACACATAATGACAGGTTTATTTTCGTTTAATTTTAATAAGTATTTTCTTATTTCATCTTCCCAAATTTGCCTATAGTCTAATCTTTCTAGTTCTCTTTTAGAATTTGGTGTGTATATGTCTACCATATAAAAATTGTCAAATTCTAATGTTATAACTCTTCCTTCTTTATCGTGCTCTTCTATACCTATGCCGTAAGTTACATTTTTAGGTTTTTTCTTTGTGAAGATTGCTGTTCCTGAATATCCTTTTTTTTCTGCACTGTTCCAGTAACTTGTGTATCCATCATATTCTAAATTTACTTGTTCTGGTTGACATTTGGTTTCTTGAATGCAGAATATATCAGCGTCTGCTTCTTTAAAAAAATTTTCAAATCCTTTTGTTAAGCATGCTCTTATGCCATTTACATTCCAAGAGATTAATTTCATTGATTTTTTCCTTTCTTTTAACTATAAACTTATTTTACCATATTTGCCTTAAAATATCAATAATAGTATGTTAATCATTTAAATGTAAGGTTATAGTTCCGCACAAATACATATACATATATATTAAAATTCCGTTCCTTACTGGTCGGACTAATCATATGAGTAAGATATTTGTATTTCAGAGTTTGAAGAGTTAATCTGGATGTTCTGTATGAATTGGTGTCCTTCCAAACTGCGCGTCACTGCATTTTAATATATATGTATATGTATTTGTGCTAATCTGTAATATGTAAAGATACTGGTTTAGATATGATTCTATTCCAGTATCTTTATTTAAAATATTTATGTTATATCTTTTATGGTTTCTCCGTCAGGATTTGTTATACTTCCTGTTCCTACAGAGTCTATGACATTTACTGTTCCTTTATTGTTAATTAAAACATCTAGTCCGTTTCCAGTTAAATTATTTCCGTTCAATTCAATTGTTATATTCAATCCTTCTGGTATCTCTACCGTACTTTCTAATATAACATCTGCCCATAATTCTATTGTAGCTCCATCTTGTGCATCATTTACTGCTGCTTGAAGTGTTTCGTAATATATGTCTCCTATAGATATTGATTTATAATTTGTTGCTACTGGTTCTAATGTTGCAATTGTATTGCTTTCTGAATATTTAATTTGATAATTTGTTTCTATATCTGTAACATTTCCACTTATTGCATGTGTTGAACCTTTAATTATTCCATCATAGAAATTTAATATTCCTGATGAAGGAGTATATATCCCATATATTGCACCTGTAACACTTGGAACTGAAGTACTTACGATTCCATCTTTTTCTCCTATTGTTATTGTAGCTGATGAATTATTGTATATTCCATAACTATTACTTTCTGTTGCTGTCACTGTTCCTCCTGTTACTGTGATGGTTCCTGTTGAAGTATTATATATTCCATTACTATTACTTCCCGCTGCTGTTACTGTTCCTCCTGTTACTGTTATAGTTCCTGTTGAAGTATTATATATTCCATTACTATTACTTCCTGCTGCTGTTACTGTTCCTCCTGTTACTATTATGGTTCCTGATGAATAGTTCCATATTCCTTCACTATAAGATGATTCTGCTACTACCGTTCCTCCATTCACTGTTACTATACCTTCCGACCAATTATATATTCCCTCACTATAAACAGCTGTTACTTTTACTGTTCCACCATCTATTGTTACTGTTCCTGTTGAATTATTATATATTCCATAATCTATACCAGTTACTATTCCATCTGCTATTATTACTGTTCCTGTTGAATTATTATATATTCCATAAGCAACATATTTTGATGTATTTGCTGTTATTGTACCTCCATCTATTATTACTATTCCTGTTGAATTATTATATATTCCATAATTATTACCATCATATCTAATTGATGTTACTACACCTCCACATACCGTTACTGTTCCTGTAGAATAGTTATTTATTCCATTAATATAACCTGTTACAGTTCCACCTTCTACTATTACTTCTCCTGAACCATTATTTGATATTCCGCTAGCACCATTACTTGTTGTTGTTCCTCCTACTATTTTTACCGTTCCTGTTGATGTTGAACTAGTCTTTATTCCAGTACTAGCCGCTATTATTGAGCCTCCTTCTACTGTTACTATTCCTGTTGAATCATTATATATTGCCGAGCTATCACTTTTTGTTGATTTTATTGTTCCTCCTGTTATATCAAGTGTTGCACCTTCTTCATTTGTTATAATATTTCCTACTGTACTTAATATATTCCCTGTCTTGCCTTCTGAAGCATCTTCTATTGTTAATTCTCCAAGATTTCTAATTGCTGTTGCCTGTCCAAAAGTAATATTATATCCATTTAAATCTAGCACAACATCTTTATCAGCTTCAACAACTATTGTTTCTTGTGTAGGAAGAATCATTATACTTCTAAGTACTTGTAATGTATCATTTTCTCCTGCCTCTGTTATCGCTGTTTGAATGCTGTAATATTCTTTACTTGTTGTTGTATTTATTATTGAAGGAGCTTTTTGCAATATCGCTGTTTCTGTACTTGTAGTCACATCTGTTGTCCTTATAACATCATATTCATCTTCTATTTCACTTATAATTCCATATATAGATTGACCTGTTGCCCCCTTAATTATTCCATCATAAAAATTTATTGCTCCTGTTGAAGGATTATATATCCCGTAATTTGTACCAGTAATACTTGGATTTGTATCATTTACAGTTCCATCTTTTTCTCCTATTGTTATTGTTCCTGTTGAATTATTATATATTCCACCAGTTCCAGCAGTTATTGTTCCTCCTGTCATTATTACTATTCCTTCTGCATTATTCACTATTCCTCTAGCAGTTGAGGTTATTGTTCCTCCTGTCATTGTTACTGTTCCTGTTGAACAATTATATATTCCATAACAAGAATCTCCTTCTGTTGTTACTGTTCCTCCATTCAGTGTTACTGTTCCTTCTGAATTATTATATATTCCATAACCACCACTTACTTTTACTATTACTGCACCACTATCTATTGTTACTGTTCCTGTTGAATTATTATATATTCCATAACTATTATATACTGATGACTCCGCTGTTACTGTACCTCCATCTATTACTACTATTCCTGTTGAATTATTATATATTCCATAATTACTTCCATAATATCCATCTGATGTTACTGTTCCTCCATTTATTGTTACTTTTCCTGTTGAATTATTATATATTCCATAAGTATAGCCATTATATCCATTTGATATTACTGTACCTCCTGTCACTGTTACTGTTCCTATTGAATAATTATTTATTCCATTAGCATAACCTGTTACAGTTCCACCTTCTACTATTACTTCTCCTGACCCATTACTTGCTATTCCACTAGCACCAGTACTAGTTATTGTTCCATCTGTCACTTTTACTGTTCCTGTTGATGTTTCACTAGTCTTTATTCCACTATTAGCTGCTATTATTGAGCCTCCTTCTACCGTTACTGTCCCTGTTAAATCATTATATATTGCTGGACTACTGCTTTCTGTTGTTTTTATCGTTCCTCCTGTTATGTTAAGTATTGCACCATCTTCATTTGTTATAATATTTCCTACTGTACTCATTATATTTCCTGTTTTACCTTCTGAACCATCTTCTATTGTTAATTTTCCAAGATTTCTAATTGCTGTTACTTGTCCAAAAGTAATACCATATCCATTTAAATCTAATACAACATTTTTATCTGCTTCTACTACTATTGTTTCATCTGTACTAGTAGTAACTGTATCTCTAGCTACTTGTAATATTTCATTTTCTCCCGCTTCTGTTATTGCAGTTTGAATACTATAATATTCTGTATTTGTTGATGTATTTATTATTACAGGAAGTTTTTGTAATATTGCTGTTTCTGTACTTGTCGTTTCATCTACTGTTTTTACAACATCATATTCATCTTCTATCTCATTTAAACTTCCATATATTGATTGTCCTGTCGGTCCTTTAATTATTCCATCATAGAAATTTGCTTTTCCTGTTGTATTGTTACATAATCCATAGACTCCTCCAGTAATACTTGGAACTGTAATGCTTACATCTCCATCTTTTTCTCCTACTGTTATTTCTCCTGTTGACCTATTATATATTCCATAACCTCTACTAGCTGTTATGTCCGCTTCTATTATTCCTCCTGTTACTTTTACTGTTCCAGTTGAATTATTATATATTCCAAAAGTATTTCTTACTGTTGTTCCACTTGTTGTCTTCACTGTTCCTCCTGTCATTATTACTGTTCCAGTCGAATAATTATATATTCCATACCCCTCATACCAATTTAATACTAGTTGATAAGAGGCTGCCTGAACTGTTCCTCCTGTCACTGTTACCGTTCCAGTTGAACTATTATATATTCCATACTGACCACCTGATATAGAACCTCCTTCTATTGTAATTATTCCATTTTTATTTTCTATTCCTTTACCTCTGGTATATGCTATTATCTCTCCACCTTTAACTGTTATTATTCCTGATTCATTATAAATTACTGGTTCACCACTTTGTGTAGTAATTTTTCCCCCATTAATAACAACTTTTCCCGTTGATGCATTGTATATTGCTTCATAATTTCCTGTTATCGTTCCTCCGTCTACTGTCACTGTACCTGTTGAGCTATTATATATTGTAGTATCTCCTGTTGATGATATTGTTCCTCCTCCTATAGTAATTGTTCCAGCTCCATTGTTTTTTATTGAATATGATACAGACCCTGTTGTTTGTATTGTTCCTCCGTCTACTTGCAATATTCCCATATTTTCTATTGCACTTGTATAACCTAATGTATTAGTTATTGTTCCTCCTGTTATTTTAAGTGTCGCACCTTCTTCATTTACAACAGCTTTTCCTTGTAATGCTGTCATACTAGCTGTTTTATCTTCAGAAGAATCTATAATTTCTAATGTTCCACGATTATCAATAGTTCCACTTTTACCTGATTTTATTGTTTTTCCATTTAAATCTAACACTATATTTTTATCATTTGTTGCACCTCTATCAGCAGAAATTATTGTATTACTTAACACTTGTATTGTTTGCACCTCTTCTGTATCTATAGAATCTATAGCATCTTGAAGATTAGAATATACTGTATCTGTTTCTACCACCTTAAAATATTCAATATTTCCAAGAGTAGATATTTCTCTAGAATCTTCTATTGTTTGTATAATATTATATCCTTCTTCTATTTCATTTACAGCACAAGCTAAAGATTGGTTAATATTTCCTTCTATTCTTCCATCATAAAAATTTATTTTTCCTGAAGATTCATTCCATATTCCATAGTTTGTACCATTAATACTTGGAAGCGTATCACTTGCAGTTCCATCTTTTTCTCCTATTGTTATTGTTCCTGTTGACCTATTATATATTGCAGTGGTTCCAGCTTTTATCGTTCCTCCTGTTATTTTTACTGCTCCCGTTGCATAGTTTTCTATTCCCCTTGCAGCTGATGTTATTATTCCTCCTGACATTTTTACTGTTCCTGATTCATAATTATATATTCCTCTACCATCAGTACCTGTCACAGTAATTTCTACATTGTTAACAGTTACTGATCCTGTATAATTGTTAAATATTCCATAATTGTAAGTCCCTGATAAACTCATTTTTCCACCATTAATAATTACTGCTCCTTGGGTTCTATTGTGTATTCCTTCTACACCACTAACTGTTGCAAAAATTTCTCCATTATTCATGGTTACTGTTCCTGTTGAATTATTATATATTCCATAGCTATTATTTCCTGCCACCGTTAGTGTTCCTCCTGTCATTGTTACTGTTCCTTCTGAATAATTATATATTCCATAGCCACTACTTCTTGCCGCCGTTACTGTTCCTCCTGTCATTGTTACTGTTCCTTCATTATAGTTATTTATTCCTTTAGTATAACCTGTTACTGTTCCTCCTCCTACAAACACTTCTCCAGAACCATTATTTGATATTGCACTAGCAGAATTACTTGTTATCGCTCCTCCTGTCACTTTTACCGTTCCAGTTCCTGTTGTATCGATATATAATCCCGTACTATTTGCTGTTATTGTTCCACCTGTCACCATTACTGCTCCTGTTGAAGAATTATATATTCCATAACTACCACTTCCTGTTGCTTCTAACATCCCTGATGTAATTGTTAATTCTGCCCCATCTTTATTTGAAATAGCTCTACTCATTGTACTTGTAATTTTCCCTGTTCCTATTGTATCAACTATTTCTAGTTTTCCATTATTTATAATTCCATCGTCTCCATTTAAGAAACTTACTTCATATCCATTTAGATTTAATTTTATATTTTTACTATCTGCTACTTCTACTGCTGATGTTTTTTGTACATTATCAATTATTGTAACTTCTACTTGACTTCCGTCTGTTGCTATACTTTCATTAGCATATGCTATTGCTTCTTCTAATTTAAAAAATGTTTTTTGTCCTATTGCAGCTTCTGCTCCTGCCATTACTTGTAAAGTTGCAACTTGTTTACTATCTTGTTCCCCAATTGATATATTATATCTTAATGGAACTTCTGTTGCTTCTCCATCTATTGCCTTTGTTGCTGTAATTGTTCCATCATAGAAATTAAATGTTCCTTCATTTTTTACTCCTGATGTTTCTCCTTGTATTAACATCTTGTCTGTTTCTACTGTTCCTTCATTTTGTCCTAAACTGAAAGTTCCACTGTCTTTTACATATATTGCTGTTTCTGTAACACTTATTATTTTACCTTGCTCACTACTATTGCTATTTATTAATGTTAGATTTGAATTTTCTAGTGTTATTGTCGTTGCATTTCCTTTTACACTCTTTCCATTTAAGTCTAATGTTATTTGTCTATCTGCTAGTGTAACTTCTTCTTTTGTATCTGCTATTAATTGAAGTGTTACTCCATCTGTTGTTATATCTTCTAAAGCTTTTGTAATTTTTTTGTATTCTTTTCCTACTAAATCTTCATATCCTTCTGGTGCAGCAATTATTTTTACTACTGGTAATATTTCTCCAAATGTTATTACTATATTTTTGTTTTCTGTTACATTTTCAAAAATTGGT
>JAFQQR010000006.1 GCA_017410505.1 Clostridia bacterium | reverse complement strand
CTTGCTGAAGAAATGGATATGATTAGCATTTAGAATAAATAGGAAGATATTAAAGAAATTTAATGTCTTCTTATGTTTTTTATAGAAAAATATGTTATAATCATCTTTAGAAATAGTAATTTGTAAAGGAGGTATTTATGGGAATAGAACATTCGCAAAATTATTTACATAGTAAACAACTTGTAGCGACTTTGTTATCAAAGAGTAATATTTGTAACGACGATATTATAATTGAGATAGGTCCTGGAAAAGGAATTATTACCATTGAACTTGCAAAAAAAAGCAAGCAAGTTATAGCAATAGAGTTTGATGCGAAATTAGCGAAAACTTTATCTGAAAAGTATAAAGAATCTAAAAAAGTTCAAATAATAGAGATGGATTTTTTAAAATATAAAATATCAGTAAAAGAACCATATAAAGTATGTGCAAATATTCCATTTAACATAACTGCTGATATTGTGAAAAAGGTATTTGAAGCCGATAATCCTCCTGAAGATATATATTTCATAATGCAGTATGAAGCTTTTCTAAGGTATTCTGGACAGCCTTTTTATAACGAAAGTTTGAGGTCTCTTTTATACAAACCTTGGTTTTCCGCTGAATTGATTTATGAGTTTAAACCATCAGATTTTTATCCTGTGCCAAATGCACGAATATGTTTTGCTCACTTTCAAAGAAAAACATCAGCAGATGTTGAGGATGCGACAGACTATAGAAATTTTTTATCATATATATTTTTAGCGTCTGGAAATACTTTCAAAGATAAAACAAAAAAATTGTTTACTTATGAGCAACAAAAACGCATTTGCAAGTTTTTAAAAATTAAATTAGAGTCAACGCTTACTGAAATCTCATACGATGGATGGCTGTACCTATATGATGTTTTTCTTAAATTTGTTTCCAACGAAAAAAAAGCTATTATATTAAATGCTGAACAAGCCATGAAAAACAATCAAAACAAGATTCAAAAAAAACATCGAAATCGTAATCATGGTTATTGGAAATTTGAAACTAAGCGCCAAAAGAAAATTTTTAAATTGAAAAATTGAAAATAAGAATTTTATCCAGTAGCTATATTTCCAATTTCTATATTATTAGCAATAGTGTAAACAAAGAAGTTGACAGAAAAAAGTAATAAGCAAATTATAAATTACAATTTAGTAGTTCGCAAAATAATAATTTGTAGGAGGAATAGATGTCTTTAATAAGTGTAAACAATTTAACTTTTGGATATGATGGAAGCCTAAAAAATATATTTGAAAATGTATCATTTAATATAGATACTGATTGGAAATTAGGATTAATTGGAAGAAACGGTAAAGGTAAAACTACATTTTTAAAGTTATTATTAGGAAAATATGAATATCAAGGTGCAATATCAAAAAATGTTGAGTTTGATTACTTCCCTTTTGAAGTAAAAAACAAAGAAAGAATGGCAATAGAAATAGTAAATGAGATTGCTCCGAATGTTGAAGATTGGGAAATTATAAGAGAATTAAATTTACTTAATACAGATACTGAAGTATTATATAGAAGTTTTAACTTATTAAGTGGTGGCGAACAAATAAAGATACTTTTAATAAGTTTATTTTTAAAAGGTAATAACTTTTTACTTATAGATGAGCCTACAAATCATTTGGATATTGAAACACGAAATAATTTAGTAAATTATTTAGAAAAGAAAAAAGGATTTATATTAGTATCTCACGATAGAAATTTTTTAGATAAAGTTGTAAATCATATAATTTCTATAAATAATACTAATATAGAAATACAACAAGGTAATTTTTCATCTTGGAAAGAAAATAAAAATAGGCAAGATAATTTTGAAAAAATACAAAATGAAAGATTGCAGAAAGATATAAATAGACTTGAAATAGCTTCTAAAAATTGTGCAAAATGGTCAAATGAGGCTGAAAAAACAAAAAATAAAAAATATAATTCAGAAACTACAATAGATAAAGGATATATAGGACATAAAGCAGATAAAATGATGAAAAAATCAAAAGTTATGGAACAAAGAATAGAAAAAGCAATAAATGAAAAGACTAATTTGTTAAAAAATATAGAGGTAAATGATACATTAAAAATTATTCCTCTAAAAAGTAATAAGAATCCATTAATTTTTGCACATAACTTGCAGATAAAATATAGTAAAGAAACGATATTTAACCCTATTACTTTTGAAGTTAATAATGGCGATAGGGTTGCACTAATTGGAAAAAATGGCATTGGTAAATCAAGTATATTAAAACTTATTTTAGGAGAAGAATTACAGTATAATGGAGAGTTTATGGTTGCAAATGATTTAAAAATATCTTATGTTTCTCAGAGTACAGAAGATTTAAAAGGAAATTTGAGAACTTTTGCTTACGATAATAAAATAAATGAAAGTATTTTTAAAGCAATGTTAGTAAAAATGGGATTATCACAATTTGATTTTGATACTAATATTCAAGATATGAGTGAAGGTCAAAAGAAGAAGGTTCTAATTGCAAAAAGTATTTCAGAACAGGCTAATATTTATATATGGGATGAACCTTTAAACTATATTGATATATTGACAAGAGAACAAATAGAAGATGCTATTCTAAATTATAATCCTACCATTATTTTTGTAGAACATGATGAGAAATTTATTGAAAAAGTGGCAACAAAAATTATAAATTTGGTAAAGTAAGTGAGAGACAAATTACAATTTATTGAAGTGATTAAAATACCTTAATAACAAGGATTAAAAGAAATGTTAAAACGCATTGCTTGTAGCAACGGACTATTTGTAATAAACTAAAATCAAATAAAGGAGGGTATTTTATATGTTAAAAGATAATTTAAAAACTTTAAGAAAAAGCAAAGGTCTTTCTCAAGAAGAACTTGCGATAAAATTAAATGTAGTTAGACAAACAATATCTAAATGGGAGCAAGGTTTATCAGTACCTGATGCAGAAATGCTTGTTTCAATATCAGAAGTTTTTGAAACTCCTGTAAGTACAATAATTGGTGGAAACATTAATGAGGAAAAAGCTGATGATTTAAAAGCTATTTCTGAAAAATTAGAGGTAATAAACTTACAATTATCACACAGTATTGAACATAGAAGAAAAGTATTACATTATAGTTTAATTTCAATTCTTACAGTTATAATAGTAGTTTTTGCTTTTTTGTTATTTGGTTTTAATACTCCGTATTTAGAGTGGGACTATAGTCATACTGAATATGCAGTTTTAGGTGTTATATGCCACGCTTTTGTATGGATGTTCGTTAGATTTTTTCCTTTTGTATTAATTGCATTAGTTGTTGG
>JAFQQR010000005.1 GCA_017410505.1 Clostridia bacterium | reverse complement strand
TTATAGATGAAGAAAAGAAAATTTATTCAGCCATTGGAGATAGTGGAAATGTAATATATGTTAATACTGATAAAAATATTGTTATATCGGTTACAGCAACATTCAAGCCATTAGTGTTTGATAGAGTTCAATTTATACAAAAGTATATTGAACCTTTTATTACTGAATAACAAATTACAAATTATAGAGCAAATATAAAACAAGAATTGACTTTAAAATCAATTCTTATTTTTATATTCACTTGTAATAATTTTAACCATTTCTTCAGGACTTTCCTTGCAATTATTATTTAACCATTTCTTAATTATAGCATTCAATCCTGCTCTAAAAAATTCTATATGATAATCAATATATTCATTATCATAATATTTCTTTGCCATTTCTGTGTCGTGTTGAGTGATAGGACTAATAGATATATCTTCTAATTTAAAATATGTTTTGAAAAATATTTGATTTTCTTTAATATGTTTGAACATATTAAGATAGCCAGTAGGATTTTGCCCAGAGTTATTAGAAATTTGAAATTCTGCAAATTCCTCTGCCATTCTGTTTTTTACTTTTTCTACTAAATCATAAACATCAATATAATTTGCATAAAAAGTAGAACGATTTAATTTGGCGATTTCGCAAATTGTAGATACAGATATTTCAGTTATATTTTTCTTTTGAATAAGTTGTAGGAAAGTCTTTTCTATTTTTTCTTGTGAATCTCTTTTTCTTTTATTATTAGGGGTATTCATAAATAAATTCTCCTTACTTTAATAATAATCATTATTCCAACAAATGTTGAAAATTGATGATTGTTTTTCATTCTTAAAGATATTATACTATATTTAGACAAGAACAACAAGTGTTGTTTTAAAGAAAGGAGTGAATTATATGGGAAAATTAAAAGATGCTAACAAAAAGATAGAAGAAACAGTAGTTGGTAGCTATAAAAAAGTAGAAGAAACTGTTGTAGGAGGATACAAAAAGGTAGAAGATAAGTTTGTTGATAAGTTTTTAAGAAAAGATGGCGAAACTATTGAAGAAGCTAAAGAAAGAATAAAAAAAGAACAAGAAGAACTAAAAAAGAAAAATGAAGAAATAGTAAAAAATGGAGGAAGAAAATAATATGAAAAAAGAAACATTATTAGAAATAATATTAGGAACAATAGGTGGATTAGTATTTGCAATAGGAATGTGTATGTGTTTATTACCAGAATGGAATATGTTTACTGCTGGAGTAGTAACAACAATAATAGGATTTATTATATTACTATGTATAATACCAGTATATAAAAGTTCACATCCAAAGAAAGCAAAAGAAAATAAACCAATAAATTGGGGAATTGTTTTAACTTGGACAGTAGGAGTTGTTGGTTCTTTAATTATGGGATTTGGAATGAGCAAAATATTAGTAGGAAATGCAAGTACAGCTGATATGGTAGTTGGACTAATAACAGGTGTAGTTGGATTAGTAATATGTGTTCTTAACTACCCTGTATATGCTTACATTAAAAGTAATAAAGAATAATGAAAGAAATAATAAAAAAATTTAGAGCATTAGAAAAGAAAGACCAACTGATATTCTTTTTGGTATGTTCTACAATTAGCAACTTTATTGTAGGAATAATAAAATTTATATTTTCACTAACAATACCTTCATTATGGTTTTTTATAAATGCAGGATTTAGTTTTGTATTAGCGATATGTAGATTCTTGACAATAAAAAAATACAATAAAATTAAAAAAATAAAATATAAGCAAATTATAATTAAAGAAGAATATAAAAGTTATTTGCAAAATGGGGTAATGCTAATATTATTAGGTATTATGTACTTTTTTGTTAGTTCATATATGTATTATAAAGGCACAAATACTAATATGCACGAATATATAACTTATTTAGTAGCATTGATAGCTTTTACTTCAATAGGAACAGCAATATACGGAATGATAAAATATAAACGAAATCAAGAGCCAATAATAAAAGGAATAAAAATAACTAATTTTGCAAATGCTCTAACTTCTATGGTATTAACACAAGTAGTTTTATTAGATACTTATGCAACTGGATATGATTCAACTTTAAATGGTTATACAGGAATGGGAGTTAGTTTGATAATTATAGGACTAGGCTTATATATGATTATTAGTACAAAAAAAGATAATAAATATTTATAAAGCAGGTATTGTTACTTGCTTTTTCTATTATATTTATATAAAATAAGTGTGAGACAAATTACAATTAGTAGAGCAAATAAAAATAATAAAAAATCAAGAGATATTAAGCAATTAGTATCTCTTTTTTGATGGAAAGGAGTGAAAAATAGATGAAAACAGAAGAAATTTTTAAACAAATTTATCAAGAATTAAAAGAAAAAATAGAAAATAAAGATAATGAAACTTTTATAAAAGAATATACAATTCCAAGTATAAATTATAGTAGTAATGAAAATAAAGAAGATTTATATTTTGCTAGTGGTATTGAAATGGAAATAGAACGAATATTAGAACAACTGCAGCATAAATTTTTCTTTTCTAGTTTTAAAGATAAATACTTTTTTAGTAATGAACAATCCGTAGTACAACAAAAAGTATTATTAGAAATTGAAAAAGAAGAAGATGTGCAAAGGGCAAAACTAAAAGAAAAATTTGATGAAAAAATAGATATAGAATATAAAGAATTTATCAAAGATTTGGAACAATGTAGTCCTAAAATAATTATAGATAGAGCATACGAAAAAGTTTGCAAAGAAGAAATGATTTATAAACTAAAAGATAAAGATTACTCAATTTCAGAATTAAAAACATTATTAAAAACAGATGAAATTTTACAAGAATGCTATGACGAATGGTTAAAAAGTGATGGCAATTTTAATGAAATGTTAGAGTACGCAGTGGACAATAGAATAGACTTGATATTAGAAGAATCTACAGAACAAAAAAAGCAAAGAAATAAAGAAAGTAGATGATAATATGGGATATGTAGCACCAGAAATTGTTGAAGAAATTAAAAAAATGGACTTAATAACCTACTTAAAAAACTATGAGCCAAATGAATTAGTAAGAGATAGTAGAACACAATACTCAATGAAAAGTCATAGTAGTTTGAAAATGTCTAATGGGTATTGGAACTATTTTAATGGTGGAATTGGTGGTAAAAATGCAGTAGATTATGTAGAAAAAATGTTAGGTTATAAATTTCCAGATTCAATAGAATATATAATAAAAAAGATGAATGGTAGAGTACCTGTTTATGTACCACAACCAGAAAAAAAGCATGATGCAACTTTAATTTTACCAGAAAAAAATAGCAATGAAAACAGAGTAAAACAATATCTAAAATCAAGAGGAATTGATGAAGAAATAATACAAAAATGTATTGATAAAAAGCTAATTTATGAAGAAAAACATTATCATAATGTAGTATTTGTAGGTTATGATGAAGAACAAAAACCAAGATATGCAGGGTGCAGATCAACTAATGGAAGTAAATTTAAAAATGATGCAACAGGTAGCAATAAAGCATATTCTTTTAGAGTAGAAAGTGAACAAAAAACAGATAAAATATTTATATTCGAGGGAGCAATAGATTTATTATCATTTGCTTCTTTTTTTAAGTTATATGGGCAAAATTGGGAAGATAAAACAATGATTTCATTAGCTGGAGTATATCAACCTGCCAAAATAATAGAACAAAGTAAAGTACCTGCAGCAATTCAAAATTATTTAGATAAACACCCAGAAATTAAAGAAATTGTACTATGTTTAGACAATGATGAGGCAGGAAGAAATGCAACAAAAGCATTACAAATTGTTCTTTCAGATAAGTATAAAATTATAGATAAACCACCTAAAATATGCAAAGATTATAATGAATATCTATGCACAGTTTTAGGAATAAAACAAAAAGAAAATGATAAAAAATTAACAAAGAAAGGAAAAGATGAAATATGAAAAAATATGTATTTACAGTAAAAAAAGCAACAAAATATGGAGTAGAAATAGAGGCAGAAAATAAAAATGAAGCCTTTAAAAAAATAATGAATTTAGCAACAGAAGATGATGAAAAAAATATCAATAATGCTGATATAGATAAACAAATTTATAGATTTAAACTTAAAGAAATTATAGAAGAAAAAGATGGGAAGATAGAACGAAAAGAATACAAAAGAGATGAAGATATTTTAAAAATAATTGAAGAACTTGATGAAGATTCGCCAAGTAATTATAGAAGACTTATCTAAAGATAAGTTGTTTTTTATGTCCTAACAAGCAAGACAAATGTATATACACATTTGTTAATTATGGGGAACACCCCAATCCCCGTTATGAAAAATGAAAGGAGAAAAAAATTGAAAGATGAAACAAGAGAATATATTGTACCAATTAGAATGACTTTTACAGAAAAAGACAAAATAAAAAAACGAGCAGAAAAAACTAATAAAAGTATTTCAACATTTATGAGAGATTGTGCATTACGGTTGTGAAATAAAAGAAAAGCCAGATAAAATATTTTATGATGTTACAACAAAACAAATGGGTAAATTTATGAGAACATTAAGGCAACTTGAAAGTCTACTTTATCACGAAAATTTTATAGACGAAAGAATATTAAAACAAGAAATTGAAGAATGGCAAAAATTTAGAACTGAAATAAGAGAAAAATATTTGTGAGGTCATAATGGCAACTACAAGTTTGTGGAAAGTAGAAAATAGATTAGATAAAGTCATAAAATATACAACTAACATAGATAAAACAAAAAATGAAAATTATGAAACGAATTTTTACAGAGATTTACACAACACAATAGAATATGCAAAAGCAGATTTTAAAACAGAAGAGCAAGTTTTTGTAACAGGAATAAATTGCAGTAAAGATACAGCATTT
>JAFQQR010000057.1 GCA_017410505.1 Clostridia bacterium | reverse complement strand
TTATTTTTTATTTTTATTATTTTTTCATTAGAAATTAATTTGTATAATTCATATTTATTAATTTCAAAATTTCTTTTTCCTATTAAAATAATTTCTATTAAATTATTTTCTTCAAAATTTAATTCATTTATTTTTTCAATTAATTCTTCTTTAGAAATAAATTCTGTAATATCCATTTCATATAATTTAAATTCCGTCTCATCCAAAGGAATAAATTCTAAATCTATTTTATCCTTTTCCAAATCTCCAACTATCATTCCATGTTTACCAAGCTCATCAAAACCTAAAGAAACAGTTGAACCTGGATAAACAACATTTTGATTTTCTTCTTGATCATAATCTAATTTATGAATATGTCCCAAAGCAACATAATCAAAACCTTTCTCTTTCAGCATTTTCCTAGACAAAGGATTATATTCACTATTTTCAATAGTTCCACCATTTAATGAACCATGAACCACTAAAATATTCAACTTTTGCTCATCATCAATATTTATATTTTCTACTCCACTATTTTTACAATAAAAATCATCAAACCCAAATCCATAAACATTCACATCATCTAACTCAATTTTTTCAATCTCAGATCCAAAAATTTTCACATTCTCATTCCAATTAAATTTACTATAATATGAACTCTTTATAAAAGGATCATGGTTTCCAGGAGCAATAAAAACTTTAGTCTCAGGAATCTCTTTAAACAAGTTATTTATATATTCTATAGTTGATTTTTTAACATATTTTTGTTCATACAAATCTCCCGAAATAAATAAATAACCTACACCATTATCTTTAACATATTCAATAACTTTCTTAAAAGCCTTCCTCTGCTCCAATCTTCTCAAATCTCCTAAATTTTCTTTATCAGAAAGATTCACAAAAGGACTATCAAAATGCATATCTGCTATATGTACAAACTTCATATTACCCTCCAAAACTTTATTCTATAATATCTACTATATATTATCCCCCCAAAAAAAACAAGCGAACAACACAAATTTTATATCATTAAAAAAAAGGATAATTATCTCAATTACCCTTTTTAAAACATTATTCTTCATCTAAATTTCCAAATAATTCATCAAACTTAGCTTCCAATTCCTTTTGTAAATCATATGTATCTTCCTCATCCTCTTGTGGAAGAATTGGAGCATCATCTTCAAAATTCAAAACATCAAGCTTTTTCTCTTTTTTATCTACCTCATTTTTTGAAACCTTTTTAGCCTTATCCTTATTTTCATCAATATCCTCAAATAAATCATCCAAAGATTGTATATCCAAATTATCTACAACTTTTTCCTTGTCGTCTTCTACATAAGGATTATATGGATTAAATTTTCTCCATACACCTCTATCGATTTCTGGAATATCATTATGACTAATTTCGTATTTAGCTAACTCTTTAGCAATCGGATGTTTAAAATAATAAAACTTATCTGCTTTAACTGGTTTAATTCCCTTTTCATAAATTATACACTGATCATTATCCATTCTCCTCAACTCATCTGGTGTCATAAGAGCCCTAGCCATTACTTGATCAGAAACACTCTTTCCAGTTTTATGATTCTTTTTGTCTTTATTTATTGATACACTATCTCTTCCAATAGTCTTTTCACCCAAAGCCTTTGAAAAATATTCAACTGTTTTAAATGAGTTACTTCCTAAGAATAGATGTGTATCACAGTTACCCATTATAGTTTCATAAGATTTTTCATAAACAGCTTCCAATTGATCAATATTTTGTAAAATAACACTAAAAGAAATTCCTCTACTTCTTGATGTTGATATTTTTTTATCAAAATCTGGTATTTTTCCTATATTAGCAAACTCATCTAATATAAAATAAGTTTTTTCTTTTAAGCATCCACCATTTTGATCAGCAAAATCATATAATTGTTGTATCATTTGTGCGAAAAATATCGTAAGCAAGAAATCATATGCAGTATGTGTATCTGAAGAAATTACATATACAGCTGTTTTTTTACTTCCAATTTCTTCAAAATCTATTGTATCTGTAGATGTTAATTCTGCTATTTCTTTTGAATCAAATTTACCAAGTTTTGATTGTAATGAACTTAATATTGAACTATATGTCTTTTCTGGTGCTATTTCAATTGATTTATAGTTCATTCTTGCCGGGTGATCATATGGCAATTGATTTATTAAATCTGTAAGTACATTACTACCACCACTTTTGTTAGCTGCTCTTACAAGCTCTGCACAACTTGCTAGATTTTGTTCTTCTTCTGGTCTTGTTGCTATTAAATAATATATTAACGATTTTAATAACATTTCTGCCATATCATCCCAATATGGATCTGAACCACTATCTGATTTTTGTCCTTTTACTACAGTATTCGCTATAACATCAACATCTAATTCTGATGAAATATGCATTAATGGATTATATCCATCACTAAGTTGTGGTCTAACTAAATTTAATACTTTTATTTCATATCCTTGTTCTTTCAAATATCCTGCTGTTTTATCATAAAGTTCACCCTTTGGGTCTGTAAATATATATGACCCTAAACATTGATATGCATTAGGAATTGAATATGATGCAGATTTACCAGATCCTGATCCGTCCTACTACTAGAACATTTACATTTCCTCTTTTATCTAGTGGTAAATAATTATTCTCTGCCAAAACAATTCCACTATTTTTACTTAATATTTGATATTGCTCTCCTCGTTGACTCCAATCACTAGAACCGTGTTCTATATTTTTAAATTCATTTTTAGGAGTGGATTTTGAAAATCCAACAAAAAATAGTATCAAATATACTATTGTAAATCCTAATAATAATGAGACAAAATCATGTGTTACACCATCTGTAAATATTCCTCCCAAAGTAGCAAATGGATTCATTATATTTGGAGCAAATTGTTCCATAAAAACTTCCAACTCAAATCTTCCATTTACAGTTGACTCAAATAAAGTATATGAAAATGGCGCAACAAATACTATGGCTAAAAACAACCATAGTATTGAACAAATTATTAACCTTGGTTTATTTCTTTTAATTGCATCTTCTAATTTGTAATTCATTAAAATCACCTACTATTCTTTAGTGTTGTATTTCTTCTTTTACTGTTTTTTCTTCTGCTGCTTTTCCCCCAGCATATGCTTTTATAGACTTCCCTTCATATAATTCTGTACTTAATGTTGGTATTCTTTTTCCATTAGCTTTTAATACATATTTTTTATTTTCTACTATATTATTAATGTCCATAACGTCTATTTCAAAATTGACATCTAATCCTGCTGGTTTATTTTTTACATCCTTTGTTATATTTGCCATTTGGCTTCTCCTCCTTATTCACTTTCTCTTATTTCAAATGCAAAATAAGATTTATATGGTTTTAATTTACACTTTCCCTTTACTTCATTTGTATTTTCATCAAAATAAAGCACAGGTTTTATCTCCTCTGTAGTTTCTGGATCTATAATTGTTATAGGTCTTTTTAAATTAGGTGTATACTTAAATTCTTTATATTCTGTTTCTTCTTCTGAATATAGAGTTGTAAATTTAAAAGGTGTTGGTTTTTTTGTTATTTTAACCTCATCATTTAACAATATACCTGTATTAATTACAACCTTATCTTGCCCAAAAGATAATATAACTAACTTGTTTCCATCTTTTGATGGATTTTCAACATAAAAAGTCTTTTTATTGAAGTCTCCTCTTATTTCTTCTATATGTTCAAGTCTTTCTACTGTAAGTTTAGGATACTCCTTTAAAAATTCTTTCTCAGTTTTATTCACTTGATATATAACAGTGCTTATCCCTTTAGGATCTGTTATACTAAAATGTTTTCCTTGTATATCGTCCATTTTTACACCCCATTTCTATGATTCAATCCATAGTTTGTCTTCTGTTATATCGCTAATTATAATTATATCCAGTTTTTAGGCATTTGTCAATACTATTTTTATGTAAATCTCCATTTTTAACCTTTTCTTGGATCAAATGCTGACATCTCTTTCATCTTTTCAAACATCTCTTTTTCATTTAATTCTAATTTTTTTGGAACCATTATTTTAACTTCTGCTACTAAATCTCCTCTTCCACCTTTTCCATCTTTATAACCTTTACTTGGAATTTTCAACTTTTCACCACTTTGTATTCCTTGAGGTATATACACTTTTGTTTCTCCATCTATTGTTTTAACATTAACTCTTGAACCTAAAGCAGCTTCCCAAGGTGTAAGTTTTAAATCAGTACATAAATCACAACCATATAATTTAAAATCTTTATTATCTTCTATATCTATTTTTATAAATAAATCACCGTTTTTTCCACCATTAGTTCCCTTTTTGCCTTGACCTATTAATCTTATTTTCTCACCATTTCTTATTCCTTCAGGAATTTTAACTGAAAAAGTTTTCATTTTTCCTTCTATTGTTCTTAAAGAAATCTTTTTTTCTAATCCATAAAAAGCATCTTCTAAACTTACCTTAATTTCTGTTTCAACATTCTCTCCTCTTATAGCATCTTTAACATTATTCTTATCGTCAGTTTTTCCATTTTCTACATTTCCTAAAAACATACTAAAAATGTTTTTTCCTTTCAAATTGTGATAATTCTTCACATTGTTTCTTGAATTCCAAATCCTATCATACTTTCTCTTAGATGCTGGAACAGATAGTATTCTATATGCTTCATTTATATCTTTTATTCTTTCTTCTGCTAAAATATCTCCCACATTTAAATCTGGATGATATTTCTTTGCAGCTGCCCTATATGCTGCTTTTATCTCTTCTATTGTAACTCTACTTGTATCTAAACCTAATAATTTATAATAATCTTTATACTTCATTTGACATCCTCCCGAAATTAGGTAGCTACATTATATCATAAAATAAAAAAAAATCTACAACATTTATAGATTTTTTTATAATATTTTATATCTCTTATAAAGCTAACTCGATTAACCTATCCAACAACTCTTCATACACAATACCAATCTCTCCAAAAAGCTTAGGATACATACTAATACTAGTAAACCCTGGCAGAGTATTTATCTCATTAATATACACTTTTTCCGTACCTTCTTCAACAAAAAAATCAACTCTAGACAAACCCTTACCATCAATTGCTTTAAAAGCCTTCACTGCTAATTTTCTAATCTCTTCTGCCTTCTCTTCAGAAATTTCTGCAGGAATTAAAGTCTTTGACTCCTGATTATTATACTTAGCATCATAACTGTAAAACTCATCAGCAGCTTTTATCTCACCAACACAAGAACTTATCACATCTTCATTTCCTAAAACTGCACACTCAACTTCTCTTCCAACAATTCCTTCTTCAATTAAAATTTTTCTATCAAATTTCGAAGCCTCAACAATAGCATCATTTAATTCCTCTTTATCACTTACCTTACTTATTCCTACACTAGATCCTGAATTTGAAGGCTTAACAAACATAGGAAACTTCAACTTGTCACAAACAATATTAGATAACTCTTCTAATTTCAATATTTTCTCATTAAAAGCCTCATCAATAAAAATATAATCCTCATTATATTTTCTCAGATAAACATATTTAGCCTGATTTATTCCAGCTTTATTAAAAATTATTTTTGAATATACCTTATCCATACCTACACTTGAAGCCAATACACCACAACCAACATATGGCACTTTTAATAATTCAAAAACCCCTTGAATTGTTCCATCTTCTCCATACAATCCATGTAAAACTGGAAAAACAACATCTAAAGATTTCAAAAACTCCATAACATTACTTATAGGATTTTTATCTTCTAATTCTTCCCCTCTTTTCTCATTCTCCTCAAGATTTAAAACTTCAAACCATTCACCATTTTTGTCTATATAAACAGGATAAATATCATACTTTTCCTTATTCAAATTCTTAATTATCGAAACGCCTGACACACAAGATACTTCATTTTCAGTAGACATTCCCCCAAATATAATACCTAATTTCAATTTTTGCATAATTAAACCTTCCTAACTCTATATTTTTAACAAGCTTTCAGCTATTTCAAAAAATCTCATACCATTTGATGCCTTAAATAAAATACTATCTCCTTTTCTCCAGTTTTTCTTAATAAACTCCTCTATTTCACTCTTATCTTCAAAATAATAAATATCACTTTCACTCATCCCACTTTTTTTCGCAGAATCAACAATATTTTTTGCATTCTCTCCAGCACAAATCAAAACATTTATGCCATTTTTAGCAACCTCTTCACCAACTTTTTCATGAAGTTCCTTTGAATATTCTCCCAATTCAAACATATCGCCCAAAACTGCAATTTTTCTATCCTTTTTCAAAGCTCCTAGATACTTCAAAGATGCTTGCATAGATTCAAAACTTGCATTATAACTATCATTTATAATAGTCACTCCATTTTTTAACTCTGTTATATCCATTCTCTTTTTGGTTAACTCAAAAGTCTCAATTCCTTTCCTTATCTCATCTACACTCAAACCTAAAAGATTTCCAACAACAGCAGCACATAAACTATTATATACAAAATGAATTCCACCAACAGGAACCTTCACCTTAAATTTACAACCATTCAAATTACAAACAAACTCACTATCATTTTCATTTAAAACTACATCCTCGGCCATAACTTCAGATTGATTTTCAATTCCATATGTATGAATCTCTATATCATTATTTTTTAAATACAAATCATGTAACAAATCATTGTCATTATTTATTACCAATACCTTTTTTTCCATTCCATCCAATATTTCTAATTTAGCCTTCAAAATATTCTCTCTAGAACCCAAATTTCCAATATGTGATGTACCAATATTTGTAATAACAGAAACTGTTGGCTCTGCAACTCTAGTCAATCTACTTATTTCATCAAAATGATTCATTCCCATTTCAATCACAGCAGCCTCATGATCATCTAACCTAAACAATGTAAAAGGAAGCCCAATCTCATTATTATTATTACCCTCAGTTTTCAAAGTTTTATACTTTTGAGAAACTACATTTGCAATAATGTCCTTAGTACTAGTTTTACCAACACTTCCAGTTACTCCAACTGTTGGAAAATCTTTTCCAAATAACTCTCTTTTGTACCTAGCAATATCAGAAATGGCTTTAATAGTATCTTTTACCACTATAACATTCCTATCTTTGAATTTTTCCAAGTCATTCTTTAAAAAATCTACTCCTTGTACAATAATAGTCTTTGCACCTTTTTCAAAAGCTTGCTCCCAAAGCATGTTTCCATCAAAATTTTCTCCCTTTATTCCTATATATGTATCGCCTTCTTTTATTATTCTTGTATCCTTGCAAAAATCTCCACATATAAAATCTAAATTACCAATTACTAATTTTCCATCTACGACTTCCACTATTTCCTTAATTTTTAACTCTTTCATACTATCACCTCTAATTTTTCTCAATAGATTATATGCTATTTCTAAGCAATTTGCAATTAAATATCGGCACAAGTTTCGATTTTTTGGAAATGCTGTGCTGCAAATTGCCTTAGATGGATATATATTAAAATTCCGTTCCTTACTGGTCGGACTAATCATATGAGTGAGTTTTGTTTTTTTCAAAATTTGAGGAGTTAATCTGGATGATCTGTATGAGTTTTTGTCCTTCCAAACTGCGCGTCACTGCATTTTAATATATATCCATCTAAGGCAATTTGCAGCACAGCATTTCCAAAAAACTTTTCAAATTTAAAAAGGCCAGAAATCTCTGACCTTTACTTCACACAAAAAGAAATTACTTATTTTCCACAGAACGATTTGCAATTTCAATAGCCTTAGTTACTATATTTCCACAATCCTTAGAAGAAACATTAGCCCAACTACCACCATCTTGTTTTACTTGATCATAAACACCTAACTCTTTAGCAATTTCTTCCCTTAAATTTTCAGATATTAATTTACTATTTCTAGACATAACATCCTCCTTACTAATAAAACTTATTCAAGCTTTATTACTATTATTATTAACAGAAAAACATATAATATTTTTCCAATATATTGTGTTTTTTATAAAATTTGTAGTAGTAAAATTTGTCAATTCATGATATACTATATCAGACTATTAAAAGGAGAAAAACATGGAAGTAAAAGAAAAAGATACAATAATCGCAACAAAAGAAGAAGAAAAAACACTCATTGTAACAAATAACTATGAAAATAGAAACCACCCTGATGTTTTAGTAATTTTCGGAATTTTCGTTTTTATTTTTATATTAATTATATTAATTTCATATTGCGCATTTACACTAGTAAACACAAAAAATGATAAAGTAATAAATAATGTATATATAAAAGGAATAGATGTATCAGGTTTAACAAAAGAAGAGGCCAAAGAAAAAATATCAGAATATATAAATTCATCAGTTCCAGAAGAAATCAAATTAAAACACGATGATTTCGAAACATCTATTTCAACAGATCAATTATCAATATATTTCAATGTAGACGAGGCAGTTGACATAGCCTATAGCCTTGGAAAAGATGGAGACATATTTCAAAATAATTTAGCAATTTTAAAATCACAATTTTTAAGAACAAATATCGACCCAGGATTTTCAATTGAAACAGAACAACTTAGAAACACTCTACAAGATATATCCAGTAAATTACCTGACAAAGTATTAGAAAGTAGTTATTATATTGATGGAGAAAATTTAATAATAACAAAAGGTTCAACAGGATGTGTTATAAAAATTGAAGAAACTGCAAACCATATAGAATATAATATAAACAATTTAAATTTACAAAATACTTCTTTAGAATTAATTACTGAACAACAATCACCTACTGAAATAGATTTAGATTCTATATACAATGAAATACATAAAGAACCTGTCGATAGTTATTATACCCAAAATCCTTTTTGTGTATACCCAAGTGAAAATGGTTTAGACCTTGCAATTTCACTAGATGAAGCCAAAAATTTATTGCAAGAAGAAAAAAGTGAATATTCAATACCTTTAAAAGTTCTTTATCCAAATGTAACAACAAATATGATAGGAACAGAAGCTTTTCCGGATTTATTATCCGATTTTTCGACAAAATATTCTGCAAGCAATACAAACCGTACAACAAATTTGGTATTAGCGGCTAATAAAATAAATGGAACTGTATTGATGCCTGGAGAAACATTCTCTTATAATAAAGTTGTTGGTGAAAGAACTATTGCAGCTGGTTATAAAGAAGCTCCAATATATGTAGAAGGTAGAGTAGAAGATGGTTTAGGAGGGGGTATTTGTCAAATAACAACTACTCTTTATAATGCTGCACTATATGCTAATTTGGAAATTGTTGAAAGAAGAAATCATCAATTTGTGCCTTCATATGCTAATGCTAGTAGAGATGCTACTGTTGTTTACGGTGCTGTTGATTTTAAATTTAAAAATAACAGGGAATATCCTATAAAAATTACATGTTCTGTTTCAAACGGAATTGCTAATTTTAAAATTTACGGTCTAAAAACTGAAAACGATTATGAAGTAGAAATAACTTCTAGAGTAACTGGCACAACTAAAACAGCAATATATTCGGAAGCGTATAAAACTTTAAAGAAAAATGGGACAGTTGTAAGTTCTGAGGTTATTGCAAAGGACACTTATAAAAGACATTAAGCATAAAAGTTTCAATTTTGTAGAAAAGTCCCTCAGGTTGATATATTTTAAATTTATAATATATCAACCTGAGGGACTTTTCTACAAAATTTATCTGCTCTACATTGTTAATGTTCCATTTGGTGTGTTTGTAATAATTAGTACATCTTCTTCTCTTCCATTTTCTGCATTTATATATACTAAAAATTCTTTGTCATCAACTTTTCCTTTGAATTCATAACATAAAATTTCAGTTTGAAATTCAGTTGGGATTATTGCTAGCTTTTCTGACATTATTTCTAGATCTTTATTTAAAGTTTTCTTTGCATTTTCTGCAGTTATTTTTACTTTAGAAACATCTCTTTTTGTATGATTATTTAAGTATCCTGTTGTTTCTATTCCTAAAACTTCACCATTATCTAATGCTACTTTTACTTTAATTAAATCTGAATATATTACTACATTATTTTGAGTGTATGCATAATTAATTGTTACTATTCCATCTTGTTTTAAATAATAAGTTTCTTTCATGTTTTTAAAACCATGATTGGTTAGAAAGTCTTTTCCTTTTTGATTTGCTTCTTCTTGAGAAATTATTTCAGTATTAACATCTCTATTTGAATTCATGTAGACTATATGTCCGCCTTTTTTAGATATTGATATATTAATACTACTTTCATCATTGGTTTTTATAGAAAAGTTGTATTCTGGAATTGTTGCATTTTCGGAATATCCTAAGCTTTCAATTTCTTTGATGTTGTCATTTCCTATAAAATCTCTTACTTTTTGTTTGGCAGTTTCTTCATCTATGTCTTCTCCTGTTAATCCTTTTTTCTCATTGCTGGTTAGATGTTCAGAAAATGCTCCATCATATATTAAACCTGAATATTCATGAAAATTTTCTTCCAAACTGCTAAATCCTTCTAGGGAATTTGTGCTTACTTGTTGTGAAAAAGCTGTAGTTCCTTTGTTTGTAAGTTCATTCCATTTTATTCTACCAGAATTTATATCCTCTGATAATTGATTTAATGTATTTTCTAGCTCTACACTATATGAATGTAATTCTTTTAAATTTTTTAAGTCTTCATCTGTTAAACTTTCATTATAAATATTTTTTCTTGATAAAGAATAACTATAATCACTTACTTGATTTAAGAATCTTTCTGTATTTTCTAATTCTTGACTCTCAATTGGTAATTGGGAAAGATATGCTTGGGCTAAATTTGCTTCTCTCCATACACTTGTTAATGTTTCTGCTCCATGCTCTGGTGTACTTGAAACTAATGATTTAGCAAGATATGTTTCTACATTTTGAACATAATCTACTAATTCATAAAAAGCCATATTGTAAGAATTTTCTGAAGCTTGTTTTGCTTCTTTTTGTCTATTTATAAGAACAGCTACTAAGCATAATATTATAACTAAAAAAATCATTATTACACTTAACATATGAGCTTTCTTTAATCTACTTATCCAACCTCTCATTTACAAAATCATCCTTTCTATTTACAAAATCTATGTTTTCCTATAGTTTTAACCAGTGGTCTAGACCATATCCACTTATTTGTAGCAGTTGAAGGGTTAAAATAATACACGCAACCACCAGTTGGGTCCCAACCATTCATTGCATCTCTAGCTGCTTTATATACTGTAGAATTTTCTGATATTGGTGCATTTATCTGTCCATCTGCAACAGCTGTGAAAGCTCCTGGTTGATATATTACCCCTGAAATAGTATTTGGAAATCTTGAATCTTTTACTCTGTTTAAAATAACTGCTCCAACTGCAACCTGTCCTTCGTACGGTTCTCCTCTAGCTTCACCATTTATTGCCCTTGCCATTAATTGAATATCTGATGTATTAGATGTACTTGCTGAAGTTACCGTATTTGTATTAAAGTTATCCACAAAAAATACAAAGATTGTGGATATTATTATAAAAAATATAACAATTATCGTTTTTATAATCTTTTTCACAAAATCACCCTTTATAACATATTTATCTATATTTTGTATAAAATTTTCAAATTTATACCACGTTTGAAATATTTTTTTTTATATGATACAATTGATTCACTAAATTTTTATATAAAAAGGAGCTACTATGAAAAAAATTTTAATTTTTTATGCATCATATGGTGGTGGACACCTAAATGCTGCAAAATCGATAAAAGAATGTATTGATAATAATTATAATAATTGTGAAACAGAGTTAATTGATTGTATGAAATATGTAAATAAACCAATAGAAAAAATAACAACAGCTGCATACAGAGAAATGGCAAAAAAAATACCATGGGCTTGGGGAAAAATTTATTCAGACTCTCAAAAGGGTCCATTAGCACATATCACTTCTAGATCTAATAAAATATTAGCAGTAAAACTTTTAAAATTACTTAGAGAAAAACAACCTGATTTAATAATTTCAACACATCCTTTTGGAAGTCAAATGTGTAGTTATTTAAAACGAAAAGGAAAAATAACATCTAAAATAGCAACTATAATGACAGATTTCTCTCCACATGACCAATGGCTTGTAGGATATGAATATACAGATTATTTTTTTGTTGCACATGATAAAATGAAAGATTATCTAATATCAAAAAATATTCCAGAAAATAAAGTATTTTCAACAGGAATTCCAATCTCATCTAGATTTTTAAAAACGTATGACAAAAAAGAAATTTTAGATGAATTTGGATTAAAAGAAAACAAGCAAAATATTCTATTTTTTGGTGGTGGTGAATTTGGGCTAGGAAAAACCAAAACTATCGAAGTTTTTGAAAATTTAGCTAAAAATTTTGAAAATATACAAATAATTGCAATAGCAGGAAGAAATAAAAAAATGAAAGAAAATTTTGAAAATATTGTTAAAGAAAATCATAAGGAAGATTCTATAAAAATACTAGAATATACAAATAAAGTCCCTGAATTAATGGCTATATCAGATTTAGTAGTTTCAAAGCCAGGTGGACTTACAACATCTGAAAGCCTAGCTTCAAACTTGCCTTTAATAATGATAAACCCTATTCCTGGCCAAGAAGAAGAAAATGCAGAATTTTTAGAAAGTAAAGGCTCTGGAATATGGATTAAAAAAGACGATTCATCTTATGAAATATTTAAAGATTTATTTTCTGACCCTCAAAAATTAGAAAATTTAAAAAATAATACAAAAATTCTAGCAAAAAAACATTCAACTGAAAATATTTGCAAAATTCTATCTAAATAACAAATGTCCTTTTTAAACGTAACAAATATATTAAAAACACATAAAATACTAAGAGGTGTATTTTATGTGTTTTTCTGATTTATCAAGTTGTGATTTAATTGGACTATCAAGTAGTCTTGCAATTGCAATAGGTGAAAATCTAACAGCAGATGAAGCAAGTATACTATCTGCATTTTTTACCGCATTGGGCGACAATCTTGCAATAATAGCAACTAAAAAATCTATTAATGAAACACATCTGTCATAAATGGACATCAAATTTCTCTTCTACCTTCTAAGGCCTTAGTCAAAGTGATTTCATCTGTATACTCTAAATCTCCACCAACCGGAATTCCATGAGCAATCCTAGTAACTGTAATTCCCAATGGTTTTATTAATTTAGACAAATACATTGCAGTTGCCTCACCTTCAACTCTAGGATTTGTAGCAAGTATAACTTCTTTAACTTGTCCATCCATGAGTCTTGAAAGCAATTCTTTAATTTTTATATCATCAGGACCTACTCCATTCATTGGAGATATTGAACCATGTAATACATGATATACTCCCTTAAATTCATGTGTTTTCTCCATTGCAATAATGTCTCTTACATCTTCTACAACACATATCGATTCTTGTTCTCTCTTGGGACTTGAACATATTGGACATGGGTCTGTGTCTGATATATTATAACATTTACTACAATATCTTAAATTTTGTTTTGCATCTATTATGGACTTTACAAATTCATTTGTTTCTTCTTCTGAACAATTTAAAATATAAAAAGCAAGCCTAGCGGCCGTTTTATGACCTATGCTAGGTAGCTTTTCAAAACTTTCTATTAATTTTTCTATTGATGGTGAATATAATGACATTTCTTTTCTCCTCGTAATTTTTTATTCTGCTTTTGTTTAATTACATTAATCCTGGTATGTTAAATTTTCCAAGTTCTTGGCTTTGTGCAGAATCTACTTTTCTTAATGCTTCATTTACACATGTTAAAATTAAATCTTCTAGCATTTCTACGTCATCTGGGTCAACTACATCTGGTTTAATTTTTATTTCTTTTATTACTTTTTCTCCTGTAACTTTTACACTTATTGCTCCTCCACCAGCTGTTGCATCAAATTCTTTTGTTGCTAGCTCCTCTTGTGATTTTTGCATTTCTGCTTGCATTTTTTTTGCTTCTTTCATTAAGTTATTTATATTCATTCCGCCAAATCCTCCCATTCCTCCTGGGAATCCTCCTCTTTTTGCCATTTTTTAATTCCTCCTTTTAATTTAATTTTAAACAATTTAAATTATTGTTCTATATCTATTTTTATAATAATAATTATTCTATAATATTAAATGGTATATCAGATTCATTTGCTAATTTTTGTATATCATCTTCTGGATTATGTGTTATAACTTGATCTTGTGCTTCTGATAAATATTTTATTTGAATTTCTTTCCCACATGCTATTGAAACTAAATTTGATATTTCTCTTATATTTTCTTGTTTTTCTAAAACAGTTTTTCCAAATGCAGTCATACCTTTTGGAAATCTAATTCCAACTGTCATATCATTTATTTGTTCTGCTTTCGTATTTACTAGATTAGTATATAACACTATCTTTCCATTTTGCTTTAAGTCATTTACTATTTTAGGCCAACTTTTAGCTACATCACTTGAATATTTTTTTGCATTAGTTGTATTACTTTTTAAACTTGGTGCAGAAACCACTTCGGATGGTTTGTTTACTGCCTTTGGTCCAGGTGTAGCCGTTCTTTGTACATTATAAGTATTAGTAGTATTTGGAACAGGTGCTACAGCTACTTTTCCTGACCTTAAATAATTTTCTATTTTTTCAAGTCTTTCTTCTACATTTCCTCCTGTTCCAACTTCTTTACTACATAATTTAATAATTCCTGCTTGAAACATTATAGTTTTTTGAGTTGACCATTTCATATCATTTTCTAATTTTGATAATTCATAAATTAAATTAACTAATCTTTCTTTTGTAACTTTGCTAGATAAAGCTTTTATATTTTCAACTTCTTCTTTACTATATAATTCCGCTTTTTCAGATGATTTATAAATTAATACATCTTTTACATATTTAATAATTTCCCATAAAAAATTGTTTAAATCTTTTCCTTGGTCTAGTATTTCATTCATACTATTTAAAGCTTCATCTATATCATATTCAATAATTGAATTTACTATGTTATGTACAAAAGTTATTTTAGGAATTCCTACTAAATCTTTAATTTTATCTTCATCAATTTTATTTTCTCCATCTTGTACACATCTTTCCAAAATTGATAAACTGTCTCTCATTGCTCCTTCTGACAAAACAGCTATAATATTTAAAGCTCCTTCTGTAATTTCTATATTACTTTCTTCACAAACAATTTCTAATCTTTTTATAATATCTTCATTTGATATTCTTTTAAAATCAAATCTCTGACATCTTGAAAGTATTGTCGCTGGCAGTTTTTGAGGTTCTGTTGTTGCTAAAATAAATTTAACATGCTCAGGTGGCTCTTCTAATGTTTTTAGTAGTGCATTAAATGCCCCTGGTGAAAGCATATGTACCTCATCTATAATATATACTCTATATTTTGCCTTTGTTGGTAAAAAATTTACTTCTTCACGAATACTTCTAATATCTTCAACACTATTATTTGAAGCCGCATCCATTTCTACAATATCTGTAAGTGATCCATTAATTGCTCCTCTACAAATTTCACATTCATTACAAGGTTCTCCGTCTTTTGGGTTTAAACAGTTTATGGCTCTTGCTAAAATTTTTGCAGATGATGTTTTTCCTGTTCCTCTTCCTCCATTAAATAAATATGCATGTCCAACTCTGTCAGATATTATTTGATTTCTTAGAGTTCTTGTAATGTGTTCTTGACCTACAAGTTCTGAAAATGTAATTGGCCTAAATTTTCTATAAAGAGCTGTGTACCCCATTTCCTCACGTCCTTTATATTCTAAACAAGCTATTGTGCCAATATTGGTTACAATAGCTATTATATCGTCCCTATTGTATGAAATTCAATCTCTCTATAGAGAGCACTCCACATAAAGATTTTCTACTTATTGCTGCTTCCTTCCGGACCTGACAAGGTTCGTAGGTCTCTATTGGATTACTCTCTATACAAAGATTAAATTTCATATCTTTGTTATTATATACTGTATTTATAAATTTCGCAAGTGTTTTTTACATTCTTTTAAATACAATATTTTTTAAATCTGTATATTCTTTACTTTGAACTCCTTGATTTACAATATCATCAATAGGTAGTTCTAATTCTATATTAGATTTATATGTTTTTTCTGAATTTAAATTAATTAAAATATCAAATGTTATTTTGAATTTTAAATCCTCATTGTTTATAGAAAGTTTTTTTAATAATTCACTATGATTTATTTCTGCATCTTCATTTGAAATATAATTTCCTATATTATTGATTGCATATCTAAAAACAACTAATCCTCCTTGATTAGATATTTTTAAGTCTTTTATGCTTGAATCCATATCTCCTATGTATTCGATTTTATCAACTTCATTTTCAGCACTATTTTTGAATATTACACTTTCTACATTGCTGTCTGGTTTTAATAATTTCATTTCTCCTATTTTTGAGGCTTGTTGTATATTGAAATTATTTAATTCAATGCTTTTTATAATTTCAGTGTCTTTATAATTATCGTTCTTTTTTATGTATAAATATACATCATTGTTTTGATTTACAGACAAATTCCATTTGTTTGCACTGTCTTCTACATTGATGCCTTCTACGTTGCTTATTACTGATATTTTAGACAATTCGAATGGTAAATTTACTTCACCTTCTACTTTATATTTTAAAGAGATAAGGCCTACTACGAATAATATTAAGAACATTATAAGTATTACCATACATATATGAAATTGTCTTGTATTCATGAATCTTTTTATTTTATCTTTCATTTTTCTCACCAACTAGATATCAATATTGGTGTGCCTAGGCGGACTCGAACCACCATCGGTCGCTTAGGAGGCGACTGCTCTATCCTGCTGAGCTATAAGCACATTTTTATTTAACATACTTATAATAATATATTTTTATATAAAAATCAAGTTTTTTACAAAAAACAAAAAGAGAACCTATCTCTCTACCCCACTTAATAGTGTGTAGCCATAGGCTCTCATTATTTTTAGTAATATTCTAGTCTATTACTTTTATTTTTATAAAATATATTCCTACACCTAATATTACTAATGATACAATTCCTACTATTATAAATATAGCATAACCTCTATTATCACCAGTACTTGGTGTGATCTGTACTTCTTCAGCATCTGCTTCTGGGAAGTCTTCTACAACTCTTCCTCTAGGCTTTGTTTTATCTGGAATATCTGGTTTAGTTATTATAACTGTATCTATTTTATTATTAAATGTTGCATTCTCTGATGATGATAATAACTTAGAAACATTTAAATAAATTTCAGTATTCTCTCCTGGTAATAATTCCTTAATTTTATTTTTTTCAATTAATAAGCTTCTTTCATTTAAGAATATATTTTCTGGTTTCTCACCATCAGGATAATAATTCATTACATCATCTTTATCGATTTGTTCCCAAATATTTTCACCACCTTCTGTCAGATTTTTACTAGAATCAAATCCCAATTTTTTATCCAAATAATCAACAGCTTCCATTGGTTTTAATGTAACTAAATCAGATTCTTCTACCGGTAATTGACTTCCGTACATATAATATGTAGATGTCATATAATCTAATTCACTTTTGTTAATATATGTCATTTCATATCCTATTTCTGCTAATGCACCCTCCATTAATTCACCATCTATTTCAGCTTTTATAAGTCCTTTATATACATTTCCATTATTATTATTTGGTTTCATATAAATCGTATTTTCATGTGATTTTTCTAATATTCCATCATCATTAACTTTTGTATCAATTAGTATTTGCCCATTTGCTAATGTAACTTTAAATGTCCTAACCTTTTTTTGTACATCCAAGTCTTGTACTGCTCTTTCTATAATACCAAAGTCTACATTATTAACCTCAAAAGGTATACTCGGATCTGAACTATCATACTCAATTCCAAATTGCATTTTAGGTGTTGTAGATTTCATTTTTGTATATGTAATCTTTGACTCTTCACCGTTATACGCCTTATCTAATTCATCATATATTGATCTATCTTTAATCGCTGCAGTTTGATCGTCTATTAATATTCTCATATTATAATCATCTGTAGCATCTGAATAGTTAGTTCCAACATTATCTTTATACCATTCATAACCCGTATTTCTACCATATTTATAAATAGTTGCTTTATAATCTTGTACACGGTACTCATTGTCTCCCCATGTATATATTATTTCATACACTCCTGGAAGAAATCCTTCAAATTTATAACTTCCATCATCACTTGTTGTAGTTGTTCTTGTAGTTGGCCCTTTTAATGTTACCTTTATTCCTCCAATTTTTTTATCAGCATTATCTAATATACCATTTCCTTCTCTAATGTTTCCTTCTCCTTTAGTAATAGCAAAATCTTCAAATACTGTACCACTTAATGTTCTAATTTTTCGTATTATACCTACAATTGCATCTTGTGTATCATCTTCATAAGTTTCTACACTCTCTGGATTTGTATTACCTGGTACTGAATCTATGTCAACAGCTGCAACTGTATTTTCATAACTATCTTTAAACACCTTATATGAATTTATTTCTGCAGTACTATATCCATCTATTGCACCTTCATCTATAGCTCTTTGTAATGCACTGCCAGTTACTTTGAAATCAATATAAATCCAATTTCCTTTTCCAGCATCTGTTTGTAAATTTGTATCTATTATACATTTTCTATATTTACCATCATTTACAGTTCCCATATCAGTAACACTTAAATTTTGACCACTTTCTGTTCTAGCTGCCAAAAATTGATAATCTGGACTATAATATTCTGCTATGCTATTAGTTATCGCATTATATTCAGATTGATTTACTATAGCAATTTTATAAGTTACATATAAATTATAACTTATATTTACAGTTACTCTTTCTTCCTCTTCTTCGGATTCTTCTCCACCTTCACTCTCACTTTGACTTTGAACTGACGGTTGATATCCAGTATCTTCTTGATAGAATTGTATTTTATTATATTCATTAGTTTTAAACGATATTGTATCGTCCCATGTACTACTATTTGGTGTTGTATCATTTGCTGTTATTTTATGATAATTATATACTTGAGAATAATTATTTGTCTCAGTATTTATTTCATCACCCTTTTCAGTAGTTATTTGGACGGTTATATCAACATTTGCATTATTTACATCTTGTTTTAACGCTAAATCAGCTTGAGGTTTTTCATATATTCCTAAGTTTACATACATAACTCCGTCACCATAAACTCCATATAAATGATCCAAATCTAAACTATTATCTTCATCCCATCCATACATCTGTGTTCTTGCTGTAATATCACAACCCTTAATACTATCTTTATCAATTTCTTTCACTGTCGGATCTGCGGTATCCTTATATCCTATAGTTATATCATCTCGTCCATTTACTTTTACACTATTATTTCCATTATTCACTATACCATTTGTAAACTTCTCATCCAAATATGTTCTATTTTCTCCTTTTGTTCCTTCGATAGCTTTTGAATTTATAGTATCATTATTTCCAGATGCAAAATCTACCGATTGATATATCAACCCATCATATTCAAATTCCACATAATATTCATTTAATTTATATCTATCAATTCCTTCAAAAATATATTCTCCACCTTGAATCTCACTATATAAATCCTGTTCTTTTGATATTGTTTCACATGATTCTCCATCTGCATTTACAACAATTTGTCCTTTTGTATCTTTTAGTCTAACAGTTATGCCATCTACACCTTGTTCCTTACCTTTATCATACACATTCTGCGTTGCAGTTTTTAACATATCTTCCCATATAAATCCTGAAACATTTGTAGTAGCTTTATCATTTACTATATATAAAGGAGCATCATATTTATTTATAGTCAAGTCTTCAATATATATATCTACACTAGGATAACCTTCTACTTCATATTCATCATTTTTAGAACCAACTTCTATTATTCTATACCAACCTTCTTGTAATCCATATATATTTATTTCTCCCGACTCTCCTAAATCTTTCCCGGTAGTAAATTTATATGCTTTTAAATCTTTCATTACTCTTTTTACATATTGTTCCCAAGTTTCTTCTCCGCTCTACAGATTCTAATGTCAAATCACTTGCATAGGAAGTAGGTGATCCTAGTTCTATATCCATACCAGTTATATATTCATAATATGGATCATAGTCATCACTCTCTACAATACGAGCTATTATAAATTGAATATCATCAATTGGCTCTATAATTTTTGGATCAATTACCGTATCTAAAGTATAAAATTGATCTGGCTCATATCCAGCAAAACCTGCCTTCAAATAATTCTCCGCATCAACATTATTGTCTACCTTAAGTGTTTCTGGTACCTTTAATATATCTTCTATTTTTTTTGTAGTTCCTTCTATTATTTCACCAGTTCCTTCTACTTTGTCTTCAGTTCCTGGTATCTTACTATTATCTATTTTGTAAAAATCTAAACACGCATCATACTCTATTATTGGTTTTATAGTAATTGATTTTTTCTCAGTTACTGATATGCTCTCACTTATCTTACCTGTCTGTGATCTTCTCATAACTTGTAAAGAGCTTAAACTACAAGGTCTAGTATGTGATCCACCTATTTTAACACATTTCCATTTTTCATAACCTATATAATCTGAATATACTTTAACGGTTTCCGTTTTCTTAATAGTCAATTTAATTGACTCTATTTCTAGTCCAGCTTTTACCCTTACATAAAATTGTTTCCCTGGTTTAATTATTTCCGTAGTCTCTTCATCTACATTGCAGATTTCAAAATAGTTGTTACCATCACCTCCATGTACTAACTTTATTCTTTTATCATTAATTGTTCCTTTTATTTCAAGAGTACTCGCTTTAACAGTATTACTTGAATCTATTTGGAATGGACCAACAATTTTCCAGTCTGCTTCCATTACACTTGGAATTTCCTTAACATCATCTTTTGAAGTTTTATTTTCTATATAAAAACCAAGTGAGCTCGATAGTTCTGCTTCTGCCATAATATTAGATAGTTTTACAGTAACACCACTTAATTTGTAATGATGGTCACCTGTTCCACATTGCGTTCTTCCATCAGAACACCAAAGATAATTTGGGAAGGACCCATGTGTAGATGTATCATCATGATGTATATATATACCTCCATGAAAATCATTATCCTTTTGAAAAGTAGACGAATCATAATTTTTAAATTTCAAATTTGTTGTATTATCAGCATAGTCTCTCTTATATATCTGCTTCACAGCCTCTTCAGTTAAAGAATTTTTTATTTCAGAATAACTTACCGCACCAATATCCTTTGATACAACAATAATTCCAAAAGCACTTAATATTATAACAATTACTCCTATATTTTTTATACTAATAATTTTTTTATCAATAAGATACCTAATAACAACAAATACTACTAATAATCCAATTATTAATAATGTATATGTAACAACTCCTGTACCAACAGATATTATTAACTGTGCCTCTGAATAATCATCTTCTGCCTCATTTTTATTACCTTCTTTAGAATCTATATCTGTTGCATTATGCATATTACTACTTTTTGTTATTTCTGCTGCATTAGTTATAATTCCGGCTGTAGAATCAGTTAAATTTTTAGTCAAATATAATGTAACTGACTTACTCTCACCTGGTTTAATACGTTCACCACTTAACTCTGAATTTCTTAATTTTCCATTTCCATAATTATTCCATCCAGCATTCAACTCATTATCAAACTCAAAAGTCTCTGGGACGTAGTCAACTATTTCATTTACATATGCATCAATATCCCCTTCATTTTTAACTTCTAATTTATATTCAACAACAATTGTTGTTTTTGACATCTTTCTAGCTGGAACCTCAACTTTTGCAAGTTTACTATCACTATAACTTTTTTCTTTTTCTGTATTATCATATTTTACAGTAACTTTTGTTACAGATTTATTTAAACTCAAGTCAAATTTTTGCTTTTGTATCAAACCTATATTGATATTATTAACATCTTTTGAATTTACGCTTAATATATCTGTTACCGCAACTTTTTTCACATCATTTTCTATTTTTAGTTCTTTATCTATTACATCCGAATTATATTGTTCTGAAACTCCGGTCTTTTTATAAGTTGATAATTTATAATTATTAGTATCATATTCAAATACTACTAAATAATTTCCTTTTACCACATTTTCAAATTCATATTTTCCATTGCCATCTGTTTTTGCAGTTATATTATTATTTTTTTCATCTTTAGCGATACTATTTGTATCAACATTAAATAAACTAACATTTATTTCAGAAACTTTTTCTTCGTCATCACTAATTTGTCCATCTTCATTTAAATCTATCCACGCAGTTCCATTTATACTATATTTACCATCTTCATTATCTTGAGAATTATCTCCAGAATCATCATCTCCTGTATTAGTTGAATCTTCTAATACTATTATATTTTTTATAGTATTAGAAATTTTTGTTATATCATTATATTCTATAGAAATATTATTCATTATAGGTGTTCTTTCAAGCACAATTCCTGCTTTAACTTTTAATTTTATTTTTATTTCTTCTCCAACAGGAAGCGCTGAATAATATTGAAATTCTGGCGCTTCTTCTCCATCAATTTCCTCTATTATACTTTCAAAATTTTCTGTTTTTGTTTCTCTTTCAAATGCTCCTGTTTCTTGGTTATATGTAATAACTTCATATTCAGCACTAACTGGTTCTACATTTTCATCTAAGAAATCTTTTATATCAATATATGCAGTTCCATCAAAAATATTTTCATTAGTTACATTTCTTATAACAAAATTATACTCAATTTCTTCTCCCTCTTGTACCTCTTTTCCCTCTTTTTCTGATGTCTGTACAACTTCTACTCCTACCATATAGACTACTTGTCTATTTTCATTTGAATAATATTTTTCTGTGCCTTCGCCCTCTACTACCGCATATGTATTTATATTATATTCATAAACATTGTTATTAGTTTGATTTATCTTTAAATATAAATCAAAATCTCTAGTTTCATTTGCACTTATACTATCAAAATCAATTATAATTTTATTCTTTTCTTCTTGAATTTCAAAATCATACATATCCATTTCTGTAAGTTCAAATCCATTTGGTACTAATAATTCTATATGTGGATTTTGTATATCTTCTGTTTTATTATTTTTAACTTTTATTCTATATATATATATATTCTCTTCTGCAAATGAAATCCAAGATTTTAGCTCTACTGACATATCTGGTTTCTTTACAGTATTTTTTATAGAATAATTGGCTTTTTCTACACTACCACTATATATTTTTAAACTACTTTCTATAGTCTTTTCATTTTCATCAGCTAATTTATTTACTTTTACTTCATAGAAAATTTCTTTTTCTTCATGTGCCTCTAATGAAAATATTTCACTATATTCTTTTTTTGAAGTATCTTCTACATATTTATATAAGTCATCTGCTTCTTGAGATTCTTTATAATCTGTTCCAAAATCTAAAGTTACATATGTTGTCCCATCTGGAATACTTCCTACAAACTTCACATTACTCATTTTGCTATCAGTATTATTAGTTACTTTAGCTGTATATTTTATAATTTGTTCTTCATAAACACTATCTTCATTTTTTAATGTTTTATTTCCTACTGTTGCCATCATTTCTGTTGACAATCCATCACTTTCTGTACTTTCTTCACTTGCTGGCATAGCAAAACTTGTTAAAAGAACAGCTTCATTTTCTTCCATTATAGAATTTATATTAATTTTAGTTTCTTTAAATGTTTTATTTTCTTTTTCATAATCATTAATAGTTCCATTTTCATTACTATAAGTCATTTCTATATTAGTCTCTACACTTGCTATATCTTTTTTTATAAAAATCGATGCCGGTATCAAAACACTAGAACCTGTTATCATAGAATCTAACATGTATTCACTTTGAGTTCCTTCTAATTCTATTCTAATTACTTTATAAGAATTTTTTTCTATAACATTCGCACTTTTTAGGTTTAAACCTTTACCATACAATGGGAATACATCACCTAATGTAACATTCTCTACTTCACTTGGTAATTTTATTTCTATTACCGGATTTTTAAATAAATCATATTTATTGTCATTTATTACTAAATTTGCTGTAAAAATCACATCATTTTGCATATTATTTGTCCATTCATTTATATCAACAGACAAATCAATCTTTGTTTCAGATTCTTTTATCTCTATTAAACTTTCATCTGAAAAATCATAAATTTTAATTTGATTAGTTTCAATGACTTCTCCTGTAGTCTCATCTACTTTTTCAACATTATTAATTGCTTCTACATTATAGCTAACTTTCATTTTTTTATTCTCAATGTCTGTCATTGTCTCTTTTATCTGTTTTGTATTTTGTATATTTAATACTCCCAAATTTAAAGGTTTACTTAAATTTATTACTATCTCCGTTATATCTTCCTTATCTTCATCGTTATCCTCATCTTCATCATATTTAAATTCAACAAATCCATCTTCTGATGTTTCTGTATCTTTATTTACTTCTCCAAGTAAGTCACCTTTTGTATTAAATATTTTTAAATATCCATCTTCACCTAATTTATCTAACACATCTTGTTTATATATTTTTGTGCTTTTATATATTATTTCATCTTCATCTGTAACATCTTCATCATCATTCACAAAACTATTTTCTGAAGATATTTTTAATTCATCAGCTATTTCCTTATATCCAATATCTATTCCTAAATTTTCAGTATACTCCGTTCTATAAGTTGTTTTATTCAAATTATTTGAATCTATAAAACCGTCATAAATATCGCCTATTTGAATATTTGTAGATATAAGTCCTGAAATATTAGTATTAACATCATAACTTTGTTTAATCTCTGTTGTTATTTCTGTCTCATCATCATCAGCCAAATTCTCTTGAACTTTTCCGTTAATCTCTATAGTTCTATCAATATCTTCATCACTATAACAAGCATCACTATAATAAACAATTACAGTATATTCATCTCTAGCATTCTCAATATTTTCTCTATAAAGATTTCCCTCATCATCACCTAGATTTAAAACAGCTATTTTTAACTCTCCCTTACTAGAATCATAGCCATAATTAAAATCTTTAGCTGAATCACTACCATTAGTTGCCTTTGTAGATTTTCCAACAACTTCAACTTTTTGAGGATACTCATCATTTATCTTTGGCAAGTTCAAAATAACACCTGTAAGTCCCAAAGGTTTATACTCTTCTCCCTCTTCATATTCAATTCCCGTCTTCAAATTTGCCTGAATCATCAAACCTTTTGTCTCTTCATCTAAGGCATAGTTCACATATTTTTCCAAATTCAATTCATAAACAGGTTTAACTTTCTCTTGCTCAACAGCAGTTTGAACTTCATCTATCGCACTTGAAATCACAACCAACAAAGAATTGTTAATTAGCAATAGCATTAAAAACAAAACTACCATAAGCTTACCTAATAAATTTTTCATGAATATTCCTCCCTATTTTTATACATTTCACCTTATTATAATTTTATTAATTTAATAAATTAATTTCAATATGTACTTTTTTTATATTACATTCATCCTTTTTTTAGCTACTAGGGAAGCTTTTTTTCGAAATTTTTATACATCAATTATTAAGTTTTTATTACATTTTTATTACAAGCCTTCTTTTTTACAATTTTAGCTTTACTCTTAAAAATTTTTCTTCTAGCACCTTGCTGTTAACTTAAGGGATATGTGGTATTATTTTTTTATTAATACCTGAACGTTCCCCAAGACCCGCGTCAGGCTTCAAAACCGATAACAGACTCCTTGTGAGGGACCTAAGGTTTTGAAATTGACCCTGCTATTGAAGGTATTAATAAAAAAATAATACCACATATCCCTTAAGTTAACAGCAAGGTGCTAGAAGAAAAATTTTTAAGAGTAAAGCTAAAATTCACCTACTATTGACAATGATGTTATAATATATCTATAAAAAAAATTTGGAGGAAATAAAATGCAAAAAATACTAAGCCATATGAGAAAAGCCATAGAAGAATACCACATGATAGAAGAAAACGATAAAATAGGAATCTGCCTTTCAGGAGGAAAAGACTCAATAACAATGCTCCACGCATTTAAAGCATTACAAAGATTCTATCCAAAAAAATTCGAAATAATAGCCATAAGCATAGACCCAGGATTTGAATTCTTTGACACTAAATTTCTACAAAAAATGTGTGACGACTTAGAAATTCCATTATTTATTGAAAAAAGCAATGCAAAAGAAATTGTTTTTGACATAAGAAAAGAAAAAAATCCATGCTCATTATGTGCAAACTTAAGAAGAGGCGTAATAAACTCTGTAGCAATACGAGAAGGATGCAACAAAATTGCTTTAGGTCACAATCAAGATGATGTATTAGAAACATTTTTACTAAATTTATTATACACAGGTAGCATCGGAACCTTCTCACCCGTAAGCTACATGGACCGTTCAGGAATTACTTTAATTAGACCCTTAATTTATACACCTGAAAAAGACACAAAAAGATTCATTAGAAAAAATAATCTAGAAGCTATGCCAAAAGTATGTCCTATGGATGGAACCTCTAAAAGAGAAGATATGAAACAAATGCTATTTACTCTTCAAAAAGATATTCCTGCAATTAGAGCAAATCTATTTGGAGCTATCCAAAGAAATTTAGAAGACTGGAAAAAACGGTCAATAGGGAACAACCCTTTTGACCGTTTAAATTTTTTATTTAACTAATTTAACCATTTCATTTTTCAATTCACTAAGTTTTTTATTAGCATCCTCTTCAGAAACCCCTTTAATACCCATATATAATTTAATTTTAGGTTCAGTACCAGAAGGTCTAACACAACACCAACTATTGTCTTCCAATTCATAATATAAAACATTTGATTTTGGAAGTCCTGTTTTTGTTTCTTCTCCTGTTACCATATTTTTAACATAATCTCTATCTATATCTTTAAAAGTTAAAACCTTATAATCTCCTATTTTTTGAACAGGTGTATTTCTCATATTAGTCATCATTTCTTGTATTTTTTCAGCACCTTCAGCACCTTCTAATACAATTGATACTTGGTCTTCTTTATAATATCCATATTTTTCATATATATTAATCATTTGATCCCATAAAGTTTCGTTTTTAGAATTATAATAACATGCTGCTTCACACAAAGCCATTACTGCTGCTATTCCGTCTTTATCTCTTGCATAATCACCAATTAAACAGCCATAACTTTCTTCAAAACCAAATACATAAGTTTTATCTTTATTTTCCTCTGCTTTTTTCATGACAGCACCTATATTTTTAAATCCTGTTAAAACTTCTACCATTTCTAAATCATATTCTTCAGCAATTGCTTGTGTTAAATTAGAAGAAACAACAGTTGTAATTACCATTCCATCTTTAGGTAAAATACCTTTTTCCTTCATCTGAGAAATTCTATATTCTGCAATTAATAAAGCTGACATATTTCCTGTATAACTCATATATTCACCAGTTTTTGCATCTTTTGCAAAAATTCCTAATCTATCAGCATCAGGGTCTGTTGCTAAAACCACATCTGCTTCAACTTCTTTAGCTAATTCTAAAGCTAATTTAAATGCTTTTTTCTCTTCTGGATTAGGATAATCTACTGTTGGAAAGTTTCCATCAGGTTCTTTTTGTTCTGGAACTACATATACATTTTCCAATCCTATTTCTTTTAATAATCTTTCTGCAATTGTATTTCCTGTTCCATGTAATGGTGTATATACAACTTTTAATTTCTTCCCTTGCTCTTTTACTATTTCTGGATTTAATATTAAAGATTTTAAAGTATTTATATACTTATCATCCATTTCTGTTCCTACAACATTAAATAGTCCTTTTTCCATTGCTTCTTGTTTTGATATTTCTTTAATTTCACTATATTCTTTAACATCTCTTACTTTTTGAATTATATCTTTATCTCTTGGCGCAACTATTTGTGATCCATCATCCCAATATACTTTATATCCATTATATTTTGGCGGATTATGACTTGCTGTAATCATGATTCCCGCCGTACATTTTAATTCTCTTACAGCATAAGATAACTCTGGTACTGGTCTTAAATTTTCAAATAAATATGTCTTTATTCCATTAGCATTTAATATTAATGCTGTTTGCAAACTAAACTCTTTAGACATTCTTCTTGAATCATAACTAATTGCAACACCTTTATCTTGTGTTCCTTGCTCTAAAATGTAATTAGCTAGTCCTTGTGTTGCTTTTCCTACTGTATATTTGTTCATTCTGTTTGTTCCTGCTCCAATTATTCCTCTAAGTCCAGCTGTTCCAAATTCTAGTTCTTTGTAAAATCTGTCTTCTATTTCTTTTTC
>JAFQQR010000056.1 GCA_017410505.1 Clostridia bacterium | reverse complement strand
TTCTAAAATCTTTTGGGAATAGTGGTCTTAATGGTCTATCTATTGCTCTTGATGTTAAAATTGCTTTATCACTTGGTTTTCCTTCTCTTTTTTGGAATGACCCTGGTATTTTTCCAACTGAATATAATTTTTCTTCATAATCTACTGATAATGGGAAAAAGTCAATCCCATCTCTTGGTTCCTTTGATGCTGTAGCATTTACTATTACAACTGTGTCTCCATATCTAACTAATACACTTCCATTTGCTAATCCTGCCATTTTCCCTGTTTCAAATACAAGTTTTCTTCCTGCTAATTCTGTTTCATAAGTTTTAAACATATTATTTTCTTCCTTTCTTTTTGGGATTTGGGGACGGGTTAAAAATCCCTTTTATTTTTTACGGGATTTTTAACCCGTCCCTTATTATATAAGTCTAATTTAGATTGTAACCTCTATAATATTCTAGGTTTATCTTAGGATATTATACAAGCTACTTACCTAAATTTTTGACTTATATGATTGATGTCCACAAAAAGCCTATGCTAAATCTTTTGTTTTGCATAGGCTCTTTATTTAATTATTTTCTTAATCCTAATTTTTCAACGATGTCTCTATATCTTTGAACATCTTTTTTTGCTAAATAGTTTAGTAAGTTTCTTCTTTTACCAACCATTTTTAATAATCCTCTTCTTGAGTGATTATCTTTAACATGTACTTTTAAGTGTTCTGTTAATTCATTAATTCTTTCTGTTAAAAGAGCTATTTGTACTTCTGGTGAACCAGTGTCTTTTTCTTCTCTTTTATGAGTATTAATGATTTCTTGTTTTCTTTCCTTTGTCATGTTTTACACCTCCTATTTTTGTTTATATCCTTTAACTGGGCTTTAGATTTGGTGCTTGTCTTGTAAGCTAAGTAAAAGGACTTTTTTTGTTTACTTGAATAGTATACTATATTTTTTGTATTTTTTCAAGTATTTATGCAAAATTTGTAAGTACTGAACGTTACAGTTCAGTTTTAAATACACAGAGTAGTTCTAAATATTAATATGCCTGTCCCACTTGTCTCATTTTTCCATCTTTAACAGTAAACTTAGCAACTTTACCTTTATTTAACTTTCCATCCAAAATTTCTTCAGCCAATTTATCTTCAACTAAATTTTGAATAGTTCTTCTTAAAGGTCTAGCACCAAAGTTTTTATCAATGCCTTCTTTAGCAATTAATTCTTTAACTTCAGGCTCTAATTCAATATCATATTTTTGTTCTTTTAATCTATTTACAATTTCTTTTAACATTATATCAATAATTTGACCAATTTCATTATCATTTAATTTATGGAATACTATAATTTCATCTATACGATTTATAAATTCAGGTCTTAACTCTTTTTTTAGTTCTGCCATTACTTCTTTTTTAGTTTCTTCATATTCTTTTTGAATATCTTCAGTTTTATTTTCACTTGTATTTGTAAATCCTAAATGTTTTTTATCTGTAATCAATCTTGCTCCTAAATTTGATGTCATTATTATTACTGTATTTTTAAAATTAACTGTTCTTCCTTGACTATCTGTTAATCTTCCATCTTCTAAAATTTGAAGTAACATATTCATCACATCTGGGTGTGCTTTTTCAATTTCATCAAATAATATTACTGAATATGGTTTTCTTCTTATTTTTTCTGTTAATTGCCCCCCTTCATCAAATCCTACATATCCTGGAGGTGAACCTATTAATTTAGATACTGAATGTGGTTCCATGAATTCTGACATATCTACTCTTATCATTGCATTTTCGTCACCAAATAAAACTTCTGCTAATGCTTTTGAAAGTTCTGTTTTTCCAACACCTGTTGGCCCTAAAAATAAGAATGAACCTATTGGTCTTTTCGGGTCTTTTAGTCCTACTCTTCCTCTTCTTATTGCTTTGCTTACTGCTTCAACCGCTTCATTTTGTCCTACTACTCTTTTATGCAATTCTGTTTCTAAATTTTTTAATTTTTCATTTTCATCTTCAGTTATTTTTTTAGCGGGAATTCCTGTCCAACTTGCTATAACTTCGGCTATATTTTCTTCTGTTATATTTATAATATTTTTTGTATTTTTATTTTTCCATCTATTCTGTTCTTTTTCGAATTTTTCTTTTAAAGTTCTTTCTTTATCTCTTAACTCTGCTGCTCTCTCAAATTTTTGGTTTAAAACCGCTTCTTCTTTTTCATTTTTGATTTTTTCAATATCTTCTTGCATCTTTTTTAAGTTATCTGGCTCTGTAAAAGTTTTTAATCTTGCACGGGATGCTGCTTCATCAATTAAGTCTATTGCTTTATCTGGCAAAAATCTATCATTTACATATCTAACTGATAATTGGACAGCTGCATCTATTGCCTCATCAGTAATTTTCACATTATGATGTGCCTCATATTTATCTCTAATTCCTTTTAAAATTAGAACCGCATCCTTTTCGGATGGTTCATTTACAGTTACAGGGCTAAATCTTCTTTCTAATGCTGCATCTTTCTCTATGAATTTTCTATATTCATTTAAAGTTGTAGCACCAACTAATTGAATCTCTCCTCTTGCAAGTAAAGGCTTTAAGATATTTGCAGCATCTATTGCACCTTCTGCCGCTCCTGCTCCAACTATTGTGTGAATCTCATCTATAAAAAGAATTATATCTCCTGCTTTTTTTACTTCATCTAATGCCTTTTTTATTCTCTCTTCAAAGTCTCCTCTATACTTTGCTCCTGCAACCATTCCTGAAATATCAAGTGTAACAACTCTTTTTTCTTTTAGAATTTCCGGCACATCTCCAGATACAATTTTTTGAGCTAACCCTTCAACAGCTGCTGTTTTTCCTACACCTGGCTCTCCTATTAAACAAGGATTGTTTTTAGTTCTTCTAGATAAGATTTGAACAACTCTCTCAATCTCCTCTTTTCTTCCTATAATAGGATCTAGCTTTCCTTCTTCTGCTTTTTTAGTTAAATCTTCTCCAAACTGATTTAATGTTGGTGTTTGATTATAACTTCCTTTTGTTTTTCCTCTTTGCCTTGAGTTTGAATTACTAGATGATTGTTTTTCACTTGAATTGTAGCTTTCACCTTCATTAATTACTTTTATAATTTCATTATAAAGCCTTGGAATATTCACATTCAAATCTAATAAAATTTTTGCAGCTATGCAATCACCTTCTCTTAATATTCCTATCAAGATATGTTCTGTTCCTATAAAATTATATCCTAATTTTCTAGCCTCTACAAAAGCTGATTCTACTACTCTTTTAGTTCTAGGTGTAAAATCAACTATATTTTCAATTGGCTCATCTCTTCCTATCAACTCTTCTATTTTATTTAAAATATCTTCTGCCATTACTTGTTGATTTTCTAAAACTTTTGATGCCACTCCACCACCTTCTTTTGCTAGGCCATATAATATATGTTCTGTTCCTATATAGCTATGTCCTAGCTTTAACGCTAACTCATTTGCAATTTCTATTGCTTTATTAGCTCTATTTGTGAATTTATATGTCATTTTATACACTTCCTTTCTATTCCATTGAACCAACGGGGACGTTCTTTTTTTGGTTGTTTTTGTCAAGTCCTTTTGTGGACGTTTCTGAAGAGGCCCTTTCTGTCCTTTTTGTACAATATCTTTGATTTGACATTTTATGTCTATTATTTTATAATATTATACAGTTACTTTATTAACTCGATATAATTATTATTATATCTTTGCTTAGCTTTATGCTAAAGATTTCAAGGAGGAATATCATGAATATTGAAAGAATAATAGGTTACATTTGTGTTTCAATTATGACTATTGCAGTAGCTGCATTTTTAAAAGATTTATTAGTTACGATTGCAGTAGCTACAATTGGTTTCTATTTTATTTCAAAGCGTGGTTGAATAATTTATCTTAAGCCTCCTTGGAGGCTTTTTTATTTTTCGCTCATAATACCTTTTATAACCTCTGCTCTCTTAATATCCCTTTCTAATGCCTCATATTGTTCTCCTAAATATTTTTGCATACTTGCAGGTTTAGTAAACAAACTTAATTTTTGAATTTTGCTATCATTTAATTCTTTCAAAATTCCTAAATCTGTTCCCATTTTTACATTTGAAATTAACCTCTGAGCTTCATCTAATGAAATTTTTCTACAATTACTTAATAATCCGTAACTTCTATAAATAGTATCTTCTAAATCAATTGTATCTTTAGCTAAAAATTTTCTAGCTTTTCTTTCTTGTTCAATTAATTTGTTTGTTACAACTTTCATATTTTCCATAATTTCTTCTTCAGTTACACCTAGTGTCCTTTTATTTGAGATTTGATATATATTCTTAATATTTTCATTATCTTGTCCATATTCTCCCATTATATTTACACCAAAATTATTTATTGTATAAAAAACTTTATCAATATTTCTAGTCTTTTCAAGTGCAGGTAAATGTATCATAACAGATGCTTTTAGACCTGTACCACAGTTTGTTGGAAGACTTGTTAGATATCCGTATTTTTTGTTTGTTGCATATCCTAAAACATCTTCTATTTTTTTGTCTAATTCAATTGCAAAGTTTAGTGTATTTTCTAATTCAAAACCTGAGCTAAAAACTTGTATTTTTAGATGGTCGTCGTCATTTACCGTCATGCAAATATTTTCTTCATCATTTATTAGTATGGCTCCTGTGTCATTTTTGTTTAGAGCATATTCTGGGCTGATTAGATTTTTTTCAACTAAACTCATTTTTGTTATATCATCCATGTCCTTTAGTTCTAGATACTTTAATCCATATCCTATTGCAAATACGTTTTCTTTTATTTTATTTTTTAGATTGTCTATATCTGTTTTTGTTTTTAAATTAAATTTAAATCCTTGCAGATTTCTTGCAAATCTAATTCTTGTACTTGTTACTACATCTGAATCTTTTCCACTTTGTAAATACCAATTCATATTTATCACCTTCCTTGTCCATGTCCAAAAAGAAACGTCCCATTTGGACATCCCTAATTAGACATTTTCTTAATTTCATCTCTTATTTTAGCAGCATCTTCATATCTTTCTTCCTTAATAGCTTGTTTCAAATCCTCTTGCAATTTTTCTAATTTATTATTAGAATTTATCTCTTCTTTTTTCTCAAATTTAACATTATTATCTGACACTTTTCCTAATCTTCCATTATGCCTATTAGCCCCTTGCAACTTCTTTAAAATCGGATCCATTCTATCTTCAAAAACATCATAACAATTTGCACATCCATATCTTCCAGTATTTATGATATCATCAAAAGTTGACCCACAACTTTCACATTTAATTAGTTTTACTTCATTTACTAAAGGCATACAGTCTGGTGTGCTGAAATCTTCTAAAAAACTTCCAAAAAAATTTGAAAAATCTAATGATGGCATTCTAAAGTCCATTTTATCTGTTATCCCTAATTTTTTGCTACACTCTTCACATAAATGTAATTCCTTTTTTACTCCGTTTATATTTTCTGAATATCTTACATTTGCTTCTCTTTTTCTACAATTCTCACATAGCATATTAATCACTCCTTTTAATTTTATTCTATATTCAATAACATATTTTTAAAAATTCTTGCTCTTACTTCATCTTTGATATCTCTATCTAGTTTAAGAACATTATCGCTTGTTGCAACTTTTAAAAGTTTGGCTTCTTGCTCTGTAATGACGTTGTATGTTAAAAAATCGCTCAATAAAATGTCTATTTCGCTTATTGTAATTGTTTTTCCTATATTGTTTATTATATGCATTATATAATCTGATTTTGTATTACTTATTTTTCTGATTTTGATGTTTCCACCTCCACCTCTTCTACTTTCTACATAGTATCCTTGTGATGGTTTGAACCTTGTTGATATTACATAATTTATTTGTGATGGCACACAATTAAAATGTTGTGCTAATTCATTTCTTTGAATTTCTATAAAATTGCTTTCGTCCTCATCAAATAAATCCTTTATAAATTCTTCTATCACATCTGACATTCTCATTTTATCAGCCTCCTTTTAAAAATTTTGTTTCTTTTTGCGTTTTTTTCAATATATTATCATTTTATTTTTGTCTTTGACTTTCTTTGACCTATAATATATATTATATTCATTTTAAAAAATAAATCAATTTTATTTTTTGACTTTCTTTGACCTTCTTTGATTTTTTCTGACCTTTATTCTTAATAATTCTATTTTTTTCTCTTTTTATCTTTCTTTTTTGTTATATTTTCTAATTTTTCTACTTTTTCTTTTTGGTCTGGTAATGATACCCATGCAAAATATGATGAAATAAATTCTCCATATTTTGTGCTATCCTCTCCTACCTCTTCTGAACTTTCTCTTATTTGTTTTCCTAAATCTCTATCTTCCATAAAAAACACATACCTTTCTGAAAACAGTATGTGCTTTTTTTATATTTATATACAAATTTTAATAAATTTTTAATATTTGCCCTGGGTATATTAAATTAGGATTCCTTATTCCGTTAATTCTTGCTATCCTTCTTGGGCAAGTTCTATATCTTCTTGCAATTTTCCATAATGTATCTCCTCTTTGTACTGTATAATAAACGGTGCTATTACTAGAGCTACTGTAATTTCCATATAGTATCAACCTTTGACCTGGATATATCAAATTTTGATTTTGAATATTATTCCAGCTTACGATGTTTTGTACAGATACTCCATATCTTCTTGATATTCCCCATAAAGTATCTCCTCTTTTTATTGTATAATAGGTCTTTCCTGTCCCATTTGTTTCACTACCTGGGTTATTTGAATTTGTTATTATTCTTAATACTTGCCCTGGATATATTAAATTTACATTTTGTATTCCATTTATTTGTGCTATTTCTTGTACAGTAGTTCCATATCGAGAAGCAATTGAGCTTAAAGTATCTCCTCTTTTTACTGTATAGTATATTGTTTCTGTATTGTAATTACCATTTGGATTCTCGGTATTTGGTATTTCTGAATTATCATCTAAAAAAATTTCTTCAGCAAATAGATTTCTATCTACACTTCCATTTATTCCTGGTACATTACCTTGGTCTGTATATTGAATACCTATAAATGTATTCCAGCTTGAATTAACATTTTCTAAATTTTTATAATCTCCATAGTACGCAATCCATAATTCTCCTTGACTTGCTAGTTCGCTATTAAAAGTATTTTCGCTATTATATAAATCACTATAAATAATCACTTGCTTTTTTGTTAATTCTTCTAATTTTTGCACAAATGCCATGGCTATCTGATTTATCAACTGTGTATCTATTCCGTCAATCTGTTCATAATCCATTGCTAATTTACAATCGGCTTGTTTCCCTGATATAACTGATGCAAAAAATGTTGCTTGTTGTTCCGCTTCTTCTACTGTTGTTGCTGTTAAAAAATGATAAAATCCTACTTTTAAATTATTTGCTTTTGCATTTTCATAATTTATGTCGAAATATGGGTCTTTTATATTATTGCCCTGACTTGCTTTTATATATACAACTTCTATTCCTGAATTTTTGACTTGACTGTAATCTATGTATCCTTGCCAATCACTTACATCAATTCCTTCATAACTTAAGCTACTTTGCGGTGATAATGCATATATTGAATTTAGAAATGTAAAAATAAACACTAAAAATATTCCTGAAATTTTTAATACTCGTTTTTGCATACAAAATATCCTCCTTAAATACTTTGTATATTTTATTCTTTGGAAAATTTTTAGTGATTTTATGAAATATTAAATTTTTTTGGGAATTAAATCCTATAGAAAAAAATATTTTAGGATTTTTTTGAATTTAAAAATTTTATTTATAAATTTGTCCTCTATTCTCTGCTTTCGTAATTAGAATAATAAATTCATTTTGATTATGTTCGTAAATAATTCTATAATTACCAACCCTAAGCCTATATTCATTTTTGCAACCTGCCATTTTCTTTACATCACCTTTTGGCAGGTTGTAAATTGCTTTGTATATTCTCAATCTTTGATATTTATCCTGCTTTTCAATAAATTTAAGAGCTTTAGGTCTAATCTTTATCTTGTAAATCATCTATGGTCAACCCCTCTCTCTTTAGTACTTCTTCAAATGACACTGCTTCTTTTAATTCTTTATCTTTAACATCTTTACTTTCTGTTAAATAATCTAGATACATCACTTTTTCAGTAATATCCATATTGTCTAAAATAACTGTTGGCTCTAACCTTAATAATTCAGAGTCTATTGCTTTTTCCATTAGAATTTTAATAGAATTTAAGCAATCAAAATTAAGACGTGGTGTCATTTTTATTACATCTTTTATAGCCTGTATTTGTGCTTCAGACATAACTATCAACTCCTTTCTTTTTTATGTATATTATTATATCAGTATTTACAATATTTCACAACAAGAAAATATATATTTTATTAATTCTTTTAAAACATATTACTATTTTTTTTACATATAATTTAATATGGTGATTATATGTTTTCAAAATGTAATTTTTATGTTTTAAAAATAAAAAGAAATATATTTGCTCTGATTTTTTTAGCCTTTGGAGCAAGTTTGCTATTATTTTCAACTAGTAATCTACCCGCAATAAAAAAAGGATTATCTTTATGGGCTAATTCTGTTGTCCCCTCACTTTTTCCATTTTTCGTAGCAACAGAGCTTTTGATGAATACCAATTTTGTTAATATTTTAGGAAGATTTTTAAACAAAATAATGAAGCCTTTATTTAATATTAGAGGTGAAGGTGCTTTTGGATTTGTTATGGGATTAATTAGTGGATATCCAGTTGGAGCAAAAATCGCTTGTGATTTTAGAGAAAATAATATTTGTTCTAAAGAAGAATGCGAAAGACTACTAAGTTTTACAAATAATTCTGGTCCTTTATTTATAGTTGGAACAGTTGGTATTAGTATGTTTGGAAACTCAACCATTGGTCTTTTGTTATTAATTACACATATCTTAGCCTGCATTACTGTTGGAATAGTTTTTAGATTTTGGAAATTCAACTCTTCTAGTCCTGATTATATTGGAAATAAAAATTCTAATTATCAAAAATACAAAAATGTTACCTTTTCTAATTTAGGCGAAGTTTTAGGAAAAAGTATTACTAACAGTATTTCCACAATTTTAATGATAGGTGGTTTTGTTGTTATATTTTCAAGTATAATTTCTATTTTTAAAGCTAGTGGCATTTTGCATAATTTAATTTTGATACTTACACCTATTTTCGATTTTTTACATATTGATAGTTCTTTTATTTCCGGAATTCTTACTGGCTTGCTTGAAATTACTAATGGCATTAGTTCTATTTCTAGTATTAATATTAAAAAAATTTCAGTTAATATCATAATTACTGCTTTTTTACTTGGTATTGGTGGATTATCTATTTTACTTCAGGTTTTGAGTATTACTTCTAAAACTGATTTGTCTATTAAACCTTATTTTTATGGAAAATTGTTGCATGGTATTTTAGCTGCTTTTTATACTTTTATTGCTATTAATCTTTTTCCGTTTTTTAATTTTAATTTGTAGAAATTAGGAATTGAGGACGTCCTTTTTTCCTATTTTCTTACTTTTATGAATATTTACATCATTTAGGAATATATTTTATTAATATGATTGGAGATGATTTTATGGATAAAGATTTTAATAATATGCCACCATTTATGGATTTTTCAATGATGCAACAAATGCGGTCGGTCCCTCTCCTGAAATGAATGATTTGTATCGTGACCCTATGTTTAATCCTATGGCTCAATATGAACAGGCTTATTGCTATTATAGATATTTATGTATGCAGATGGACTATAAAATTAAGTGTAAAGAATATGAAAAAATGTGTAATACTTCCGGTAATTCCGAAAGATCTCAAAGGAGAGTAGAATGAACTACTCTCCTTTTACACTTGAATATAATTCTGTTTGTATTTTATCTCCTAAAAAATTATTTAATACTTTTGGATTTTTTATTAATTCTTCTTTTTGCCTTTTTGTTAATTTTTTTATATTAAACTCTAATTTAGATGCTAACACTCTATTTTCTGACTCCCAGGCAATTTCCATTTTTTCAGCAGTGTGTGTCAATGTATATTTTGCTGTTTTCTCTCCTTTTTCTTTGTGTTCTTTTAATCTTCTTTTTAAATCTGTTGTTATTCCTGTATATAAAGAATTATCTTTACATCTTAATATATATGTGTAGTACATAAATTTCTCCTTATTTTGACAAATTTATGAGACTAATTTGTACTGTCCCATTTGTCTCATTATACATCATTTCTTAGTTGATTTTCAATATTAAGAAGTCTATTATATTTAGCAACTCTATCAGTTCTACAAGGCGCTCCTGTTTTTATTTGTCCCGCATTTATGCCAACGGCTAAATCTGCAATAGTTGTATCTTCTGTCTCGCCAGATCTATGAGATATAACAGTTTTATACCCTTTTTTCTTTGCTTCTTGTATTGTGTCTAGAGTTTCTGTTAAAGTACCAATTTGATTTGGCTTTATTAATATTGCATTTGCTATATTTTCTTTAATACCTTTTTGTAGTCTTTTTTTATTTGTTACAAATAAATCATCACCAACTAATTGTATTTTATTACCTAATTTTTCTGTTAGTTGTTTCCAAGATTCCCAATCTTCTTCTGCTAATCCATCTTCTATTGATATAATAGGATATTTTTCTGTTAATTCAACAATATAATCTATCATTTCCTGTTTAGTTTTATATACATCTGTTTTCCAAAAATAATATCCATCTCTTCCTGTCTTTTTAGCTTCATCATACATTTCTGTACTTGCTATATCTAATGCTAAGCATATGTCTTTTCCTGGTTCATATCCAGCTTTTTTTATTGCTTCCATTATTGACTCTAGGGCTTCTTCTTCATCTTTTAAATTTGGTGCGAAACCTCCTTCATCTCCAACTCCTACTGAATATCCTTTTTGTTTTAGTACTTTTTTTAATGTATGATATACTTCTACTCCTCTTTTTAATCTTTCTGCAAATGTTATACTTCCTATTGGCATTATCATAAATTCTTGTATATTTATGTTATTATCTGAGTGCTTTCCTCCATTTAGAATGTTCATCATTGGAATTGGTAATTCATTTGCGTTTATTCCACCAATATAATTATATAATTCCATTCCTAATGAATTTGCTGCTGCTTTTGCTACAGCGAGTGATACTCCTAATGTTGCATTTGCTCCTAAATTTGATTTATTTAATGTGTCGTCTATTTCAATTAGGGTTCTATCTATTTTTCTTTGGTCATATACATTCATGTCTATTAATTTTTTCGCTATTTTTTTATTTACATTTTCTACTGCTTTGCTTACACCTTTTCCTAAATATCTGGTTTTGTCTCCGTCTCTTAATTCTACTGCTTCAAAGCTTCCTGTTGATGCTCCTGATGGAACTAATGCTACACCTGAAAAGCCACCCTCAGTTACTACTTCAACTTGTACTGTTGGATTTCCTCTTGAGTCTAGTACTTCAATTGCCTCTATATCTTTTATGGCTAAAAAATCTTTCATATAAATTACCACCTTTCACTTTGTTCATCATAAGATGAATCTATCTGATGTTATTTTATACTAATATTTCCATTTTTATACATCTATAAAAAAACAACACAACTATCTTATAAGAAAGTTATGTTGTTTTTATGTATCAAATTATTTTCCTACTTTTACAGAAATATTTTTTCCTTTCACTATATTACTGAAAATCTTTTTTACTTCTTTAACTCTTTCTTGAGATTCTTCTAAAAAAGCAAATGAACTGTTATATATATCTGCCTTAACAAAATCCGCAATACCAAATATTACTAGACAGCCATTATTCCTTCTAGAAAATGTTGATAAAATAACATTTTTTGATAAGTTGTTTGAATAACCTGATAACATTACATCTTTTTCATTTGGAATAAAATCAAAAGTAACATCTTTTCTAATTGACCCTTTATCAATAATATCAGCAACAATCTTTTCCTTTGATACCTTATCTGCAAAATCCCAATTATATCCTATTATAGTATCCTCTTTATTAGCATATATAAGAAATTGCAGATATACTTCGTGAGCTTCTTCAAAAGGATAAAAACTACCTTGTGAAGTTATAACACCTTCTTTAGTAATCATAACTACATAATTCGTACTAGTAGCAACTACTTCTTCACCTTTATCAAAATACCCTACTACTTTTAAATTACTCCGCAAAGGTTCACCTGACAAAATGTTAACAAAAGCCATTTTATCATTTTCTTTAGCAACCCACCAATCTGTTATTTTTGATTTTTTTAATTTTAGATGCATATATTTTCCTCCTTTTACCACTCGGAGGATTACCCTCCGAGATTTACTTTACTACATCCCATTGGGTTTTACAAAATATCGAAAAAGATTATACCATATTTTACATAAAATATCAACTTTAATTTATATTCACTTTTTCTTATTAACAAGCTTTTTTATTTCTCAACTGCATAGCATACTTAATTGTTGTTTCATTTATCTCTCCAGAAGAAATCCTTGCAATCTCTTCTAATATTTCTTTTTCATTTAACAATTTTATATTACTATTAGTTCTTTCACCTACCACTTTTTTACTTATAAAATAGTTATAATCCGCAATTGCTGCTATGCTTGGTAAATGCGAAATACATAGTACTTGATGATTTTTTGATATACCATTTAGTTTTTCTGCAACTGCATTTGCTGCTTTTCCACTTATTCCTGTGTCTATTTCATCAAATATTAATACTGGCATTTTATCTGTATCTGCTAATACTTTTTTTATTGCTAACATTATTCTTGACATTTCTCCACCTGAAGCTATTTTTGATAATGGCTTTTCGTCTTCTCCTAAATTTGTTTTTATATAAAATTCAACTTCATCTTTTCCATTTTCAAAAAATTCTTCTTCGTTATAATCTACATGTGTATTAATTTTTGCATTTTTCATTTCTAGTTCTTCTAATACTTGATTTATGCTATTGCTTAATTTTTTTCCATATTCATTTCTTAGTTTGTTCATCTTTTGAGCTAATTCTGTCATTTCTTCTTTTATCTGTTTTAGCTCTTTTTTTAATTTATTGTTATATTCATCTAAATTTTCTATATGTTCAATTTCTTCTTGTATTTCATTTTTATAGTCAATTATTTCTTTTATATTGTTTCCATATTTTCTTTTTAATGAATATATCAAATCTAATCTTTCTTCGACTTCGTTTCTTTCTTCTTCATCAAAATATACTTCATCTTTATAATTTGAGATGTCTCTTGATATTTCTTGCAATTCATAATATATATTTTTTAAATTACTTGATATTTTTTCATATACATTATCTATATTTTCTATTTTTTCTAGAGCTCTTATTGCAACATTTAGGTTATCTATACTATTTTCTCCGATTGCAATATCTGCCTCATTTAAGTTTTTAGATATTTTTTCTGAGTTTAGCATTATTTTTCTTTTTTCTTCTAGCTGTTCTTCCTCATTTTCTTTCAACTTTGCTTCTTCTATTTCATTTACTTGATATTTTAATAAGTCTAATTTTCTTTCTCTTTCTTTTTCATCTCCATAATTTGCTTTTAGTTCTTTTTTTATTTCTAAATATCTTTGATATTTTTCTTTATATTTATTTTTTATTTTTGCTAATTCTTCTCCAATATATCCATCTAAATATTTTAAGTGAAATTTGTTATCTAATAGACTTTGATTATCATTTTGTCCATGTATCTCGATAAATTTACTCATAAATTTTTTTAATTCATTTACTGTTACCATTCTCCCGTTTATTTTGCACATATTTTTCCCATTTAGATTTATTTCTCTTGATACTATTATATTTCCATCTATTGAATTTTCATTTTCTGGTTCATACATGCAGACTTCTACGAATGAATTTGTTTCTCCTTTTCTTATCATTTCTTTAGAAAATCTTCCTCCTGATATTATTCCTAATGAGTCTATTATTAATGTTTTTCCTGCTCCTGTTTCTCCTGTTAATACATTTAATCCTTCGTTTAAATCTATATTTAAATCATCTATAATTCCTATATTTTTTATGTGTAATGTAGTTATCATAAAAAGACCTCCTAAAAATTTAATAAAATTTTTGTTCGGTCTTATTATATATTTCGTTTTTTGTTTTGTCAATACTTTTTGCAAACATTTTTTTGGCAAATTTATTTTTTTCTAATCTTTGCAATGAAAAATCCTTCAAAGTATTCATTTGGACATACACAAAGTGTTCCATCTATTTTTGTAGGAAGAAGTGGTAGTTTTTCTATCCACTCATATTCTATCGGAACAATTTCAATATTGAATTCTTTTATAACTTTATCTATAATCTCTTCATTTTCACATGATAAAATTGAACATGTTGAATAAACCATTTCTTTTCCTGGTTTTAATATTTTGATTGCTTTTCTTAATAAAGCTATTTGAGAAGCTGTAGATTTATCTATAAGTTTTTTTGTAAAAGTTTTATTTAAATTATAATCATTAACATTTATAGTTCCGCTTCCACTACATGGTGAATCTAATAAGATTTGATCAAATGAGAAAAAGTCATCTATCTGGCGTGCATCTTTTTGCATAACATACACACATGTTGCACCTTGTTTTTCTACATTATATTTTAAACGCTCTACCCTAATGTTATTTATTTCACATGCTGTAATATGTGCTTTATTTTGTGAAAGTGCTGCCATCTGTGTTGTTTTTCCACCTGGTGCTGCAGCCATATCTAGAATATCTAATCCTTCTTGAGGATTTAATATTATTGGTGGAAGCATAGATGAAAGGCTTTGAAGATATATTTCCCCTTTTTCGTATATATCAAGCGATTTAATTACTTTCTCATCTACATTTTTTATAATAAATGCATCATTACTAAAAAAAGTATTTTCATATTTAATTCCTGCTTTATCAAGTTTACCTCGAACTGTATTTGAATCACTTTTTAGAGTATTAACTCTAAGACTTACTAATCTTCTTCCATTGTATCCATTTATTATCTTTTTTGTAATTTCTATCCCATATTGCTTTTCCAACATATCTATAAAAAATTGTGGTATTTCAAATTTTTTTTGGTTTTCTTCATTCATTTTATTTTCCTCTTATAACTTTTTTCTAGTGAAATATATCATAAAATCAATAATTTATCAACTGTTACATCTAACCGATTAAATTTAAAGTTACAGTTCAATTTTAAACGCATAGAGTAGTTCTAAATGGTGATATATATGCTACACTGAACTGCAACAATTTAAAACTCCCTAAGCATTTGTAACATTTTTAAAATAAATTAATATTTTATAAATAGAGGTGAAATTATGAATAACTCAAATCCTATTTTATACACCATTAGACCTGGTGATACATTATATAATTTAGCTTTAATGTACGGAACAACAGTACAAGAATTAATAGATACTAACTTATCATTGGATCCATACAATTTACGAATCGGCCAACAAATTTATATTTACCCACGCTATAATACATCTTCTTATGATTATTGGATGAGTATCAATCAAGTTAATTTATTAAAAAATATGAATCTAGCTTGGATTGAACACATATTGTGGACTCGTTTACTTTTAATTAGTATTGCAGAAAGTTTAGGTGATTTAGAAGCTACAAAGACTCGTCTACTAGAAAATCCTAAAGATATTGCTGATATTTTTAGAAAATACTATGGAAGTGATGTTGCTAATACTATTCAAAAATTATTGACAGAGCATTTAGTAATTGGCGCTGATTTGATTACTGCATTAAAAAATGGAAATCAAAAATTGGCTCAAGAATTAAATACAAAATGGTATAAAAATGCTGATGATATGGCAAATGCATTTAGTAGTATAAATCCTTTTTATCCAAGAGAAGAGATTCGACAAATGTTGTATAATCATTTAAAACTTACAACAGATGAAGTTTCTGCTCGTTTAAAGAAAGATTATAGTGCTGATATTAAGGCATATGATATGGTCCAAAGAGAAATTTTAAAAATGTCAGAATTTTTTGTGAATGGAATTGTTAAACAATTTCCTAATTTATTTTAATTTTTTAGGACTGACATAAAATTGTCAGTCCTATCTTTGTTTATTATTCATTTCTGAAAAAGTTCTTCAATTTTTGGCATAATATTGGTTCCTCTTGATAGAATTCCCTTACTTACCTCTCTTTTTATACTATTTTGAGTAATATGATACTCATATGTTATTTCGTGTTTGCACTCGAAAATAATAAATACCCACATAGCTAGAGATTCCATCTCTACTATTTTCATAATATTTTGAATCCAATCTATAATTTTTTCTTCTTCTATCATCTCATATATCTGGATATAAGAAGATTTTACTCTTTTTCCATTATAATCATAGAACTTGTATCCATTATTGATAATAGTATATACTGGAATATTGTTAATTGGAGTTAAGCATAAGCAATATTTTTCTATTTCTTCATAATTCAATTCATATTGTTCTGCAATCTCCTTTGCCTTTATTGCTTCTTCTTTTACAGTTTTAGTACTTCTGAATGAAACAGTATCAATCATCATAGAAACTATAATCATCTTAGCTTCTTCCTGAGAAATCTTGTATCCTGCTTCTTGCATTAATTCATACACCATATAAGATGTAGAACAAGAAATTCTAGAATAATAGAATGGATATTCTATTAAATCTTTTGTTGGATGGTGATCCAAGCATGCTATTACTTCTCCAGCATGTTTTGTTTTATAGTGATCCTCTAAGAACAATTTCCTAGATATATCTTCTTTTTTTGAGCAATATTCTTCAATAGTAAATTTAAATACTTCTTTTATAATTTGATATGTTTCATTATCTTCTATTTCTTCCAAAATCAAAAATTCATTGCTTATATGAAGAAAATCCAATAGATGAGATAACAATACTCCTGAAAGAAAAGCGTCTACATCAATATTTTCATGTCCTATAATTGTAATTTTGTCATATGGTTTTAAAATATCTTGTAACTTTTCAATTTTCCGCATACCTATTTCTCCTGCTTGCTTTGTTCTTCTTCTCTTTTTGCAATCACTTTAAGAGCCATTTCAACAGCCGCATCTGAACCTTTTACTTTAACATATCTAACACCATTAGATTTCAAGTATTCCTCTAGCTTTTCACCAAAGCTTCTACTTTCTTCTTCATCTTCAACTCTTCCATTTTCTTCGAACTTTACTTTTTTTGTATCTCGTTCAATCAGAATTGTAAATTGATTAATTTGCTTTGTTAAATACCATGCTAAATCTTCAATTACTTTTTCTCCTGAAGAATGTAATGCTGAAATTTCTAATCCTGCATCTGAAACAATATAATCTACCTTACCTTGTAAATCATAAATAACCTTATATTGCTCTGAAATAATATAAGACTGATTTGGTATATACTTCTCTAACAGGTCACTATATACCAATCTCTTGGCAAATTCATCCACATACTCTACAGATTTTGCCATCTTCTTCAATTCATATGTTGTTCCTAATGCCGCTGTACTCTTTCCTACTCCTGACGCTCCTACAAATGAAATAACAAATGTTTCTTTCTTTTTTTCAGGTCTTGGTATCGCTTTTTGCAGATCTGGATATGCTTCTAACATGTTAATTGCTTTTTTTAGCATATCATTTTGTTGAAATGCAAGTGGTTTTCTTGAAATTTTTTCAATATCATAAAATTTTACATTTGTTAATCCATGTTGAGGATTAATTAAATCTTGATATTGTTTTAAATCTCCTTCTACCAAAATAGCAAAACATTGAGATGATCCACCTTTTGTTCCATTTGCTTTTTTATCTTGTGTTCCATAAATTCCAACTATATGCATTTGCTCTAAATTAGAGTTAGGCATATCTTCAAATTTTACAATTGCTGGTTCTAAGCTATTATCTAACATTTTAATTTTTAAACCAGTTTCATCATAAAATTTACGAATAGCTGCGTTAGTTGCTGTTTCAAATAGTCTAATTCCTCCACCAGGTACTGCTAAAGCGCCAGGAAACTCTCCTTCTTCCTTGTCTTCTGGACGATTTCCAAGCAATACATATACTTTGCCATCATTGATATTTCTCACTAGTAAAATCATATCGACAGTTTGTCGTCCTTCTATAAAATGGATTCCTCTGTTTTTACTTACTGCCAAGATTTCCTTGAAAGTATAACGGAATAAAATTGGTTTTATTTCATTTGGAATTAATTCTTCCAATTTTTCATATTCTCCTTTTATAATCATGTTTCTAATATCTGTAGCATGATATGGAAAATCGGAATCTATTTCTGGATTAATAATCTCCATATCCAATTTTTCGTTTCTACTTTCTAAAACATCTAGGATATCTTCCTTATTACCTGTACAAAAATGTGTAACTTTATATTCTTTACATTTTTGCAAAACATTTGTAATCCATTCTTCAAATGTAGGAAAATCCGGAACTGGTACAATATCATATTTGCCTTCTGGTATATTTTCTCTTTTCATAACTGCTCTTATCATTTTTTCTCTTTCTGCAGCAGTTATACAGAATCTAGGATCTCCTCCTTCGTAACAAGAACCAATCATAAAAATTATTTTTTCACAGTTCTCATCTTTTGCTAATTTTACTGAAAAACGCTTATGCCCTATATGAAATGGCATCCATCTTCCAATAACGGCAATTATCTTTTTCGCACTTTTATTTTCTGTGCAATTTGCTTGACTTAAAACACTTGTTTTCATAGTCATTTCCTCCTCTACTTTTTTATGTTAGTATTATAACATAATTTTTTGTTAAAGTCTATACAAAGAAAAGCCAGATCATATTATAACTGCCACTATAAAATCAAATGCAGCTTTTGCGTTTTTATGTAGATTATGTTATAATTTATTTATTAAAACATCTTAGGAGGTAAACACTATGCAAGAAAATTTTAGTATTGAAATCAATACTTCAAACATGACTTTAGAAGAATTACAAGAGGCTCGGAATAAGATTCGAAAACTATTAGTAACTCTTGACTATCAAATTGCTCTAATAAAAAAGGCTGAGAATAAAGATTCTTCTGAATAATTTTTTCCCCGCTGAATTTTAGCGGGGAAAGTTATTTTATTTGAAAATAATAAAAGCTAGGTGTTTACCTAGCTTTTTGGCTCCTCTTGTTGGACTCGAACCAACGACCTATCGGTTAACAGCCGAGCGCTCTACCAACTGAGCTAAAGAGGAATATATATAAAATCTGGCGACAACCTATCTTTCCAGCAGGGTAACCCGCAAGTATTTTCGGCACACTTAGGCTTGACTTCTGTGTTCGGAATGGGAACAGGTATTACCCTAAATGTCATCGTTACCAGAAAATTGATAACTTATTTTTTGTACTTTTGAATTATACTATATATAATTTCTTTTTGCAAGTACTTTTTAATATTTTTTCCAACTTTTTTTAATTTATTCAATTTTATGATTTTGAGCACACTCAAAAATACATAGATGAATTTCGTTTTAGGATTTCGTTCCGATTACTTTTTACTTAACTTTTATGGTTAAGCCCTCGATTTATTAGTATTGGTCAGCTTAATACATTACTGCACTTACACCTCCAACCTATCAACCACATAG
>JAFQQR010000055.1 GCA_017410505.1 Clostridia bacterium | reverse complement strand
TTAACTTACAATGCTAAAGAAAAAGAACCTGTTCTTACATCATCTTAACATAAAAGTGAACTGCATTCAAGCAGTTCACTATGACATAATTAAAAAATAATTTTAATATTTTTTTATGACATTTTTAAAAATTATTGACAGATATTTTTTTAGTGATTTTTTAAATTCTTGACATTATCCTAGTGCCACATCTAGTATCATCATAATCACAAATCCCATCGCTACTCCAATTGTTCCAATATTTGAATGTTCTCCTGCTTGTGATTCTGGTATTAATTCTTCAACTACAACATATATCATTGCTCCGGCTGCAAATGATAAAAAGTATGGTAGTATTGGTGTTATCGAATTTATAAGCAATATTGTAATTATAGCTCCTAATGGTTCTACGATTCCAGATAATGCACCATATAAGAATGCTTTTGGTTTTGACATTCCTTCACTCTTGAGTGGCATAGAAATAATTGCTCCCTCTGGAAAATTCTGAATTGCGATTCCTATTGCCAAAGCAAAAGCTCCTGTTATTGTTATTCCTGCATTCCCCATTAAAGCACCTGCAAAAGTAACTCCAACTGCCATTCCTTCTGGTATATTATGAAGTGTTACTGCTAATACCATCATCGTTGTTTTCTTTAGTTTTGATTTAACCCCTTCTGGTTTGTCATCATTTAAGTGTAAATGCGGGATTACACTATCAAAAACTAATAAAAACACAATTCCTAGTAAAAATCCAATTGCTGCCGGAATCCATGCTATTTTTCCCTGTTCTTCGGACATATTTATTGAAGGAATTAACAAAGACCAAACAGAAGCTGCGATCATTACTCCAGATGCAAAACCTAATAATATTTTTTCTACTTTTTTGCTCATTTTATTTTTCATTAAAAATACCATTCCTGCACCTAATGTTGTTCCTAAAAATGGTATCATAAGTCCAATAACTAATTGCATAACATTCCCCCTTTTCTATTTTTATATAATTTTTATCAATCCTATTCATTTCCTTTTAGACTCGTTACCATATCTATTGTTTTTACTTTTTTAGCAAGCACTTTGTTTACAACAAAAGATACGATTAATGTTCCAATTATTGCATACATATATGATATTATTTTTATTTCTGCATTAAAGTCATAACTATCACCTAATGCTGATTTAAATATGAAATCTGTCATAAAAAATCCTAATGGTAAGCCTAAAACGATTGCAATAACTGTTATCCAAGTATTTTGTTTTATAAATATTTTCTTTATTTGATTATCCTTGAACCCTAAAACTTTTAATGTAGCAAATTGATATTGTTTTTCTGTAAATGATAATATTCCTAAATTATAGATAATTACAAATCCTAATATAACTGATACTATAATTAACAATACCACTACTGTTTTCATTGTCCCAAGCATACTTTGCATTCCACTTTTTAATGAATCTATACTTTGAATTGTTTCTACTCCGTCTAATTCTTTTGTTCCTCTTAAATTTTCATCTGTATAAATAGAATCTGCATGATATGTTAATCCTAAGCTCTCGTAATATTCTCTTGTCATATTTAATTGCTGGCTTTGTGGATCACGATTTAATCCGACGATTTTTGTGGTATACCAATTATCATCTCCAAATATATGCCAAGTTATTTCATCTCCAACATTTAGGTTGAGCGTTTTTGATAATTTTTCTGTGATATATACTCCATCACTGTTTAATTCTATATAATCTTTATTATGGTCTGTATATCTTAATTTATTATTACTATCATTTACTGTGATTATATTTGTTTCTTTTGTATCTTTATTTTTTATTTCTATCCCTAAAGTTTGACTTGTTGAATTTCCATATTTTGATGTTAAATTATTAAACTCTTCATTTGTATAATTACTCTCTAAAGCTAATTTATATTCAAAATTGCATATTTCATCAAATTCCCAATCTAAGTATGCATTCATTGAATCTAACAATCCAAATGCACATACTATAAGCATTGTACATCCTACAATTCCAACAATCGCCATTGATGTTCTTGCTTTATTTCTTGCCATATCTCTTAAATTCCATTTTGTCGAAAATGATGCTTTTTTTAATATTCCTTTTGTTGTTAAATCAAATTTTGTCTTTTTTACTTTTGGTATTTCTAGTCTTAATGCCTCTGATGCAGGCTCTTTCAATACTTTCTTACAAGATAAATATGTTACAAATGTTATAATAACTACAACAGCCATCGCTACTATATAAACTATTGGTAGTAATACTGTATCATATGTAGGTATTTCAAAATATCCCATTTCCATATTTAAAAAGAATTTGCCCAGTGTTAGTTCTCCAATTATTAATCCCGAAATACTTGCAATTAAACTTATCCAGAAACCATAACTTACATAGTGTCTTATTATTCTTTTTCTTTTTATTCCGAGTGCTTTTAATGTTCCTATTTGCATTCTTTGTTTCCTTACAAATCTGTTCATTGTCGTTATTACTGATAAAATTGCTATAAATAAGAATAAAATTGTAAATACTCCTGAAAAGGTTGTTCCTTCTTCTATTTCTGAATTATAGCCACTATAAGAAACTGATGACTCTCTATCTGTAACTGCTAATGCTGATTCTATATTATTTTCTAAATCTGATTTTGTTTCATTTATTTTTGTTGTATCTTCTACATCTACAATAATTGAATTAAACACATCATAATCTTCTGGAAATTCATTTATAGATAAGTATATATATCCATAATTTTCATGTGTTGGAAATATCTCATTATCACTTTTAATTGAATATACATGGTCTGGTGTATTTACTAATCCTACTATCTTTTCTGTTATTTTGTATGTTTGATATGTAAAAGTAATTTCATCTCCTACTTTTAAATCTAAATTTTTGGCCAAATAACTATCTAACCAAACTCCACTTTTTTCTTTATCAAATTCTTCTCCATCTACTATATACATTTTTGAAATGTTATTTGATTCAATAAAGTTTGTTTCTAAAGTTACATCATCAAATCCATCTAAAGTAGTAGTAATTGTTAGTTGTCTTTCTGCATCTTTTACATTTGCTGTTTCTTTTACTTTTTCTAAATCTTCTTTTGAAAAGTTTTCACCTGTTAGCCATATATCTTGAAGATTATTTTGTTCATAAAAATTATCTCCACTTACTTGCATTCCATCCATATAGGCATGTATTCCAGCAAATACAAATATTGCTAAAAATACCATAAGAAAAATAGTTATGAATTGTGATAAATTTAGTTTTACATCTCTGTATATTTTTTTATTTAATATTTTCATTACCACTTCACCTCATCAATCTTTTTAGGATTCTCGTTTGCAATTACACTTTCTATTTTTCCATTTTTTACTCTTATTACTGTGTCAGCTATTTCTTCAAAAAGATTGTTATGAGTTACTATTATTACAGTATTACTTCCATTATTTCTATCACATTGTTCTCTTAATAATTTGAGCACATCTACACCTGTTTTAGAATCTAATGCTCCAGTTGGTTCGTCACATAATAGTAATTTAGGATTTTTTGCAATTGCTCTTGCTATTGATACTCTTTGTTGTTCACCTCCAGATAATTGGTTTGGAAACTTGTTTATATGTTCTATAAGTCCAACATCTTTTATTGCTTCTTTACTGTCTATTGGATTTTTCACTATATCTTTTACAATATCTACATTTTCTAATACTGTTAGTGTTGGTAAAATATTATAAAACTGAAATATAAATCCTATGTTTTCTGCTCTGTAATCGCTTAATTTTTCTTCATTGTATTTTGATATATCTTCTCCATCAATTTTTATTGTTCCTGATGTTGGAATATCCATTCCTCCGATTAAATTTAATAAAGTAGACTTTCCTGCTCCTGAAGGCCCAAGTATTACTACCATTTCTCCTTTGTTAATTGATAAATCTATATTATCTAGTGCTTTATATTCTTTTTCACCTGTTTTATAGATTTTACTTACATTTTTTAATTCTACTATTTTTTTCATAACTCCTCCTTAATGTGAACTTTTTTTCATATTTCGTATAACATTATATATGCTTGATTAAATAAAGTCAATAGAATATGAAAAGTTTTTCATATTTTTCTTGATTTTTATTTTATATCATTGTATAATGGATTTTAGAGGTGATTAAAAAATGTCTGATACTAGAATACCTACTCAAAAAAGGTCTATAGAGAAGAGAAATAGAATAATTGAAAAAGGTTTTGAGCTTATGTGTGAAAAAGGATATTATAATATATCTACACCTGATATTGCTAGTGTTGCTGGAGTTTCAACTGGTATCATTTATCAATATTTTAATGATAAAAAAGATATTTTTATTGAAGGTGTGAAAAACTATTCAAATACTATAATGTTCCCTATGTTTACTATCCTTGAAACAGAAAAAATAAAAATTGATAATATAGAAGAGCTTTTGGGTAATATAATAGATATCTTCATTAAAAATCATACTATATCTAAAAAAGCTCATGAAGAATTAGTAGCTATGTCTCATTTGGATGATGATGTTGCTAAGATTTTTAAAGAATCTGAATTTGAAATGACTAATAAAATAGTTGAGATTTTAAAATATAACAATATTGAACTTGAAAATGCAGTTGAAAAAATACATATTATTATTGGAATAATTGAAAATTTGTGTCATGAAATTGTTTATCATAAGCATGATAAAATTAATTATGATATTATGAAAAATGAAGTAATTGAAATTGTTGTAAGATTATTAAAATAGACTAGCTTTTGTAATGCTAGTCTATTTATTTAATTATTTATTTTTGTAATTTTTTCTAAATTTTGTTGTAATTAAAATACCTATTAAGGATATTCCAAACACTCCAAAGAAATATATGATATTATCACCAGTTTGCGGATTGTTTGTTGTAATACTTGTTGTATTATTTGCTACATTGCTTTTATTATCAATAGTAGTATTGTTGTTTGTATTTTCATTTTTTGTAATAATTGTTGAATCTTCTACTTGATTTGTTTCAACTGTATGTTCAGGAAATTTTATTGCTTCTGCAATAATTTCAATATCATCTGTAATCGCTTCATTTTTAATTACAACTGTACCAGTAGCATTATTATAAGTATATCCAGTTGATATTTCATTTTCGCCTACTTTTACTATTATAGTTTCTGGTAATTTATATCCATATCCTGCACTTAATGTTGCTGTATAATCACTTTCATTTGTTGTAGAAACTTCTCCATTACTTGTAATGTTCGTCATATTATATGTTACTGAAAAATGTTCTTTTAACTTTAAAACTAAATGAAGTGTACTTTCTTTTTGAATGTTGTAATCTGACAAAGTTTTACCTTCTTCTAATTGTTTTCCTGCAAAAATAAGCCTTTGTTGGTCTGGCGGTATTCCTTCTTTTTCTTGAATTTTTGCTTTTATAGCATCAATAGAATCATTTGGTTCTACTTCTAATGTAATATTCGCTCCTGTTAAAGTTTTTACAAATATTTGCATAGCATAGACATTGGGTATAAATAGAAATATAGATATTAATAAAATTGTACTGCTAATTAAAATTTTTCTTTTCATATCAAAATTTTCCTTTCTTCATTAGTATTCTTTTTTTATTTATAACATATTTTTTATTTTTTTACAATGTAAAAAGCTAACACTTTACATGTTACCACGTAAATAATTCTTTCTAATTTTTACATATATGTAGAAAACTAGATAAGCAATAATTGATATTAAAAACGTAATTTTTATTGTGTTAGAACCTTCAGGAAAAATAGTATATGAGATTATTGGAAGAATGGTTGTAACTATTCCTTCTATAAATCTTTCAAATGTAACATAAGAAGTCTTATATTCTTCTTTTGAATGCTCATATATTGCTATATGATCAAACATCTCATAAGCACTATTTCCAAAACCAATTAATATATAAACTATTGGTAATAAATAAATGATAATACTATTATCTAAAATAAATAGTAGTGAAAACGCTATAATATATATTAAACACATTGGAGATAATACATTAACCCAATTTCTATTTGCAGACTTTTTAGCCCAATACTTACTAAATAGTGCGTCAGAGAAATGTATTAGCATATTTAAAATACTATAGTACAAATAATCAATATTTAAATACCTTAATAAGAAAACATTTAAATACATCATACCTATTCCATTAGCAAATCTATTAATTCCACCTACAAGTAGAATTTTTCTAAAGTCTTTATCTGTTGCAGGTTTCACAACAGTTTCTTTAACACTTATTTTCTTATCTTCTATTAATGGCTTATATGTGTTTATCCTAATGAAAATATCTATAAATGCAATTACAAATACTATTATAAATAAAATCATAAATCCATATAATTCATATCCACTAGCTGTAAATTTATCTAGTACTACACCCATAATTAAACTAAATACCATTACTAATGTATTCTTATATATATTTCTTGTTGATGCAAATTTAGTTCTATCTTCTTTTTTTATTAATGTCATTCTCCAATTAACAAAAGTTATGTAACCTAATTCCCCAGTTATAGCATATATAGCAGCGAAAATAAAAAACAACGTTGTTCTTATACTAATGTCCTCAGATATAAATGGTATAAATGCAAAACATATAGATGATAATCTATAAAGAGTATAATTTGTTAATACAACAAATTTAGATTGACCAATTCTTGAAAATAATGGTGCTGCAAATATTTGAATTATATTAGTCATAGTATCTAATACTGCATAAATTCCAATCGCAAAATTAGATAATCCAAGATAAACAGCAAATGCTGTAATAAATGAATTACTTGCTATTTTATTATTTGCTGTATCTAAAACTGATGAAATTAAATATTTTTTATATTCTTTTTTATATACATTATTTTTCATATCATACTTCCTTATTCTTCCTCCAAAATTAAATATTTACAACTTCTTTCATTATATGATTTTCAAATTTATAATGTCTATTGCATAATTCTTTAATTCTTGGTCTATGTGTTACTATTACATAAGTTTTATCTTTTAAATATTTTTCAATCATATTTGTTATTTTTTCTTCAGAAATTGCATCTAAATTTGATGTTGGTTCATCAAAGAAATATAAGTCCTTATCTATTAGTATTCCTCGTATTAAATTTAATCTTTGTTTTTGCCCAGCTGATAATTTTATTCCTTTTTCTCCAACCCTTGTTTCAAGTCCATTTGGTAATTCTTTATACCAACTTATCAATCCAGCTTCATCAAGTAATTGCATTATTTTTTCTTCAGGAATAGTTTTTCCTAAACATAAATTATCTCTTATGCTTAAATCAAACAACTCAACTTCTTGTGATACAAATACTAAATCCATTCTGCAATCTTTTTTTAATTGATCGTCAACTAGCAATTCTCCTTTTTCAAATGGATATAAACCTGCTAATATGTTCATTGTTGTTGTTTTTCCTTGTCCTGATTCGCCTATAATACTAATTTTATCTCCCTTATTTAATATAAATTCTGGAATTTTTATTTTTGTTGAATCCTTTGTATATGAAAATATAACATTATTTAATCTAATATTATTAAATTTTTTTAATAGCTTCACTTCTTTACTGTCTTTAAAATAATCATCTAATTGTTTTTTAGTAGTTTTAAATCTTTCTGTTATATCTATTAATCTTACAAGACTATTCAAATTTGAATATAATTTTCCTATTGCTGATAAATAGAATAATAAATATGGCAAACCATCTTCTCCATTTGAAACCATAATAATTGTGCTTGTAATAACTATTAAATAAAGTAAATCCATCAATCCTGTAAACACGCTGTTTGCATTTGATCTTTTTCTTTCATTTAATTTTGTTACTTTTAAATATTCTTCTGAATTTTCAGTTATTTTATCGTTACAAAATTTAGATATATTCAATTTTCTAACAGCTATTATGTTTTGTATAAAATCAATAAATGTTGCATTATATCTTGATTCTGCCTCATTCACTTTCTTTTGGTACTTTTGTTTATTTTTTATCATTTTATATTTCAGATAGACAGCCAATGCTGATATTGAAATACATATAATACCTGTTACAATAGATTGTCTGCATACCATTATCAAGATAGAAGCTCCACCAATAATTAATGGAATTACACTTATTTCAAATTGCCATGTCATCTCAAAAAAATAGAAAGATAAATTTGTTATTAATTTATGTATATATCCTGTATGTGTATTTGAAATCTGTTCCATTGTCATTGATTGTAATTTATTAAAATAATACTTTTGTATCTTTGTCTGTGTTTTTTGATTATTAACATTATCTATGTATGATGCTATTTTTCCAGCTATAAGCATTATTACATGTGTTACTGCAATACAAATAGCTAATTTAGTTAGTTTATCTAATGTTAATGGACTTTTACAAAAATATGATAACGCGAATGCTTCACCATAATCTGCTATTGAATACAATGTATTAAAAATTATAGAATAGATAAACAATTTTTTTACAATTACTTTTACTAATTCTTTCATTATCTTTCACCTCTTTGTCTTATGTACCAATCATCTTCTCTTGATTTTTCTTTCACATTAGCTTTTTGTTTATTATTTATACTATTTATTTCTGTTGCTCTAACTAAAATGTTTTCCCCTTTATAAAATTCTTTTGTAATACATGCTGAAGGATGTTCACTCTTCAATTTTCTAATATATTTTTTTATTTGTTCTTCCATATTGCTTTTACTAGCATAGTCATTAAGCATAAATATTCTTGAATCTAATTCTTTTTCCATTTAATCTCACCTTAATTCCATCTTTTTCTTATATTTATATCACTATTCATATTGTCAACTCCTGTACAAATTATATCATATTTCGCTATATTTGTATTAATTTTTTAAATTTTATTGTATCATTCACTTTATTCAAGCCTCTTCATGATAAAACAAATACTTCTTTTAAGTCTTCAAATGGTTCGGGATCATAAGTTTTATAATATTTATCAATATCCCAAATACTATTGTGAACTAGTACTAACTAATTATTTGAAACAAAAAACTTAATACTAATGAGAGCGAGTGCATTTACACTCGCTCTCATTCATTATTGGGTTATTACAGTTACTTTACGGCAACATTGCCATTATGTGATGTTGCACTTCCATACGCAGTATAACCGCCGTTTCTTCCACGAAAATGATTTCTCTCATTGCCCTTGTGAGTAGATATATAGATATTGCTCGTGGCAACATTCTGCAACTCTACCGACACATTGCCGTTATGAGAAGACGCTTCGATTTGTACGTTGTTTTTAGCGTCAATGTAGACGTCGACGTTGCCATTGTGCGTTGTCGCAGAAATTTCGGAAAAATTCCCCTGGCTCTCCACGTCCCCGTTGTGATTGTCAAGTCGAATTTTCTTTGCGGAAATTCCGTTTTTGACAGATATATCTCCGTTATAGTTAATCACGTTCAGTAACTCAAATGTCTGTGTGGGAATGTTAACATATTTTCAATACTTATAATATTTATAATATTTGTTACCCGCTGTCAAATCGATGTCATTGACATCTTATTAATATATAAGATAAATTAGCTTTTTAGTTATTAAACATTTTATATATACTGCTTATTTGTTTACTTCTAATATTATAATAATAAATTTGACAAAAATCGTTTTAATCTGACTTTTCTTAATTTATATAATAGTTAATATTTATCTTGTAATTACTAAAAATTTAGAGCTATGTTTCCATAGCTCCTTTAAACTTGCGGTTATCTGGCAGGTGTGCCAAACCCTGCATCTCTTTTGACCATTTAGGTGTGTGGAGGGCACTATTGTCCACCTCAAATAACCTACTTATATTGTACTTTTATTATACAACTTTTATTCATTTTTGTCTAGTTTTTTTCCAAATGATTTTTCCTCTATTCCTTATAGTTTGATTCCATGTCCTCTTGTTTAGTTTCATTAATGTTATTATAGAATTTTTATTATGTTCCTCATCTTTTCCCAATGCTAATTTTATAACAACTCTACCATTTTTACCAATGGAATCAATTTCTTTTAAATATATCATCGTATCTTCATGTCTGTTGTCTTCAACTATATAATCAGGATCTTCAATTATATTTTTTATATATGGTCTTAATTGTTTATAATCTTCTTCATGAAATAGAAGTATGTGTTCATATAGTCTTTCATCTGTTAAAATAACTTCTTCTGTTATTAGCTTCCTTTCATATACTCCAAGCTTCTTTCTATCTAAATTTGTTATATATTGCAACTTATTACCTTCTTTTGATTTATAGTTTTAGTTCATAATATTGTTTTGTAGAACTTGTGTTTGTATTACAGCAATACCAATATAATTCAAAATCATTATGTAGTTCAATTTTGAAACTATTTCATATATGCCTATAGAAATATTATCTAATTTTATTGTTTTGTTATGAGTTATATCATCTCTATCACTTATACCTTTTATATATACTTCTCGCATCCTATCTCCTTGATTTTTCTCATACAAATCCCCCCTAAAATTTTTTATATACTTATTTATATCATTTGTAAATTTTAATGTAAAAAAGAAGTGTCACCCATTTTATATTTAGGTTTCACTCCTTTAATTTTAAGTATTTATAAGATTTTTATTTAATTTTTGATGACAAACTATTTTTGTCACCAAATTTCAATTATTATTTAAATTATTCAAAGTATTGTTATTAAGCGTTTTTACCACAGCATTGTTTATATTTTTTACCCGAACCGCATGGACATGGATCATTTCTTCCAACTTTTGGTCCATCATTAACAACTGTTTGACTATATTCTGGAGTAGTAATCTTCTTTCCACCATCAACACTATTGATTGCCTCTAAAGCTGCTCCTGTAATTTTTGCTGCTTCTTGTCTTTTTACTTCTCCATTTTGTTTTCTGATATTCATAAGAATCTTAACAACATCTACTTTTATGTTTGCAACCATTTCTTCAAACATATCCATACCTTCCATTCTGTATTTAACAACAGGGTCTTGTTGTCCATAAGCTCTTAATCCTATACCATTTTTTAGTTCATCCATACTATCAATATGGTTCATCCATTTTTCATCAACAACTTTAAGCATTACAACTCTTTCAAGTTCTCTCATTTTATCAGAAGTAATTTCTTCTTCTTTTGTTTGATATTTTTCAGTTGCTTGTTTCTTAAGTTCTTCAATAATCGCATTTGAATCATCTTTATGTTCTTTTATATAATCAAATATATCTAAACCAAAAATATTTGTTATTTCTGCATTTAAACTTTCAATATTTACAGTTTTTTCGTCTTCACCTTCTATAAACATTAATACAGTTTCTTCTGCTATAGTGTTTATCATATTTAATATGTTGCTATGGATGTCTTCTCCATCAAGAACTTCTCTTCTTTGTTTATAGATAATTTCTCTTTGTGCATTCATAACATCATCATATTTTAATACATTTTTACGAATACTAAAATTTCTTCCTTCTACTTTCTTTTGAGCATTTTCAACAGCTTTTGAAATCATTCTAGATGCTATTGGCATATCTTCATCTGCACCTAATGTGTTGTATACTTTTGTTATAGCATCTCCACCGAAAATTTTCATTAAGTCATCGTCTAGACCTATAAAGAATCTTGATTCTCCGACATCTCCTTGACGACCACTACGTCCTCTTAATTGGTTGTCAATTCTTCTTGATTCATGTCTTTCTGTACCAATTATTTTTAGTCCTCCGGCATCTATAACTTTTTGTTTTTCTTCTTTTATTTGTTCATCATATTTTTTTACTAATTTATTAAATTCTTCTCTAGCTCTTAATATTTCTTGGTCATCTGTTTCGTAATAAGTATTTGATTCTTCAATTAAGTTTTCTGGAACTCTGTTTTTCTTCATTTCTTCTTTTGCTAGATATTCACTGTTTCCACCTAGCATAATGTCAGTACCACGTCCTGCCATGTTTGTTGCTATTGTAACTGCTCCAAATTTACCAGCTTGTGCAACTATCATAGCTTCTTTTTCATGTGATTTAGCATTTAATACTTCATGTGGTATTCTTTCTTGATTTAATAGTTTACTTAATTTTTCTGATTTTTCAATTGATACTGTACCTATTAGAACTGGTTGACCTTTTTCATGACTTTCTTTTACACTGTTTACTACAGCTCTAAATTTAGCTGCTTCATTTTTGTAAATTACATCATTTTCGTCTTGTCTTACCATAGGTTTGTTTGTTGGTATTTCTACAACATCTAAATTATATATTTCTTGGAATTCTGATTCTTCTGTCATAGCTGTACCTGTCATTCCTGATAACTTATCATACATTCTAAAGTAATTTTGGAATGTTATTGTTGCTAATGTTTTAGATTCATCTGCTATTTTTACTCTTTCTTTTGCTTCAATTGCTTGATGTAAACCATTATTATATCTTCTTCCATACATGATACGACCTGTGAATTCATCTACAATTAAAACTTCTCCATCTTTTACTATATAATCTATATCTTTTTTCATTACTCCATGTGCTCTTAATGCTTGGTTTACATGGTGTACTAATGTAGAGTTTTCTAAATCATTAAAGTTTTCTAATCCAAAATGTTCTTCTGCTTTTTTTATACCTTTTTGTGTTAATGATGCTGATTTTGCTTTTAGATCAACTATATAATCATAATTTTCATTATCTTCTGCTTGTTCAAAATCTTTTACATCTTCTTCTACTATTATTTTTGCTTCTAATTTTCTTACAAAGTCATTTGCTTTTTTATATAAATCTGATGATTCATTTGCTCTTCCTGAAATAATAAGTGGTGTTCTTGCTTCATCTATTAAAATACTATCAATTTCATCGACTATTGCATAGCGTAAATCTCTTTGCACTAATTGATTTTTATAAATTACCATGTTATCTCTTAGGTAATCAAATCCAAATTCGTTATTTGTACCATATGTAATATCTGCTGCATATGCTTTTTGTTTTGCTTGTGGGTCCATTCCAGCTATTACTAATCCAACTGATAGTCCTAAGAATTTGTATAATTTCCCCATCCATTCACTATCTCTTTTTGCTAGGTAGTCATTTACTGTTATTACATGAACTCCTTTTCCTTCTAGTGCGTTTAAGTATACTGGTAATGTTGCAACTAATGTTTTTCCTTCACCAGTTTTCATTTCTGCAATTCTTCCTTGGTGTAATATAATTCCACCTATTAATTGTACATCGAAATGTCTCATTCCTAATGCTCTTTTTGAAGCCTCTCTAACTACTGCAAATGCTTCTGGTAATATGTCATCTAATGTCTTTCCATTAGCTAATTCTTTCTTAAAATAATCTGTTTTTCCTCTTAATTCACTGTCTGTTAATTTTGATATCTCATCTTCTAAACTGTTAATTTTGTTTACTATTGGCATTACCCTTTTTACTTCTTTTTCACTATATGATTTAAATAGTTTCATATTGGTACATTCCTCCTAAGTTTATTTTTTATATTCCTAAGTTACTATATCACTAAAATATTTTTTTATCAAGAGTTTTTTTAAATATTTTAAAGGATAGTTCCTTTAATTTTTCACTTAACAGAATTTATAGAGTAGCCCTGCATTTGGGAATACTTCTATTTTATACCAAACTCACTCCCACCTGTCATATTTAGCCAATTCTCACATACATTTTATTAATACCACTATTAGAAAAGAGGATTTAATATGTTTGTTTTTAATGTTAAAGTAAATCGGAAGTAAAATCTTCAAATATTTTTTTATTGGAGTCATTATACTTTTAGTTATTATATTAGGAATTGTTGTGTATAAAGTTTTTAGTGGAGCCTCTAATCATCCTAAATCTGATAGTTGTTCACCAAAAGATGGAGTTTCTCAAATATCGGTTAAAAATTACACAAATATTCTAAAAGCTGTCCATGAAAATATCGATTCTTACGTTGGTAAAAAAATTTGTTTTACAGGCTATGTCTATAGAGTCCTAGATTTACAAGATAACCAATTTGTTTTAGCTAGAGATATGATTATAAATTCCAATTCTCAAACTGTCGTTGTTGGTTTTCTATGTGAACATGATAGTGCAAAAGATTTTGCTGATAATTCTTGGGTTCAAGTTACTGGTGAAATTATAAAAGGTGATTATCACGGTGATATGCCTATTATAAAAATTACTGATATAAAAAACGTTGATAAACCTAGTCAAGAAGAATATGTTTACCCACCTGATGATAGTTATATTCCTACTGCTGGAATAATATAAAAAGCTTACAACTTTAAATAAAGTTGTAAGCTTTTGGTCTTAGATTAAAGACAGCTTTTTTAATTCTTTTAAAGCTATCTCGAATGTTTCCTGACAAGTCAAATCCGTCGTATCAATGTAGATATTAGGAATTCCTTTAAAAGCACTTAATGCTGGATCCTCATTCACTAATGAATCATAAGCTTTTTTTGTTGCTTTTGCTTGTTTTTTGATATACTCCAAAGTTTCAAATTTATCAGCCTCTGGGTCATCTTTGATTCTATTAAATGCTACAACTGGATCTGCATTTAAATGAATCATGGCACTACATCTTTCTAGTTCCCAGGTTCTTTGAAGTTTATCAGACTCTGCATAAGAAAAACCTCTGCACTCCCCATGTACAAATGAATCAATGTAACCTCTTTGAGAGATTAATACATCTGACGCATTCTTCCAGTCCCTAATATGGACTGTTCCTAATATTCTGTTATCAAGTGCAAAAAGCATTTGGTCAGAATAATTGTCTTGCCAAGGCAAGCCATCTCCCACGGTGTTGTTAAGTAGCTCTAGTAGATGTTTATCGTAAGGAAACTTAAAATCTTTAACTCTTAGATTCCGTTCTTTAAAAAAACCTACGAGTCTATGTTTTAAAGTTGTTTTCCCTGTTCCATCTAAACCTGTTACTACAATCCATAGACCTTTTTTCTGCATAAAACTCCTCCTGTTATTTCCCTATATAAAACTATAGGTTATTTTAAAATGTTACGTATATATTATAACAATTTATTTATGTTATGTCAAATTGTGTTAACATCATTTTTCCAATCATTAATAATATTTTCTTCTATTTTTAAATTTCCAAATCCTGTAGCCATGTCTACATCTGGTTTAAAATCTCCATGGTAATCACTTCCGCCAGACATAAATAATTTTCTATCTTTACAAATTTTTATTAAATCTTCTTTTTGTTTTTCTGTAAATGTTGTATAAAAACATTCAATACCATCTATTACATAATTTTCTAATATATATTTTAAAATTTTTTCTGCATTATCTCTATATTCGAAAATATGTGGTATAAATACTAATCCTCCTGCATCTTTTACCAATTTACTAGCTTCTTCAAAAGTTGGAACTATGTCATCTGTGTTAACAAAAAATAAAGTATCTGGGTTAGACATAAATTTTCTATAAAATATGTTACTATTATTCCAACTATCCTCATCTATTAAAAATTTATTTTTTTCACTTTTTGTAATAATTTGATGCAGGTATTTTGAAGCATACATTTGTGGATTATAATTTTCTATAAAATCTTCACCTACATCAATATTGTTTTTTAAACAAATTTCATAAATTCTTTTTACTTCTATAATATTTCTTTCTTGATTTGAAATATATAATTTATCAATATTTTGATTTATACAATCTGTATCTACTCCATATCCTAAAATTTCAATAGGAATTCCTAATACTTTGGTATTTAATTCTACCCCTTTTATAATTCTCCCTTTATACAGTTCTTTAATATTTAAGTTTTTAAGCTCCTCGTAAGCTTTACATGTATTATGATCAGTTATAGAAATATATGTTAATTGCTTTTCTTCTGCTTTTTTTAAAATTTCTGTGCATGTGTTAGTTCCATCTGAATACTTTGTGTGCATATGTAAATCTATCATATTATTCCCTCCTAATTATTTAGTTTATTATATTTATTAAAAAGATATTTGTCAAATAAATAGGATGATTCTTTAAATTTTATACTTACTGGAAATCTGGTCATAAGAAGTATATATATTATTTTTGAAGTGAGCTTGTGGGGGGACCAGCAACTTACAATATCTTATAGAATGAAACGTAGTGGAATTCTATTACATATTGTTAGGCAGTTGGGACGAACGAAAAAATAATATATATACTTCTTATGACCAGATTTCCAGTAAATATAAAATTTAAAAAATCACCTTCTATCAAATATAGTTTTCATCACACCCTCATCAATCAAAGTCGCAAAAACATTTTTAATTATAATCAATATTATAGGACCAATTAACATTCCAAAAACTCCTATAAATTTAAATCCAGTATACATGGCGATTAAAGTAAAAATCGGATGTGTTCCAATATTTTTGCTTACTAATTTAGGCTCTAAAAATTGCCTTATTATAGACATTAATGCAAACAAAATTATTATAGCAATTCCTAATTTTAAATCTCCGTTTAGCCCGCAAATAATAGCCCATGGAACCATAACTGTTCCAGAACCTAAAATTGGCAAAGCATCAACAAAGCCTATAAATAATGCCATCAACATCGGAAATTCAATATTAAATTTAGCAAATTTTAATATATATAATCCTACTAAAGATATAATAAATGAAACTAAAACAAGTGTTACCTCTGCCTTTAAATAGCCTCCTAATGTTTTTGTTAATTCTCTAATATGTGTTCCTAATTTAAACACCCATTTTTTAGGAAAATGATGCTCTATTTGATCCAAAATATATACTTTATCTACACATATTAAATATAATGCCATAATTGTTATAACAAAATATATTGCTATTGTTGGGATTGATGTTATTATATTTAATAAACCATTTAAAGCATTTCTGATCCAGCTTGATACAGCGTTTAATAATCCTCCTGTAGAGCTTTGTAAAATATTTGTTACTTCATTTGGTAAATGTATTTTATCAAAATCAAATTGATTAGTTAAATTCTGAAATAATATGTAAACTTTTTCTACATATTCATTTAAGCTTTGTAATAAATTTGATGCTTCCGAAAATAGTGCAATTATCCCCCATATAACTCCTCCAAGTATTATAGCAGATACTATTATAAATATAATAATCGAACTTGTTTTTCTTGTTAGGTTCATTTTTTTCATAATAAATCTTATGGCTGGTTCTATTATTAATGATATTATAAACGCTATTAAAAATGGCATATAAAATATAGATAATTTAAATGACAGATATAATCCAATTAAAATAAATGCCACATATAAAATTCTTCTTATTACTCTTGTCCAATAAGACATATCTATAATCATACTAATTTTCTCCTATGTATATATTATACGTTGTTTTTTTGTTTTATATTCCTATACTTCCACCATAGATAGGTTTCTAAATTTTTAACTGTAAATTTTCCCGGATAATTATAAAAATTATCCGGTTTTCTTATTTTTAATTATTGATCATTTTTATGAGTAGTACAATCACAAATATTACTTATTGTAGTACAAACTTCTTGTTTTCCTAATTCTTTATCATTTTGGACTAGATCTCCTAAAGTTAAAATTCCAATTACATGATTGTTTTTATCACAAACTGGTAATCTTCTTATTTGATTATTAGACATCTTATTTTCAGCATTAATTATATCGTCGTCTTCTCTACAAGTACATACATTTGTTGACATTATTTCACTTGCAGTTGTTTGATTTACATCTTTGTTGCAAGCTATTGTTCTTAATAATATATCTCTATCTGTTAAAATTCCACATATACAATTATTAGTGTCACATACAGGAATGCATCCAATATGATTATCTCTCATTATTTTAGCGATTTCAGTTATTTTTGTTTCTGGTTTCACACAGTAAGCATTTTGACACATGCAATTTTTTACTTTCATTTTTATACCACCTTTCAAAATTTCTCTTCTTTAGTTTGGGCAATAATAAAAAGTTTATGCATTTTTTAAAATTTAAATTTTTTTTATGGAAAGTATTGACATTTGAAAAATTTGTGATATAATAATGGACAGTTTTAAGAGAATTTTCTTATGTATTATAGGATTTAGGAGTAGCTTGCTTGGAAAAGCACATAATTAAAATTTATGTATATAAGGTTCGATTCCTTATTACTCCTTTTGAAGTATATCTTCAACTGAAGATGTATTTCATATCCCCCTTTTTTTTGTTTTTTTATTATGCAAAACCCATTATCAGAAAATCGGTAAGTAAATAATTTTTACTTGCCGATTTTCTGTTTTAATATTCAAAAATATCATAATTAGAAGCTTCAAACTCCCTACTAAATGGAAATCTTCTATCTCCTGGTCTAAATGGTGGTCTTACTGGAGGTCTTGGTCTCGTCATAGGCGGATGTTGTATTGGTGGTCTTCCAGGTCTATTTAATAATTCTCTTATTAATAAGATTTGTATTAAATCACGTAACCCCCTATTAATTTGTCTTGTCTCTCTTTTCTCGCCAGATACTTCAGTCACTTTTACTTCTGGTTTTTTATCTGATGTTCTTGTTGTATTTGTGTTAGTTGTTTCTGTGTTTCTTACGTCATTACCTAAATTAATATTAATCTGAACTTCTGTTCTCCCTTCTAAGGCAAAATATATTTCATCAGTCATATTTTGAATATCTTCATCTGTTACAGGCATTCTAACATTACTACATTTTTTGGTAACCATAGGATAAACTATTTTATATATTTCGGGATAGCAACTTTCTAAGTTTGTATCTGATATGTTATTTATTGAATTAGTATTCATATTTGAAGTCATATTATAATCCATATTTTGACTTCTATAATCTTGGAAATCATTTTCATATGAACGCATAGGCGGATATCCCAAAATACTTCTTATGTATTCATCATATGTTTCATTATACATAATAAACCTCCCTCTTTTTTATTATATATTATATGAGGAAGGCTTTATTCTGGTTATATGTTATTTACTAATTTTTTAAATTTTTCTCCTCTATCTGCAAAATTTTTAAACATATCAAAACTTGCACTTGCTGGAGAAAATAAAACTACATCACCTTTCTTTGCTGATTTTTTAGCTATATCTATAGTTTGTTCTAAATTGTCACACATATGTATATTTATTGATTTATTTTGTTTTTCTGATTCTTCTTTTACTACATCAAATATTTTTTCAGCAGTTTGACCTATTAATATAAGTGTAGAAGCTTTTTCTACTATTGGTTTTGCAAGTGGTTTATAATCCAGATTTTTATCATATCCTCCTGCAATTAAAATAATATTTTCTTTAAAAGCATTTATTCCAGATATTGTTCTTGTTGGCGAAGAACTTGCTGAGTCATTATACCATTTAACTCCATCAATTTCTCTTATAAATTCAATTCTGTGTTCAACAGGTTTAAATTCTTTTATCGCTTGAACTGCAATATCTATATCAACTAATGTTTTAGTAGCTGCTAATGCAGTTGCTATATTTTGGAAATTATGGTTTCCTCTTAAAATTACTTCATCTGTATTTAAAATATGTTTTCTTACTTTATCTTCACATTCTTTTATAATATTTTCATCTACAATAAAACCATCATCTAATTTATTTTTATTGCTAAAAAACATAACTTTTCCGTTTACTTCTTTTGCACAATTTCTAGTTATATCATTGTCATAATTTAAAATTAATATTCCTTTATCATCTTGATTTTTAAAAATCATCTTTTTGGCTTCTATATATTCTTCATAATCTTTATGTATATTTAAATGATTTGGAGTTATATTTGTAATAACTGCTATATCTGGACTTACTTGCATATTCATTAATTGAAAACTACTTAATTCTAATACAACAATATCATCTGGTTTTATTTCTGGCAATTTTGTAAATAAAGGTGTTCCTATATTTCCACCTAGAAAAGTATTATATCCTGCTTTTTGTAAAATAGCATTTATCATACTTGTTGTAGTGGTCTTACCATCACTTCCAGTAATTCCTATCATTTTGCAAGGACACATTTCCATTAGCATTTCAACTTCTGTTGTTACTATAGCTCCTCTAATTGCTTCTTTTTGTAATTCTGGTTTTGTTGGTAAACAACTTGGTGATCTAAATATAATATTAAATCCAATTAGTTTTTCAAGACAATTTTTGCCAAATGAAAAGCTAAATCCATATGTAGTTATTTTATTCATTACATTTTGAGGAATTTCGTCAATTACTCTTTCATCAAACACTGTGACTTGTGCTTTCTTTTCGTATAAATAATCTAATAATGGTAAATTACTTACACCTAATCCTATAACTGCTACTTTTCTAAATCTTATATATTCATTAAATTCTTCTAATTTTTTATTTTCATAATTCATTGTTTTTCCTCCTGTCTGTCCAAAAGGGACGTTTCTTTATTTATTATATTCACTTTATTTTTTTCGGTTATTATTATATATCATTTTTTGTAAAAAAACAAATTTTAATAGAATATTTTTCTAGCTTTTAGGTTACAATATTTTTATGATTTGAATGGAGGTGCATTTTAATGGCAAAATCAAATAAAAAAAATAACCAAAACAATAATAAAAACAATCAAAATAGTGAAAAACAAAATAATAATAACTGCAGATAATATTATTAAAAGAACAGATATCTTATTAATATCTGTTCTTTATCTTTATATATTTTTTCCATGTGTTGTATGTAATAATTTTTCAGCTCTATAACTACCTGGAGTTTCTAAAAATTCTTCGTACACTTTTTTTAGTACTGGATTTTCATGTGATTTTCTAATGTTTGATTTTTCATCTATTGAATATAAAGCGTCTGACCTTAATTTCCTAATATCTATTTCTGCACGTGTTGTAGAGTTTTTAATAGGTTGGCCTCCACCCATTATGCATCCACCAGGACATGCCATTATTTCTACAAATTGATAATCCGCTTCTCCTGATTTTATTTCTTCCATGATTTTTTGAGCATTTCCTAATCCACTTGCTACAACTGTTTTAATATCTTTTCCATTTATATTTACTGTTGCTTTCTTAATTCCTTTTTCTCCTCGTACTTGCTCAAAATCTATTTTATCTAAATCTTTACCTGTTAAAATATCTTGAGCAGTTCTTAAAGCCGCTTCCATAACACCACCTGTTGTTCCAAATATTGCAGCTGCACCAGTTGACATTCCTAATGGATTATCAAATTCACTATCTTCTAAATTGTCAAATCTAATATTTGCATGTTTAATCATTCTAGCAAGTTCTCTTGTTGTAATTACACAATCAACATCAAAAAGTCCATTGTTTGATAATTCATTTCTTTGTCTTTCATATTTTTTAGCAATACATGGCATTACTGAAACAACAAATATTTTTTCAGGATCTATATTTTCTTTTTTTGCATAATATGTTCTTATTAAACTTCCTAGCATTTCATGTGGTGATTTACAACTAGATAAGTGTGGTGTTAATTCTGGATAATTTATTTCTATATATCTAATCCAACCAGGACAACATGATGTTATCATAGGAATATTATTATTTTCATTAAATCTTTCTATAAACTCATTTGCTTCTTCCATTATAGTAAAATCTGCACCTGTATTTGTATCAAATACTTTATCAAATCCTAGTCTCTTTAATGCTGTTACCATTTTTCCAGTAACATTTGTACCAATTGGCATTTCGAATTCTTCACCTAATGCAACTCTAACTGCTGGTGCAGTTTGAACAACTACATATGTATCTGGATCTTTTAGCTTAGCCCATACATCATCAATAGTTTCTTTCTCTCTTAATGCACTTGTTGGACATGCTTGAATACATTGTCCACAATAAACACAATTAGTATCTTTTAAACTTTTATTATATGATGTTGAGATACTTGATTCAAACCCTCTATTACTACAATCAATTGCACCTATTTTTTGTATATTTTTACAAACAGCAACACATCTTCTACATAGTATACATTTGTTCGGGTCTCTTATTATTGCTGGTGATAAATTATCTATTGGATGCTCTTTTCTCTCTCCTGAAAACTCTAATGATTGAATATTAAACTTAGCAGCTAATTGTTGTAATTCACAATTTCCCATTCTAGTACAAGTTAAACAATCTTTATCGTGATTTGATATTATTAAATCTAACATAACATGTCTTGCTTCTATTATTTCAGGTGTATGAGTTTTTATAACCATACCTTCCTCTACTTTTTGAATACAAGAAGTTGCAAATCCACGTTTACCTTCTACTTGTACTATACACATTCTACAGTCACCAATTTCATTTATATCTTTTAAAAAACATAGAGTAGGTATATCAATTCCTGCTTTTTTTGAAGCTTCTAATATTGTTGTTCCTTTTGGTACTGTTATTTTTTGATTATCTATAGTTATATTTACTAATTCTTCCATATTATCTTTCCTCCTTATTTAATTGCGTTGAAAGGACATTTTGTCAAACATGTACCACACTTAATACATTTATCTTGATTAATTTTTCTAATCTCTCTTCCTTCTCCTTCAATACTATTTACAGGGCAATTTTTTTGACATATTCCACACCCTTTACATTTGCTTGCATCTATTTCTATTTGTGCTAAATTTTTACATTCTTTACTTCTACATTGTTTATATGTAACATGTTCTTTGTATTCTTCTCTAAAATATTTTAATGTACTTAATACTGGATTTGGTGCACTTTGACCTAAGCCACAAATACTAGAATCTTTTACATTTAATGCTAGCTTTTCTAGTCTAATTATATCTATTTCTGTTCCATCACCATTACATATTTTTTCTAATATTTCATGCATTCTTTTTGTTCCAATTCTACATGGTGTACATTTACCACAACTTTCTGATACTGTAAAATCTAGATAAAATTTTGCTAAACTTACCATACATTTTGTATCGTCCATTACAATAAGTCCACCTGACCCCATCATTGAACCAATCTCTTTTAATGATTCATAATCTATAGGTGTGTCTAAATGTTCTTTTGGTATACATCCTCCTGATGGACCACCTGTTTGCGCAGCTTTAAATTCTCTATTATTAGGTATTCCTCCACCTATATCATAAACAATTTCTCTTAGTGTTGTTCCCATTGGTACTTCTACTAATCCAGTATTATTCACATTTCCACCTAAAGCAAAAACTTTTGTTCCCTTTGAATTTTTAGTCCCTATTTTATTGTACCAATCTGCTCCATTTATAATAATTTTTGTTATATTAGCATATGTCTCTACATTATTTATAAGAGTAGGTTTACCCCATAATCCACTCTGTGCAGGATATGGTGGTTTAACTCTTGGATGGCCTCTTCTTCCTTCTATTGATTCTAACAATGCTGTTTCTTCTCCACAAACAAATGCTCCGGCTCCTAATCTTATTTCTATATCAAAATCAAATCCACTTTCAAAAATATTTTTACCTAATATTCCATATTCTTTCGCTTGGTCAATTGCTGTTTGTAATCTTTGAACAGCTATTGGATACTCAGCTCTTACATATATGTAACCTTTGTTCGCCCCTATGCTATATCCAGCAATAATCATTGCTTCTAATACACAATGTGGATCACCCTCTAAAATACTTCTGTCCATAAAAGCTCCTGGATCTCCTTCATCTGCATTACATACTACATATTTTTGTTCTGAATCTACGTTTTTAGTCAATTCCCATTTTTGTCCTGTAGGGAAACCTGCTCCACCACGACCTCTTAAACCTGATTTTTTTATTTCATCAATTACTTCATCTTGACTCATGTTCTTTAAAACTTTTTCTAATGCCATATATCCATCAAAAGCTATGTACTCATCAATATCTTCTGGATTTATTACTCCACAATTTTTTAGCGCAATTCTTTTTTGCTTTTTGTAGAAATTTAGTTCATCTAGGCTATTTACAATTTTCCCATCAATATCTTTGCATAATAATCTTTCTACTTTATTACCTTCCACTATATGTGTTTGTATTATCTCTTCACAGTCTTCAGGTTTGCAATTAGCATAAAAAGTATCCTCTGGTCTTATTATAACAATAGGTCCTTTCGCACATAAACCAAAACATCCTGTTTTTACTACCCTTACATTTTTTATGTTTTTTTCTTTTATTATATTTTTAAAATTTTCTAATATTTCTATTGATTTAGAAGATGTACAACCTGTTCCATGGCATACTAGTATATGTTTTTCTCTAGTATCTAGGTCTGTGTGTACTCTTAATTCTAATTCTTTTCTTTTTTCTTCTTTTATTTTATGAATTTCTTCTAATGTTTTCATAAATTTTCTCCTTTCAAAATAGGGATTCGGGGACGGGTTTAAAATCCCTATTTTTAATAATTAGGATTTTAAACCCGTCCCCGAATCCTAATCCCCGAATTCTCCGAATTTTAATCCTATCTAATACCTCATCTAATTTTTTCACTGTAGCTTTTCCATAAACTTCTCCATTAACAGTAAATACAGGAGCTAAACCACATGCTCCAACGCATCTTGTTTGGTCAATAGAAAACATTCCGTCTTCTGTTGTTTGACCAGGTTCTATTTTTAGTCTTTCTTTTAATCTGTCCATTATCTTTTGAGATCCTTTTACATAACAAGCTGTCCCTAAACAAACAGATATAGTATATTTCCCCTTAGGTTCTAATGTAAATCTTGAATAAAATGTTATTACTCCATATATTTCTGCCATCGGAATTTTTAAAAATTCTGATATTTTTTCTTGTGCTGTTTTTGGTATATATCCAAATTCATCTTGAACTTCATTTAGGATTTGAATCAAATTGTCTTTTTCTGGTAAGTAGGTTTTAAAAATCTTATTCATAAATTCTTCTATCATATTGCAATTACAAATTTCCTTTTCATTTTCTAACATTTATTTACCTCCTATAATAATATATATTTTAGTAACCATTGAAATTATATCAAAAGTAATTTTTTTATACAACAATTTTTTTGTACTATATTTACATTTTTGTCGAAAAAAGAAAAACATACAATAAAATAGATGATTTTTTGAAATTAAAATCATCTATTTTTTATTGTCTTTAACTTAAACTCCAACCGTAGAAAATCCATTATCAACATGAATTACTTCTCCTGTAATTGCATTAGACATACTACTAAATAAAAATGCTGCACAATCTCCTACTTCTCTTGTTGTTACATTTCTATGTAATGGTGCTTTTTCTTCAACAATATCTAGAATAGTTCCAAAATCTTTTATTCCTTTAGCAGAAAGTGTTTTTATTGGTCCTGCTGAAATAGCATTTACTCTTATTCCGTCTTTTCCTAAGTCTCTTGCTAAATATCTTATACTAGCTTCTAAAGCTGCTTTTGCAACTCCCATTACATTATATCCTTCTATTGATTTTTCTGAACCATAATATGTTAAGGCTACTATACTAGAATTTTCATTTAACATTTCTAAATCTTTTGCTATTCTTGCTACAGCAACTAGTGAATATGCACTTACATCTCCTGCGTGTGCAAAACCATCTCTTGATGTTTTTATAAAATCATTTCTTAAATCTTCAGTATTTGCATGAGCTATTGCATGTAAAATTCCATCCACTTTACCATGTTCTTTTAATATTGTTTCAAAACATTCTTTTATTGAGTCATCACTTGAAGCATCACATGGGTATGATTTTGCACCTGGTATTTCAGTTATTAGTTTTTCTACTTTTTCTGATGCTTCAAAAGAACTATGTGTAAAAATTACTTCTGCTCCATTTTCGTATGCAGCTAATGCTGCACCCCAAGCTATGCTCCACTTGTTTCTTATTCCCATTATTAATATTTTTTTACCTTTTAATATCATTATAAAATTCCTCCTATTTTTCTATATTTTTGATATCTTTGTTCTACTAAATCATCCTTTTTAATTTTTGATAATCTTTTTATATCTTTTGATAACATATTTCTTAAATTTTGGCAAACATTTTCAAAATCTTCTTGAGCTCCACCTTCTGGTTCTTCTACTATTTCATCTATAATTTCTAGTTTTTTTAATTCCTTAGCAGTAATTTTCATTTTATCTGCTGCTTCTTGTGATTTAGTTGCATCTTTGTATAAAATACTTGCAAATCCTTCTGGTGACAGTATTGAATAGATAGAGTTTTCAAGCATTATTATTATATCTGTTACACCGATTGCTAAAGCTCCTCCACTTGAACCTTCTCCTATAACCACTGATATTGTTGGAACTGTTAGTTTTGACATTTCAAATAGATTTCTTGCTATAGCTTCTCCTTGGCCTCTTTCTTCTGCTTCCATTCCTGGGTATGCCCCTGGTGTATCTATAAATGTTATGATTGGCCTTCCGAATTTTTCTGCTTGCTTCATCAGTCTTAATGCTTTTCTATATCCTTCTGGATTTGGCATTCCGAAGTTTCTTTCTATATTTTCTTTAGCATTTTTTCCTTTTTGTTCTCCTATAACCGTTACAGGAATGCCTTCTAACTTTGCTATTCCACCAATTATTGATTTATCGTCACTAAATGCTCTATCTCCATGTAATTCTATAAAATTTGTAAATATTTCGTTTATATAATCTAACGCCTTAGGCCTTTCTGGTGTCCTTGCAATTGTTACTCTGTCCCACGCAGTTTTATTTTTCATTTTTTCACTTCCTTTGACTTTTATGTAATTTTAAAATTTCATATAAAGTTTGTTTCATTTTATTTCTTTCAACAATTTTATCAATAAATCCATGTTCTAATAAAAACTCCGAACTTTGAAATCCTTCAGGTAGTTTTTGTTTTATAGTTTGTTCTATAACTCTAGGACCTGCAAATCCAATCAAGGCACCTGGTTCTGCTAAAATTATATCACCAAGGCTTGCAAAACTTGCTGTAACACCACCTGTTGTAGGATCCGTTAATACTGACACATATAAAAGTCCAGCTTCATCTAATTTTGCTATTGCAGCTGATGTTTTAGCCATTTGCATCAATGATACCATTCCTTCTTGCATTCTCGCTCCACCTGACACGCAAAATAAAATTACTGGTAATTTTTCTTGTAGAGCTTTTTCAACTAATCTGCAAATTTTTTCACCAACAACACTTCCCATACTTCCCATAAAAAAGTTGCTATCCATTACTCCAATTGCTACTTTTTCACCATTAATTTCTCCAATTCCAGTTTTTATAGCTTCTTGTATTTTTGTCTTTTCTTGTAACAACTTAATTTTATCCTTATAACCTTCAAAATTTAAAATATCGCTTGTTTGCATATCTGCGTCTAATTCTTCAAAAGTACCTTCATCTACAATTTGTTTAACCCTTCTTCTAGCTGATATTCTAAAATGTTTACCACAATTAGGGCAAACGCTATAATTTTTTTTAACATCTTCCTTATATAAAATTTCTTTACAATTACTACATTTAACCCATTTACCAACTAACATATCTGACGCTTTTTCATTTTTTACTGTTTCTTCTTCTTTATTTATTTTTCTAATCTTGTCTATTATCAATACATTCACCTCATCACTCGACCAATTTTATCTTTTAATATTAGTTAAGTCTCAACAAAGCTCCATTTCCGCCTCTTGAACTAATTCTTGCATCAACTCTCTTACCGTAACAATTTTATCAACTCTATCAACATTACTTCCGCAAAAAACCAAACCCTCATCTATATTTCCTTTTACAGCATTTACTAATGCTTTTGTTATACAATATGGTGTTTCTGCAGGATTACATGTTTTTATACATCTATAACATTTGGTTATTTTACTCTTGCTTTCTTCTACTTTTTTTATAAATTCATTTCTAATTGCTCTTCCTGGCATACCAACAGGACTTTTAATAATCTTTACATCCTCTTTTTTTGCATTTACATATGCCTCTTTAAACTCATTTGAGGCATCACACTCTTCAGTTGCTACAAATCTTGTTGCCATTTGAACACCACTTGCTCCAAGTTTCATATATTTAGCAATATCTTTTCCATCAAATATTCCTCCAGCAACAACTACTGGTATTTCTTTTCCTGATTCTTTCTCAATCTCTTTTACCTCTTTTATAACATCTCTTGTTATATCTTCCAATTTAGGTTTATTTTCAGATTTCAACTCATCTTCTTTAAAACCTAAATGTCCACCTGCTTCTGGCCCTTCAATAACAATCATATCTGGTGCATAATTATATTTATTCATCCAGACTTTTGAGATTAATTTTGTAGCTCTTCCTGATGAAACTATCGGTGCTATTTTAGTTTTTGTACCTTTAATAAATGATGGTAAATCTTTTGGTAAACCTGCACCTGATACTATTAAATCAATTTTATTTTTTACGCATTCTTTTACTATTTCTCCATAATTATTTAAAGCTACCATTATATTTACGCCAATTATTCCATTTGGTGCTATTTTTCTTGCCTTTTCTATTTCGTTACCTATTGCTTTCAAATTTGCCTTCATTGGATTTTGATTAAACTCTTCATCTTGATAACCAATATCTGCAGTAGATATTATTCCAATACCACCTTCTTTAGCCACATTCCCAGCCAATTTATGCATTGATACTCCTACTCCCATACCTCCTTGCATTATTGGATATTTGGAAATAAGCTCTCCTATTTTTAAGCTTTCTAACTTCATATCTTATTCTCCTTTTCTAAATTATAATTATTTTTTCAACCCCTCTTATTACATAAAAAATTCTTTACTTATAAAAGATGTATCATAATTATTATTTATAAAATTCTCATTTTCCAAAATTTTATATAAGAAATCGATATTAGTATCAATTCCATCAACAACGAACTCACCTAAAGCACTTTTCATTTTTGAAATAGATTCATTTCTGTCTTTTCCGTGAACTATAACTTTTGCCATCATAGAATCATATGTTGGTGGTATTTTATATCCTTGATATATTGCTGTATCTATTCTTATTCCATTTCCTCCAGGTATATGTAGTTCTTTTATTTCTCCAGGACAAGGCATAAAGTTTTTATTTGGATTTTCGGCATTTATTCTAGCTTCTAAACTATGACCTACAAATTTTATATCTTCTTGTTTATATTGCAATTTTTCTCCTGATGCTATTTTAAGTTGCTCTTTTATTATATCGATTCCCGTAATAGCTTCTGTTATTGGATGTTCTACTTGTACTCTTGTATTTGTTTCCATAAAATAAAAATCTTTGTTTTTATCTACTAAAAATTCTATTGTTCCAACACTACTATATCCTATCTGTTTCATTGCATTTACAGCAACTTTCCCCATCTTTTGTCTTAATTTTTCAGATATTATTCCAGATGGTGTTTCCTCAAATATTTTTTGATTTTTTCTTTGTACTGTGCAATCTCTTTCACCTAAATGTATAACATTTCCATATTCATCTGCTATTATTTGAATTTCAATATGTCTTGGATTTTCTATAAATTTTTCTATATATATAGAATCATCATTAAATGATATTTTAGCTTCTTGTTTTACAATATCATAAAATTTCACCAACTCATCTTTATTATAAGCAACTCTAATTCCTTTTCCTCCGCCGCCACTTGATGCTTTTAATATTACAGGATATCCTATTTGTGAAGCTACTTCTACTGCCTCTATCACATTATCTACTATTCCATCTGAACCAGGAACTACTGGAACTCCAGCTTTCTTCATTGTATCTTTAGCTTTTGACTTATTTCCCATTAATTCTATCATTTCATGAGATGGTCCAATGAATTTTATTCCTATTTCATTACACATTTTAGCAAAACTACTATTTTCAGATAGAAAGCCATAACCTGGATGTATACTATCACAGCCTTTTAGGCATGCAGCTTCTATTATCGCTTTTACATTTAAATAACTTTTATTTGATGGAGCCGGTCCAATACAAACAGCTTCATCTGCCAATTCTTTATGTAATGAATTTTTATCAGCCTCAGAATAAACGGCCACTGTTTTAATTCCCATTTCTCTACAAGCTCTTATTATTCTTACTGCTATTTCTCCACGATTTGCTATTAATACTTTATTTAGCATTTTTCCTCCTTTGAGACACATGGGACAGTCCAAAAGTGTCTCATTATCTTTATATTTTTTTGTCGTTTTTTATTTTCCGCATTTTTCGCTTTATTTCGACCTAATTTATGAGACACTTTTGGACTGTCCAGAGTGTCTCAAACTATTGCAAAAGTCAATTCTCCTTTTACTGCAACTTTTCCATCTACTGTTGCTAATGCTTCTCCTATTCCTATAGGTCCTTTTTTCTTTATGATTTTAACTTCTAATTTTAATGTATCTCCAGGCACTACTTGTTTTTTAAATTTCAAATTATTTATTCCTCCAAATAGAGCATTTTTTCCTTTATTTTCTTCCATAGAAAGTATTGCTACTGCTCCTGTTTGTGCCAAAGCTTCTACCATTAGAACTCCTGGCATTATTGGATTTCCTGGAAAGTGTCCTTTAAAATAATATTCGTCTTCATTAACATTTTTATAAGCAATGCAGCTTTCTCCTGGTATGTATTCTTCTACTTTGTCTATCATCAAAAATGGCTCTCTTTGTGGTATTATTTTTTTAATTTCTTCTTTATCTAACATTTTTTACCCTTTCTTTTCTATTTTATCTTAAACAATGGCATTCCATATTCAACAACATCACCGTCGTTTACACAAATTTCTACAACTTCTCCATCAAATTCTGATTCAATCTCGTTCATCAATTTCATTGCTTCAACTATACAAACAACTGTACCCTTTTTTATAGAGTCTCCTACTTTAACAAAAGCATCTTTATCAGGTGATGGCTTTGAATAAAATGTTCCCACCATAGGTGATTTAATTACTTTGTAATTTTCCTCACATTTTGTTTCTTCTTTTACAATATTATTTTCATTATTTACCTGTATTGTAGGTGCACCTGTTTGTGCAATTGATGATATAACTTGTTTATTAGTATTTTTTTTCATACTGATTTTCATTCCTTCTGGAAATTCTATTTCTAATTCATCAATATTTGCTGTACCCATATCATCTATTAATTTTTTTATATCCTCGTAATTCATAAAAACCTCCTACTAATTAAAATTAGTCTTCATATTTTTTTAATATTATTGAACTATTATGTCCTCCAAATCCTAATGAATTTGACATAGCATATTTAACTTCAATATTTCTACCTTCATTTGGCACTATATCTAAATCACATTCTTCATCTGGAACTTTGTAATTTATTGTTGGTGGTACGAAATTATCTTCAATAGATTTTGCACAAACTACCGCTTCTACTCCACCAGCTGCCCCTAGAAGATGTCCTGTATTTCCTTTTGTTGAACTTACCATTACTTTTTTTGAATGTTCTCCTAAAACTTTTTTTATTGCTGAAGTCTCACATGAGTCATTCAAATGTGTTGATGTTCCATGAGCATTTATATATGTAATTTCTTCTGGTTTTATATCTGCATCTTTGATAGCATTTATCATTGCTCTTGCTCCACCTTCTCCTTCTGGAGCTGGTGATGTGATATGATATGCATCTGATGATGCTCCATATCCTACTACTTCTGCATAAATTTTAGCATTTCTTTTCTTAGCATGTTCTAATTCTTCTAATACTAAAATTCCAGCACCTTCACCCATTACAAAACCGCTTCTTTCTTTATCAAAAGGAATACTAGCTCTTGTTTTATCTGTCTCTTGTGTTAGTGCTTTAATATTTGTAAATCCTGCTATACTAAGTGGAGTAATAGATGCTTCTGTACCTCCTGCTAAAACAGCATCTTGATATCCATGTTTTACAAGTCTATAAGCTTCACCTATTGCATGAGTTCCACCAGCACATGCTGTAACAATTGCTAAAGATTCACCTTTTAATCCAAGTTCTATCGCAACATTTCCTGTAGCCATATTACAAATTGACATAGGAATATACATAGGACTTACTCTATCTGGTCCTTTTTCTAAATGTGCTTGATTTTCTTTTTCAATTGTCTTAATTCCACCAATTCCTGAACTTATAATACAACCTACTCTTTCCATATCTGTATTTTCTTCACTTATCTTACTATCTTTCATTGCTTCTTTTGATGCAATAATTGCTAATTGAGTAAATCTATCTAATCTTCTACAACTTCTTTTATCAAAATACTCTTCTGGATCATAGTTTTTTATTTCTCCAGCCAATTTAACTTTAAAATCTGTTGCATCAAATAATGAAATATTGTCTATTCCACATTTGCTTGATTTTATTCCTTCCCAAAATTCATTTACATCATTTCCTATTGGAGTTATTGCTCCCAAACCAGTTACTACAACTCTTCTATTCATATTTTTACTTTCCTCTCTTTTATAAAATTATATAACTTTTTTATTTTACATTAACATACCGCCATCTATGTTTATAACTTGCCCTGTTATATATGTATTTTCCTCTCCACCTAAAAAATGAACTATGTTAGCTACTTCTTCTGCAGTTCCCATTCTTTTTAATGGAATTTGTGTACCAATACTTTCTTTTACACTATCATTTAATACTGATGTCATATCAGTATCTATAAATCCAGGAGCTACACAATTTGCTAAAATGTTTCTGCTAGCAAGCTCTTTTGCAATACTTTTAGTAAAACCAATTATACCTGCTTTAGAAGCTGCATAATTACATTGACCAGCATTTCCTGATACTCCTACTACAGATGCTAGATTTATAATTCTTCCTGCTCTTTTTTTCATCATATATGGAACAACATTTTTTGTAACATTAAATGTTCCTTTTAAATTAATGTCTATAACTCTTTCAAAATCTTCTACTGACATTCTTAATATTAAATTATCTTTAGTAATACCAGCATTATTTACTAAAACATCAATATGTCCAAATTTCTCTATTGCATCTTTTACCATTTTCTCACAATCATCAAAATTAGAAACATCTGTTTTCACTAATAAAACATCAATATTATATTGTCTAAATTCTTCCTCTAATCTCTTTACATCTGTTTTATCAGATACATAATTAATAACTAAATTATATCCTTCTTTTGCAAATTTGATTGCAATTGCTTTACCTATTCCTCTAGCACCACCTGTAATTAATGCTACTTTATTCTCTTCCATAACTTACCTCCTCAATTGTTTTTTCTAAAGATTCTACATCGAAAATATTAAAAATATTAACATCTTTAAGTTCTTTTTTTATAAATCCTGTTAATGTCTTTCCAGGTCCTATCTCAATAAAAGTATCTATTCCCTCTTCATTCATAAGACTAATTGTTTTATCGAATCTAACTGGACTTACTATATGATTTGCTAAAATTTGTTCTATATTATCGCAATCATCATAAAAATTTCCATTAATATTTTTAATAACTTTTATATTACCTTTTTCAAATTTTACATTTTCTAATTCTTTTATGTATTCATTTTTAGCATCTTGTAATGCCTTTGTATGAAAAGGACCACTTGTTTTAAGCTCAATAACTTTTTTTGCTCCATTTTCTTTAAAAATTGCACTTGCTTTTTCAATTGATTCTTTATTTCCTGAAACGACAGTTTGACCTGAATAATTATAATTTGCAGGAACTATAAACATTCCTGTTTGATTTAACTCTTCACATATTTCTTCAATTTTAGAAGATTGCAATCCAATTATAGCAAGCATTGAATAATCACCTTGAGGTAATTTGTTTTGCATTAAATATCCTCTTTGTTTTAATAATTTAACACCATCTTCAAATTCAAGTTGTCCTCCATAAATCAAAGCTGGATATTCTCCTAAACTTAATCCTGTTGCTATATCTGCTTTTATATTATATTTTTTTAATATCTCCAAAATTGCTAAACTCATTGTAGCTATAGCTATTTGTGTATTTTCAGTTTTAATTAAGTCATCTCCTACTTCCTCTGTTTCTATGTAATCATTACCTTTATACTCTTTTCTAATCCCATTAAAACATAATGTTGCTATATCAATTCCTGTAATTTCTGAAGCTCTTTTATATATACTTTTTACTTCATCATATTTTTCATATAAATCTTTTCCCATTCCTACTTTTTGGCTTCCTTGCCCTGGGAATAAAAATGCTATTTTCATACTAAACCTCCATTAAAATGCTTCCTGTATTTAATCCACCACCATATCCTAGAAGAATTATCTTATCTCCTTTTTGTAGTAATTTTTTTTCAAACATTTCATCAATAGCAATTGGTATACTAGCACAAAATGTATTTCCTACATTTTCTATATTCATATATAATTTTTGACTATTCATATTTAATCTGTTTGCTATAGACTTCATTATTTTCATATTTGATTGATGTGGTACTATATATTTAATTTCATCAATATCTGTATTACTCTTTTTAAGCAAATTATTGATATTAGTTATTGTTTCTGTTACTGCATATTTATATATCTCTTTTCCATTCATCTTTATTTTCTCATTCGCCTTATATGTAAGTAAATTTCCTTTCTCACCTTCACTTATTATATTTGATTCATATAATGTTTTATCTTCTGTTTTTTGCACTACTACTGCACCTGCACCATCTGATAAAATTATTGATGTAGACATGTCCTGTTTATCTATACATTCTGATAATATATCTACTCCAATCACTAAAGCTCTATTTACTTTACCTATTGCAATATAAGTTCTTGCTATATCTATTGCATTTATAAAGCCAGCACATCCAGCTAAAATATCTAAACACATACAATTTTTAATTTTTAAATTTTCTTGCACTTTGTATGATATTCCTGGCATTAATAAATTCGTTGATGTTGTTGCCACAACAATCATATCTATATCATCTATATTTATTTGTGGTTTTTTATCTATTAAATTATGTATACTCTTTATTGCTAATTGTTCAATTGTTTCATTTTCTGAATAATATCTTGTTTTAATTCCTGTTCTTTTATAAATAAATTGCTCTGCAACCTCTAATTCATTTGCAAGTTGTTCATTATCAACTTTATTTGGGGGCAAATAACTTCCAGTTGCAACTATTTCTATATTTTTCATATTCACCTCTAAATTATATTATCTAAAGACATAATAAACCTTTGTAATATCTCTTCTTTATCAAATTCTTTTCCTATTTCTTTATATAATGATGTTGCTATATTTTCTAATTCATTAGGAAAATTACTTTCATTGACATTAAATCCAATACTTATTATTAGGTAATTAATCTTATTACCCATACTATTGATCTCTGTTAATATTCCACATATTTTTTTATTATTTAACATCAAATCGTTTGGTTTTTTTATTCTCAATTCTATATCATATAAATCAAATATTACTTTTTTTAATATCTCCGCTATTTTTACTGTTAATCCTTCAAGCTCTTCCACTTTACATGACGTTTTATATAACATACTCATTGCTATGTTTTTATCCGAACCTGTAAACCAACTTCTTCCATTTGTACCAATTCCAGCTGTCTGCCTATTTGCTATTATTGCCACATTAGAATTATATTTTTTATAATTTTCCTTTATATATTTATGAGTAGAATTAAGTTCTTCATATCTTTCTATTATCAATTTTTCCTCCAAACATTATTTTTAATATTTTACAATATTTTTTTATTTTTTGTACTATTCTGAACGGTCAGTTTTTTATAATTTTTAAATATAAATTAGTTAAATTTATTATATAACAACCTTTTCCTGTGGCTTTGAACATTTAGTCTGTAATAGTTTCTAATTTATCAACAAATTTTCCAAACCTACTAGACTGATTAAATATTTTGTGATATTATTTACTAAATCAAATGAAAAAATATTAGGAGGTAATTTATGACAAAATTAGCAAAAATAATATTAACAATCTTAATAACTGTAATGTTTCTATCATTTAACATTACCTATGTAAATGCTGCAAACACCAATTCAACAAAAAACTCATCATCTAATACAACTTCTACCTCATCTGACAGCACAAATAATAATGAAGATACAGATGAAACAACTAGTAGTTCATCATCTAATACTCATACTACTAGTACTACTACATCAACTACATCTACTCCTTCAGCAACAGTTAAAACAACTACTCTTTCAGAGTCTAGCTTAGATTTATCAAATATATTAAATATATTTTTAATTGTTATTGGAATTCTTTTAATTTTATTAGCAATAGCTATTTTAATTAAATTAAAAAATTAATTTTAAAATATATTGTCATATATAGCTTATATATTAAAGTAAAGACTAAAATTTTTCTTATTATAAAAAATTTTAGTTTTTTTATTTTTTATAGTCATTTTTTGTATGTATATTTTGTCCAAATTTAAAAATAATATTAATAGATTTATTGAATTTAAATCTATTATTTTGTTTAAATTTTTGAAGGAGGACATTTCTATGAACAAAAGATTTTTTGTTTCTTTAGCTATTATTTTATGTGCTGTTTTCTCTTTTTCAGTTTGTTTTGCAGCTGACAATAATGCTGGACAAGCTTTAAGTAATACTACAAATAATGTAAGAAATTTTGTTGGTGGTGTTGAAAATACAGTTGAAAATGCAGCCAAAGATGTTTCTAATACTTCTAAAAATGTAACTGGTGCAACTGAAAATAAAATGAATAATGGTACTCATAATAATGGATATACTACTGATGGCAAATATACTACTTCGAGAACATCTACTGGTAATACTATAATGGGAATGACAAATTCTACATGGACTTGGCTTATAGTTGGAATAGCTGCTATCGCAATAATTGCCGTTATTTGGTATTATTCAATGCGTCTTACAAACAATAATCATAACAATAACGACAGATTAGATTAATTTAACTTTTAGTAAATGTGAGCTTGAAATATTTCTGTCAAGCTCACATTTACTGAATCTTAATAAGATATTAAGTTTCAATTTTTTGCAAAAGCATCGTTACATCTTAGCACAGATATATATATTAAAATTCCGTTCCTTACTGGTCGGACTAATCATATGAGTGACTTTTGAATATCTCAGAGTTTGAAGAGTTAATCTGGATGGTCTGTATGTTTTTGTGTCCTTCCAAACTGCGCGTCACTGCATTTTAATATATATATCTGTGCTGAGATGTAACGATGCTTTTGTAAAAAATTGAAACTTAAAAATAAGTTAGTATAAACTTTTAGTAGGGAAAATTTTAGAAAAAATTGAATAAGAGATACCGATTTGATAAAATATTTTTAACGCAAAAAAAAATATTTTTAAAGGAGGTATCTCTTATGTATTC
>JAFQQR010000054.1 GCA_017410505.1 Clostridia bacterium | reverse complement strand
TAAGTTCCGCATTGTCTAAATTCAAAATCTACATTTTTTCTAACGCATTGTTCCCTAACACTTAAAGCCCAATTAAAATTAAATAATCTTGCATTAAAATCAGATTCTCCACCAACTACAACAAGTTCTATATCATCAAGATATTTCTCAATATCTATTTTTTCAAGTAATGGTTGAGCAGTTATACATTTATGTTTTATTGGTAACTTACTAAAAATTGATAATTTGCAATCAGTATTTTTTTGATTTTCAATAGTACAACAAATAACTACATTATCATAACCATCATTCCAATCGTCAGGAATACATTTTTCAAATCTATCAATTCTTTTGGTTAGAAATAAAAATATACAATCTTGTCTTTCTTTAATCATTTTCCAACATTCTTTTCGCCACTCATCAGCTTCTTCAATAAAAAAGTCTGTTGAAAAACACAAATATACCAATCCGGATTTCATTTTATAATTTCCGTTTTTTAATTTTTCTATAGGTTTTTCAAAATCTTTTGTCTTTACTATTTCGTTAGTATTAACATTTCTTTTTAAATCTCCTTTATGAATATAGCAATGCAAACAACCATCACTACACTTTTTACAACCTCGCCAAGGATTCCACATTGCCATATTCTCACACTCCTAACTTTTAATTTATCTTTTAGTATGTGCTGTTATAATTGTATAACTATATGAGTTAATAGTTATTATTATATTATCAATTTCACAATACCAATTTTTGCCTTGCTTATATATATTGCAATTTTTATCTAAAACTTTATTCTTACAATATTCTACTACTTCATTTGTACCTAATTTTAGATTTTTCTTTATTCTATCAATTCCCATTTTAGTAGTATGCACTTTATTTATATTGTTAAGTAATATTTTCTTATTCTCCACTATTGTATCTCCTCAATCTATTGCAATTTATTGTTCCTCAACTATAATTTCTTCACTTTCTACAACTGTTTCTACTCTTTGATTTATTTTTAATCCGTTAAAAGCTATAAGACTTACTATAACAATTACCAAGTATGTAATAATAGATACTAATAAAAATATTCCTATTCCTTTTAATATCTTTATTGTTATTCCTGCTAATTTTTGTGTATTCGTATTATTAGAATCATCTTTATTAACCACTTCAATTTCATCTTTTATTAGTTCATCTAGCGAAATATTAAATATCTTACTTAATTGCACCAATTTGTCCATTTCTGGTGTTGTTTCTCCTAATTCCCATTTTGAAATAGTCTGTCTAGCAACGTTAAGTATTTCTGCTAAACTTTCTTGTGATAGATTCTTTTGCTTTCTAAGCATAGTTAACTTTTCATTAAACTTCATATTAATTTCCTCCTATTTATAAAATTTTTAATAAAAGATTTTTTTAACTTCTATTAAAAAAATTTTAATAATTTTTCGCACTTTTTTCTACCATTTCAAACTGGAATATTCGCACTTAAAATTAACATTTCTAATAATTTGTTTAAAAATCAGTTAATCTACGAATTCCTATTTAATTAACTTCTCAAATGAATTTGCATTTAATATAGTATTAGATATAAATTCGCCTTTATAAAAATTAGCCCAATTATTAAAAATACAAGGTGCATTTTTTGCTTTTTCTAATGAATCTATTTTAATAAAGTTGATTTTAATATTCTTCTCTTTCGCATAATCTGATAACTCTTTTACTTCATATTCTACATAAGGACATTCATTACTATAATAAATAGTAAAGTCTTGACTATCTATCTTCATAGTTCTTGCATTATCATTAAATTTAGGAGATTCACTATCATCAAATTTTAATGCTAATAATTCATAATCACCAATATTGTCTATTACTTCAAAGCCATAATGTTCAAAAAATTTCTTTTCTCCTAAAAATGGTTTCTTCTTTTTAGAAACAATAGTACATATACCACTTTTTCCTTTTTCTTTTGAATCATTTATTGCATATTCTAATAATTCTTTTCCTATTCCTTTACCTTTAAAACTACCTGCTACCCATAAACAATAAATATATTCATAATTTTTTCCTCTAACAGGAATCCAAGCTGTTTCTATTGGCTCATACTCAATAAATATCTTTCCTCTTGCATTTAATTTTCTAAAAATATGACCATCTTTTAATTTACTTTTTATCCATTCTTTTTTACAATCAACACCTTCTTGATGTTTTGGGTCTCCTATTGCACAACATATATGTTCATCATCAATATTTTCTAATGTTAAATTTATATATTCGTTCATTATTATATCTCCCCCTACAACTTATTATATTTTTTCTACATTATATCACAAATTATAACTAAAATTCCTTATGTTGGTATATTTTATTAGATATTAAATATGAGATACCTAATATTATTACAGAAATTATTGGAATTATCACAAATAAATAATTATCTAAACCATTTATCATATTTATTACAGAAGTCATATCTACCAATCTTGATATTACTCCTATTATTGCTGCTATACCAAATACCATTGCAAATAGTATTATTCTTGCATTTGTAGCTCCAAATTTAAACACTATTGGATAAAATAAAGATATTATAAATATACTTGAAAATACTGCTCCAATTAATGATGATATGATTGCATCTAAATTTACATTATTTGATTTAATATAATTAATGCCCACTGATATAGTCAAAGATACAATACCTAAAATGATTGTTAAAATTATTGATGCCATATACTTTGCTCTAACTACATTTTTTCTTCCATCTGGTAAAGTTACAACATACGAGTTCCAATTATTAAATTCATCATAACTAAATGTTGATATAAATAATGTTATTCCAATTAATGGAACTATAAAAAAAACATCCATTGTTCCTTGAAGTGCCAACATTAAATATATTATAAATACAATTATCATTGATTTTGAATTTGATTTAATAAGTAAAAAATCTTTTTTTATTAATCCTAACATATCTTTTCCCCCTTAATTATCAATACCATTAACTCTTCAAGTGTGATTTTATCTATTACACATTCATCATATTTTCTGCTCATTTGTTCTTTATTATTAACTAATATTTCATAAGTATATTTTGTTTTCTTATAGGCAATAATATCTTGTTTATCAATTTTAGAAAAATAATCAATATCACATTTTAAAACTCCAAAATTATCAATTATTTCATCTCTTGAATTTTGCAATACTTTTTTTCCATTATCAATAAATATAATTTCATCTGCTATATGTTCTAAATCGCTTGTTATATGTGTTGATAATACAATGGAATGTTCTTCATCTTCTATAAATTTCTGGAATATATCTAATACTTCACTTCTTACAACCGGATCTAATCCACTTGTTGGTTCATCCAATATTAACAATTTTGGTTTATGGGCTAATGCTGTTGCAATTTCTAATTTTTTTCTCATTCCTTTTGACATTGTTTTTAATGATTTATCATCTGGTAAATTAAAGTCTTTTAAATACGAAAAATATAATTTACTATCCCAATTCTTGTATATATCTTTCATAGTGTTATTTATATCTTTTGCATTTAATAATTCTGGAAAAAACATATTATCTAAAACTACACCTATATCTTCTTTTATTTCTTTTTCATCTTTTTTATAGTCTTTTTCAAAAATCTTTATTTCTCCACTATCAATTTTTACGATATTCAACATTGACTTTATTAAGGTTGTTTTTCCTGCTCCATTTTCTCCAATAAGTCCTACAATAACTCCTTTGGGTATTGTTATATCTATTTCTCCTAGTCCAAATTTATCATCATATCTCTTTTTTAAGTTTTTAATTTCAATAATATTTTCCATTACTTTTCCTCCATATAAATCATTTTAAACATTTCAATTATGTCATTTTCATCTATATCAAATTTATTTGAAATAGTAACAATTTTCTCTATATACTTTTCTATATCCTTTTGTGCTTGTTCTTTTGCTAGCTCAGTATTTTTTATTGCAACAAAAGTTCCTTTTCCTTGTATAGACTTTAAATATCCCTCTTTTTCTAATTCATCATAGGCTTTTTTAATGGTCATGGCACTTATTTTTATATCCTGTGCTAATACTCTAATAGATGGCAATAATTCATCTTCTTCTAGTTCTCCTTCCATAATTTGATTTATAATAGATTTTTTTATTTGCTCATATATTGGAACTGAGCTACTATTACTAATAAGCATCTTCATATTATCGCCTCCTCGTTATACAGTATATAACACTATATAACACCTGTCAATATTTTTATAAAAATTTATATTGGCGTGAAAAAAAAGACAGAAATTATCTGCCTTTTACATATTTAAAAATCGTATTTGTTATTATCTCTTTTTACAGGGAATTGTATTTCTGTTAAATAATCTTCTTTATTTTCCTTATTCCAACATCCATCAATATAGCATTCTCTTGGACTATCTATTATTTCATATCCATTTTCTTCAATATATTTTAAGATAATATTATATGAATCTCTTAAATTTTCGTATGTTCCTTTATGATAAATACATACTGCTGTAATAGGATTAGATTTCATAAATTTAACTTTATCAGTTTCATTTCCCAATTTTCCAACTGCTTGTGCATATCTAATCTTAATATCTTTTTCTTTGTATTCTCCATCTAAATAACT
>JAFQQR010000053.1 GCA_017410505.1 Clostridia bacterium | reverse complement strand
GTTAAAAATCCTCATTAAAAAATGAGGATTTTTAACACGTCCCTAATTCCCCCGTTCCTAATCCCCCGCTAATCCCCCGCTAATTCCTCGCTAATTTCTTTTTTCTCCGTCCTGTAAACTAACTAAAAAATTTTCGTATAAAACATTGACAGAATAAAAAAGTAAGAATATAATAAAATCACATATGAACAATTATTCACATATTAAAATGTTTTTCATAAAAGGAGGAGAAAAATGGAAGATAATTTCATAGAATGTACTGTTATACACGAAGAAGCAGTAAAAAAAGTAAAACAAAAAATGCCAGAAGATGGTTTTATATATGACTTAGCAGAACTATTTAAAGTATTTGCTGACTCAACAAGAATGAAGATAATATATGCTCTGTTAGAAGAAGAACTATGTGTATGTGACTTAGCAAATATAGTAGGAACAACACAATCAGCAATATCGCATCAATTAAGAATATTAAAACAAGCTAAATTAGTAAAATTTAGAAAAGAAGGAAAAGTAGTATTTTACAGCTTAGACGATGACCATATCTCACAAATTGTTAAGAAAGGAAGTGAGCATATTGAAGAATTATAAATATACATTAGAAGGGTTAGACTGTGCAAATTGTGCAAAAAAAATTGAAGACAAAATAGCTAAAACTGAGGGATATGAAGATGTAAATGTGAATTTTTCAACATTAAAACTAACATTTAAAACAAATAAACAAGACCCCAAAAAAGAGATTACAGAGATTGTTTCAAAGATAGAACCAGAAGTTAATATATTAGAAAGTAATGAAAATAAAAAAGAAGTACATAGCAATAAAGATATTTTTAGAATAATAATTGGACTGATAATATTTTCAGTTACATTAATATTTAATTTTAATGAATTAACAAAAAATATAATAACAATTATAGCATTTATAATATTGTTATATAAAACAGCAAAAAGAGCAGTTAAACAAATAACTAAAAATAGAGTATTAGATGAGAATACTTTAATAGTAATATCAGCAATAGGAGCATATTTAATAGGAAAAACATCAGAAGGATTAATGGTAATTACTCTATATGAGATAGGAAAAATATTAGAAGCTAGGGCTATTAATAAAACAAGAAAATCAATATCAGAGTTAATGAATATAAAACCAGAATATGCTAACTTAAAACAAGGAGAAGAATATAAAAAAGTAGCACCTGAAGAAGTAAAAATAGAAGATATAATAATAGTAAAATCAGGAGAAAAGATACCTTTAGATGGAGAAATTATCAAAGGGAATGCAGAGATAGACACTTCAACATTAACAGGAGAAAGTAAATTACAAAATGTAAAAGAAGGAAAAAAAGTACTATCAGGTAGTATAAATGTAAATGGATTGATAGAAATAAAAGTTGAAAATACATACGAGAATAGTACAGTTAGTCAAATTTTAAATTTAGTAGAAAATGCAACAGACAAAAAAGCCAAAACAGAAACATTTGTATCAAAGGCAGCAAAAATATACACACCAGTCGTAATGGTACTAGCTATTTTAGTTGCAATATTTATGCCACTAGTTATACAAAATATTACCTATCAAGAAAGTATTTATAAAGCATTAGTATTTCTAGTAATTTCATGCCCATGCTCAATAGCAATATCAGTTCCATTAAGCTATTTTTCAGGAATAGGTAAGGCATCTAAAAAAGGAATCTTAGTTAAAGGTAGTGACTATCTAGATGGAATCAAAGACATAAAAGAAATTATATTTGATAAAACAGGAACAATTACAACAGGAAAATTTATAGTATCAGAAATCAATTCATTTGATAAAAATTATTCAAAAGATGATATATTAAAATATTTTGCTAAAGGTGAAAAATTTTCTAATCACCCAATTGCCAAATCAATATTAGATAAATTTAACAAGGAATTTAAAGGAAAAGATTTAGATACAAAAGATGTTACAAATTTTGAAGAAATATCAGGAAAAGGATTACAATATGTAATAGGTGACAAAAATATAAAAATAGGAAATTCGAATTTTGTAGAAACGGAAAGTGAAAATAAAATAGGGACAGTGTTATATTTAAGCATTAATGGAGAAATTAAGGGAAATATTATTTTAAGTGATGAAATAAAAGCAAAAACAAAAGAAACTATAAGTAAGCTAAATAAATTAGGAATAAACACAAAAATGTTTACAGGAGATAAAAAAGAAATCGCAATAAAAATAGGAGAAGAAGTTGGAATAAAATCAGTAAAATACGAAATGTTACCTCAAGACAAATATAATGAGTTAGAAAAAATAATAAATAATAGAGAAGGAAATAGAAAAGTAGCATTTGTAGGAGATGGGATAAATGATAGTCCAGTATTAGCAAGAGCAGATATAGGAATTTCGATGGGAGGAATAGGTTCAAGTTCAGCAATTGAGACATCAGATGTTGTTATTATGACAGATGAATTAGATAAAATTGTTGAGGGTATACAAATATCTAAAAAAACAAATAAAATAATTATACAAAATTTAATATTTGCAATTGGTGTAAAAATATTAACTTTAATATTAAATTTATTCGGAATTGCAGATATGTGGCAAGCAGTATTTGCAGATGTTGGTACAACTCTAATTACAATTTTTAATACACTTAGAATTTTAAAATAGATTGAGAAAAGTGGGGCTGTACCACTTTTTTCAAGGAGGAAAAATGAAAAAAGAAATAAAACAAAAATTAATTGAATTATCAGATGAAAAATACAAAGAATTTCATAGAGGATTGTGTCCTGGTACAGAAAATATTATAGGTGTAAGAGTGCCTGTTTTAAGGAATTATGCTAAAGAGATATTTGACAGAAAAACATGGAAGCAAACAATAGAACAAATTGATGATGAATATTATGAGGAAATAATGCTACAAGGAATGTTGATAGGGCAAGCTAAAAATGAAGATATAAAAACAATATTGAAATATGTTAAGAGATATATTCCTAAAATAGATAATTGGGCTATTTGTGATGTTTTTTGTGCTGGATTAAAAATAACTAAAAAATATAAAAGTGAAATGTGGGATTTTATTCAAAAATGCTTAAAATCTAATAAAGAATTCGAAATACGTTTTGCTGTTGTAATGATTCTAGATTATTATATTGAAAAAGATTATTTGCAAAAAGATTTTAAGGTATTTGATAATATTAAACATGATGGGTATTATGTAAAAATGGCTGTTGCATGGGCTATTTCTGTGGGCTTAATAAAATTTTATGATGAAACTATAAAATATTTAGAAATAGCAGATTTAGATAATTGGACTTATAATAAGGCAATTCAAAAAGCAATTGAATCTTATAGAGTTTCTGATGAGAGAAAAGCAGATTTAAGAAAAATGAAAAAATAAAAAACGCAACACTATTGTTCGAGGATGGTTCAAAAGCAGAAATTATTTTTCAAAGCAAAAAAAATTTGCTATTAAATTAAGTAGTGGAAAAACAGCTGTAATAAAAAGAACAGATAGAAATCTTGAAGGGAACGTAGGCATTTTTTATTATAATTTTATGTTTCGGCTTTTTGCAAAAGTTGAGTTACATCTCAGCACAAATACACATATATTAAAATTCCGTTCCTTGCTGGTCGGACTAGTCATATAAGTAAGATGTTTGTATTTCAGAGTTTGAAGAGTTAATCTGGATGATTTGTATGAGTTTGTGTCCTTCCAAACTGCGCGTCACTGCATTTTAATATATATGTATTTGTGCTGAGATGTAACTCAACTTTTGCAAAAAGCCGAAACATAAATTATTATAATCTATTGAAAAAATATCTAGAATAAGATAATATATAAACATAAATTTTAATCAAATTTTTTAGAGAGAAGTGTGTGAAATAAAAAAGGATGTGATAAATTGAACCTAAATTTTTTTGAAGAATTAGAAAAAGGGATAGAAAAAGCAATAGAAAGGAAAGTAGATAAAGTAGAAGGAATGGATAATGAAGAAATAGAACTAGCGCAGAAGCTAGATGCAATAGAAGAATATACAATAGATAGATTTGAAGGAAATATGGCAATTATAGAGGATAGAAAAACAGGAAAAATGAAAAATATAGAAAAAGTTAAAATACCAGAAGAATGTAAAGAAGGAGATATTATAAAATGTATTAACGGAAAATATATCTTGGATAAAGAAGAAACAAAAAGAATAGAAGATGAAATACAAGAGAAATATAAAAATTTATGGGAATAAGAAAAGGGGAAACAAAAGATGTCAAAAAGAAAAAATAATAAAAAATTAGTAAGTAGCATATTTTCAATAATAATATTAATAATATTTGCAGTATTAAGTCAAAATGAAGAAATTCAAAGCTATATAGGAGCGAATGTGACCACTAGTTCAAAAAATGAACTAGTATCAAATGTAAAAGACTCAGAAGATGGGACAAAAACAATTGTTATAGGCTCAGGCGATATAAATAATCAAAATAATCTACAAGTTTATTACATTGATGTAGGGCAAGCAGATAGTATATTAATAATAAATAAAGAAGAATCAACACTTATAGATGCAGGGAACAATGAAGATGGAGAGAATGTAGTAAATTTTATAAAATCAAAAGGAATAACAAAGCTAGATTATATTATTGGAACACACCCACATGAAGACCATATAGGGGGATTAGATGATGTTATAAATAATATAGATGTTGATAAAATATATTTGCCAAATATTCAAACAAATACAAAAACATATCAAGATGTATTACAAGCAATTCAAAATAAGAATAAAACAATAAATTCACTAAAAAAAGGAGATAAATTCACAATAGGGGGAGCCGAAGCTGAAGTAATGACAGACGCAATATTGGATAAAAGCAATTTAAATTTATCTTCAAATATTATAAAACTTGAGTTTAATGAAACAAGCTTCTTATTTACAGGAGATGCTGAAACAGAAAATGAAAAAACAATTACTTGGCCACAAGTAGATATATTAAAAGTAGGACATCATGGATCAACAACTAGTACATCACAGAACTTTTTAAATCAGACACAACCTACATATGCAATTATTTCAGTAGGAAAAGACAATGATTATGGACATCCAACTGAAAAGATTTTGCAAAGGTTAGAAAAAATAGGAGCAGAAGTTTATAGAACTGATGAATGCGGAACTATTAAAGTCATAGTAACAGAATGAAATAGAAACTTTCATTTTTAAAAATTGTTAAAAATCACTTGACAGTTATGATTAATAAAGATAAAATATAATAGGTAAGAAAAAAATATATTAAAAATAAAGAGAACATATATATTTGATTCGAACATTGAAAATTTAATAAGAAAGAGGTGTAGATTCATGAATATAGGAATCATTATCGCCGCTGTCTTAATCTCACTTGCAATAGGAGTACTAATAGGAATAGCATATAGAAAAAAAATTGCAGAATCTAAAATAAATAGTGCCGAAGAAGAAGCTAAAAAAATAGTTAATATGGCAAAAATTGAAGCAGAAAATCTTAAAAAATCAAAGATTATTGAAGCAAAAGAAGAAATAGTAAACAGTAGAAATGAATTAGATCAAGAGATTAAAGAAAGAAGAGGCGAATTACAAAAACAAGAAACAAGACTTATTCAAAAAGAAGAAAACTTAGAAAGACGTTCAGAAAATCTTGAAAAGAAAGAACAAGATATAGAACAAAGAGTAAATGAATTAGAAGAACAAAGAGAAGAAATTGAAAAATTGTATGACCAAGAAATGCAAGAACTTCAAAAAATAGCATCTTTAACAAGAGAAGAAGCAAAAGATAGACTATTAAAAGAAGTAGAAAAAGATATTACAGTAGAAAAAGCTGCTATAATAAGAGAAGCAAATCAAAAAGCTAAAGAAGATGCAAATAAGACTGCTAAAGAATTATTAACATATGCAGTTCAAAAATGTGCAGCAGACCATTCTCAAGAAACTACAGTATCTATAGTAGCACTTCCAAGTGATGAAATGAAAGGAAGAATTATAGGTAGAGAAGGTAGAAATATAAAAGCACTAGAAACATTAACAGGAGTAGACCTAATAATAGATGATACACCTGAAGCAGTAGTACTATCAGGATTTGATCCATTAAGAAGAGAAGTTGCTAAATTAGCTCTAGAAAAACTAATAGATGATGGAAGAATACATCCAGCGAAAATAGAAGAAGTAGTAGAAAAAGCAAAACAAGAAATTGAAGAAACAATTAAATCTGAAGGTGAAAGAGCAGTTTTAGAAACAGGAGTAATTGGATTACATCCAGATATAGTAAAACTAATAGGAAAACTAAAATATAGAACAAGTTATGGACAAAATGTATTAAATCACTCAATAGAAGTTTCAAACTTAGCAAGAATTATTGCAGAAGAACTAGGTTTAGATGCAAAACTTGCAAGAAGAGCAGGTTTATTACATGATATTGGAAAAGCATTAGACCATGATATGGAAGGTACACATGTTGAAATAGGTGTAGAAGTACTTAAAAAATATAAAGAAAATCAATTAGTTATAAATGCAGTAGAAGCACACCATGAAGATGTAGAACCACAAACATTAGAAGCAGTATTAATTCAAGCTGCTGATGCAATTAGCGCATCAAGACCAGGAGCTAGAAGAGAAACATTAGAAGCATACATCAAGAGATTACAAAATCTTGAAGAAATTGCAGACTCATTTGATGGAGTTGATAAATCATTTGCAATTCAAGCTGGTCGTGAAGTTAGAATCTTAGTAAAACCTGAGAAGATTGATGATAATCAAATGACTATACTTGCTAGAGATGTAGCTAAAAAGGTTGAAAATGAAATGGATTATCCAGGTCAAATAAAGGTTAATGTTATAAGAGAAACAAGAATAGTTGATTATGCAAAATAAAAAAAGTTGTGACTAAAAAGTCACAACTTTTTTTATTACATAGATAATAATTTTTTTAAACTGCCGATTGTTAATAGAATATATCCAGAAGCTAATGCATCTATCCGTTCTTTAGGATATACACTTGCTAATATTAATTTCGGTGTTGTAGTTTTTTGGTTACCAGTCATAAGAGAGGTAACTGTTATACAACCTTCCTCAGCAGAATAATCAATACAATCATCATTTCTTAAATCTGATTGTTCTAAATTTTTAATAAAATCCAATAATGCGTTAAATTCTTTTTCATGAAGTAATAAATCCGTTTTTACAAAAACAGTTAAATCTTCACTTACTTGCATGGACAATCCTCCTTTGCAATAAATACAATTAATAAACTACGAATATATATTAACATAAAATTAACGAAATTGCAAACTTGATAAATTTTAAAATATATAGTATGATAATATAGAAATTTAGTAAAAAGAAAGAAGGTATTAAATTGAAAATTTTAGCAGTTGGAGATATAGTAGGCTCAGCCGGAGTAAATGAATTAAAATCAAAATTAAAACAAATAAAAGAAAAAGAAAATATAGACTTTGTAATAGTAAATGGAGAAAACTCAGCAGAAGGAATGGGAATAACGGAAAAAAACTTTAATGATATAATATCACAAGGTGTAGATGTAATAACAATGGGAAATCACACATGGGGAAAAAAGGACATATTTAAATTTATAGATAATCCAAAAATAATAAGACCAGCAAATTATCCAGAAGGGGTAGTTGGAAAAGGATATAATATTTATAAATGCAAAGATAAAAAAATAGCAGTAATAAATTTAATAGGAAGAGTAGATATAAATATTCTAACAGAGAATCCATTTTTAATAGCAAAGAAAATAATAGAAAAGATACAAAATCAAGTTGATATAATAATAATAGATTTCCATGCAGAAGCAACTGCAGAAAAAATAGCATTAGGATATTACCTAGATGGAAAAGCAACAGCAATATTTGGAACACATACACATGTACAAACAGCTGATGAAAAAATATTACCAAATGGAACAGCATATATAACAGATATAGGAATGACAGGACCAGAACACTCTGTAATTGGTATGAATATAAAAGCATCAATAAAAAGATTTGAAACAACTCTTCCAGAAAGATATAAAATAGCAGAAGGTAACTGCATATTTAATGGAGTAATATTTGATATAGATGATGAAACATCAAAAGCGACAAACATCAAAAGAATCTACATGAATTAAGACATGTAGTTTAGTGTCGAAAAACAATATTTATTGCGATGAAAACTTGAAAAAATTTCCAGAAAACTATTTACATTTTTTTCCATAAGATATAAAATAACATCATAAAAGTTGCAACAAAAAATAAATTAATAATAGGAGGCAAAAGAAAATGGAAATTTTAAAGATTTCATCAAAATCAAACCCTAATTCAGTAGCAGGAGCAATAGCTGGGTTAGTAAAAGAATCAAGTAAAGCAGAAATGCAAGCAATCGGAGCAGGAGCATTAAATCAAGCTGTAAAAGCTGTAGCAATAGCAAGAGGATTTGTAGCACCATCAGGAGTAGATTTAGTATGCATACCAGCATTTGCAGAGGTTGAAGTTGAGGGAGAAGGTAGAACAGGAATAAAACTTATTGTTGAGTCAAGAGTATAATATAAAATAAAAATGTTTTGTAATTCATAAAATTACAAAGCGTTTTTTTAGTTATGGCGAATTTTAATACTTGACATTTTAAAATTAGTATGTAAAAATGAGTAAGAAAAAAATAGGAGGTACAAAAATGGAAAAAATAAGAGGATTTGAAATTGCAAAAGGATTTGAAGATAAGGAGATAAATTTGCCAATCAGAAAAACAAAATATTCAGCAGGATATGATATAGAAGCTGCAGAAGATACAATAATACCTAGTTTCAAAAAAGGAATGGCACCAACATTAGTAAAAACAGGGATAAAAGCATATATGCAAGATGATGAAGCATTAATGCTATATAATAGAAGTTCTAATCCAAAAAAGAAAGGATTAATTTTAGCAAATAGTGTAGGAGTAGTAGATAAAGATTATTATGGAAATCCTGACAATGATGGACATATAATGTTTGCTTTTTATAATATAAAAGAAGAAGACATAACTATAAAAAAAGGAGAAGCAATAGGACAAGGAATTTTCCAAAAATATTTAGTAACAGATGGTGATAGTGCAGAAGGAGAAAGAGTAGGAGGATTTGGCTCAACAACAAAATAGAGCATAAAGATCAAATATAAAAATTTAAAAAAATTTTAGCTTGAAATTATGGGGTTTTAAGCTGAAATTACATAAAAAGTCAAGATAAATGCTTTGACTTTTTCTTTTTTTTGTAGTATAATAAATATGGTTAAAAAATCCAATAAAGTTATTTCATATTGACTTAACTTTATAATATTTTTTTGCTGAAAAATCAGAAAGGAGTTGACTTACATGTTTAATGTAGGAGACAAAATAGTATACCCAATGCATGGGGCAGGAACAATAGATTCAATAGAAGAAAAAGATATATTAGGGGAAAAACAATCATATTACATACTAAAAATGCCAAGTAATGTAAAAGTAATGATACCTACAGCTAAGGCAGAAGAAGTTGGTGTAAGAAATATAATAGATAAGCAATCAGCAGAAAAAGTTTTTAAAGTACTTAGCGAAGATGAAACTGAAATGGAAAAGAATTGGAATAAAAGATACAGAGATAATATGGATAAAATGAAAAGTGGAGATATCTATGAGGTTGCAGATGTAGTTAGAAACTTAAGTTTTAAACAAAAAGAAAAAGGACTTTCAACAGGTGAAAAGAAAATGCTTAATAATGCTAAACAAATTTTAATTAGTGAATTAGTTTTAGCAGAACATGCTAACCAAGATGAAATAGAAGAACAAATCGAAAATAAAATAAATACATCTTTTATGACATTTAGAGCAGAGGGTGTTGAGCAACAAAGTATTGTTAATAAATTTATTCCATTTGATGAAAATAATACATCAACAAATGCATAATAGAAGTAATTAATATTTTAGATTCAGAAGAAAATATAATTTTATATTACTTCTGAATTTTAAAATAATTACTTAAAATAAAAATTTTTTTCTAAAATGTATTGACAAATCTTTTACTTAATATTATAATATCAATTGTCGTTAAGATAACCAGTTCAAATATGAAATGCAGATGTGGCGGAACTGGTAGACGCACAGGACTTAAAATCCTGCGGTTGAATAAACCGTGCCGGTTCGATTCCGGCCATCTGCACCAAGAAAGAGTAAGAGTTCAAGTAATTCATACTCTTTCTTTTTTTGTGCATTTTTAGAAAAGTTCTAATAAAGCGTATTGGGAATATATAATTTTTATTATAAATATATTGTTTTTTATTGGAAAATTTTGTATAATGAAGCCATCCTTTTCAAAGGAAATCTTTCGGAAAGGAGGTGCAAGAGGAATGACATCCTATGAGCTAATCTGGCGATTAATTGTATTATTGCTTTTAAGTAATAACAACAATGAAAGTCAGGACAGAAACAAAGAATAATCTTTGGAGGCGGACGACGACCGCCTTTTTCTTTTTGAACACAAAAAAAGAGATATGCGACGAACATATCTCGGTGCAAATCTTGTGACATCCTATGATTTGCTTGAGCTAATATTATTATAGCATCAATTTTATTATATGTCAATTTTAATAAAAAATTCTTTTAAAAATTTATTTTTCAAAATTTTTTTTCATATCTACTAATAAATCATTAACATCAATGCCTAAAACATAGGCTAATCCAAACAATTCATAATCTTTAACAGTTCTTTTATTATTTTCGATATCATATAAACTTTGCTTATGAATACTAATCCCCATAAGCTCTAATTTAGCAGATAAAGTTTCATAAGACATATTTTCTTTCATTCTATATTCTTTTAGTAATTTACTTATTACATTCATATTTCCATCAAATTTTGCAATTAACGACATATTTTTTCTCCAAATTTTTAATATATATTGATTTTAATATTTTTTTATGTTATATTTGTAAGTGTTAACACTTTAAGTATTGACAATAATTACAATAAATATGTATTGAAATGTAGAGTGTTAACTAAATATATGTTTTAATTTAGGGGGATTTATTTATGGAAGAAAATAATGTAAAAACTAAAAAGCCTTTTTATAAAAGAAGTTGGTTTATTGCAATAGTAATAATATTAGTTATAGCAGTTATTAGTGGAATGAATGGAAATAAAGAAGAAAAAAGTAAAAAACTCGATTGGTCAGAAATTGAATTAAGTGAGTTTATCCCAGAACCAGAAAACAAATATGGTAAAATCACTACAAATAGAAGCAATTTGGCAATGATCGATATTTCAAAGATAACTAAAAAAGACTATAAAAATTATGTACAAAAATGTATTGATAATGGATATACAATAGATCTTGAATATGAGCCTTGGGATACAGTTTATGGAGCATTTAATGATAAAGGCTATTCTATTCGTATAGTTTATCTTGAAAGTGAAGAAGAAATGGGAATTACATTAAAGACTCCAGAAAAAGATACTATGAAAGAAATTGAATGGCCAACAAATGGTTTAGGTGCAATGTTACCAGCACCAAAATCAAATTTAGGTGACATATCTTGGAATAATAGTACAACATTTATTGTTCATATTGGAGATACAACAATTAGTGATTATAACGAATATGTAAAAAATTGTGAAGAGAAAGGTTTTACTAACGATTATAGTAAAAGTGATAAATCTTTTTCAGCATATAATTCAGAAGGATATAAGGTGCATTTAATGTATCTTGGAGCAAATGTAGTTGAAATTTCATTAAAAGTACCACAAGAAAAAAATGATACAAATATTTCTAATACAATAGAAACAACAACTTCTCCAGAAGAAAAAAATACAGAAAATAAAATAACAACAGAAAATAGTTCATCTAATAGTAATGAATTAAGCAAAGAATTTAAAGAGGCTATGGATAGTTATGAAGAATTTATGAATGAATATGTAGAATTTATGAAAAAATATGAAGCAAATCCAACAGACATAACATTATTATCTCAGTATGCTACAATGCTGCAAAAATATTCAGAGCAAATTTCTGCTTTTGAAAAGTGGGAATCAGAAGATATGACAACAAAAGAAGCAGCTTATTATGTTGATGTTCAAGCTAGGGTTAGTAAAAAGTTGTTAGAAGTTAGTCAGTAAACTATATTTTGTTTAATAATCTGATAAAATAATAATTATGGGGATCAAAATGAAAAAAAAGTTTAATATTTTAAAAATTATTATAATAATTGCTTGTGTTATAGGTTTTATAGGATTAATTTTACCTTATGAAGCATCTATTGGAGAATATAAAGAATATTTACAAGAAACACCAGAAACAATAAATATTAAAGAAGTAAATCTAACTAATGAAGATGTAATAAATATTTCAATGCTTGAAAATTTTAAAGTTTATTCGTATGCTATGAATGGCAGCGAAGGTAATTCATGGTTAGCTGGAGAATTAATGATTAATTTTATATTAACAATAGTATTGATTATCTCAATTATATTAGTTTTATTATTTACAGCATTTAATAAAAAAATTTTAAGTATTATATTCGGATTGTTATTACTAGGAAGTTCACTTTTAATGAATTATGATATTGTGGACAGAGGTGTAATTCCATCAACAAAATATACATATGGTATTTCATACTACATTTATCCAGTTATAGCACTTGTGATAATAGTTTCATCTATTATGCTAATTATAAAAAATAAGAAAAAATAATATACTTTAATATATAGTAGAGGTGAAAGTAAAAATATACTTTCGCCTCGTTTCATAGGTAGTCTAGTAAGTAGATTTGCTACTATAATTGCTGATACTACTAAAGTATCTTTGTTCATACTTGTCCAAACTTTTTACAATTATAAATCTACACCAAGATATGCCACCGAATACTCTTTTATTATTGTGAGTCTGTGTTCTAAAATTTCACTCACGCACTTTGTATAAATAGACTGCTTATACAAATACGAATGAACTTTATAGCATCGGCTCATCACACCAAACACTTTTTAAGAGGTGTTGCATTTCTCTTTGCACCACAAAAAAGCCCTTTTGTAGATTTCTATTCTACAAAAGGGCTTTAAGCAGTATATAATAAATTTATAAATATTGAGCTAAGTTTCTTTCTTTAGATATATCAATTATAGTTGGATTATATAATTTTGCTTTTATATTTCCTCTAGTAGTACATAGCTTATAAGTTTTCATATCTAATTCATTTTGTACTCTAAATACTATAACTACATTCTTTGCTTCAAAAGCAGGAATATTTATAGGAAATTTAACTGATTTAATAACTGCATATTTGCTTTTATTAAATATTGCATACATATTAGTTATTGAAATTGGTAAATTAGAATGGTTTTCAATAATAGCATTAACTTGATATTCAAATTTGTTTGCTAACCTAAACATATCAATCTGTATTATTGATAATTTAACTTTCTTTCTATTACCCAATATATTAAATATAGATTTAATAAAATCACCCAATATTCCTATAATTGTTTCCATACATTAACATCCTTTATATAACATTTTAATCTCTAATGTATTATAACATATTTTATAGGGTTAGTATTATAATTTTAAAAATATCAATGGTAAGCTTTTGAATTTTGTCCTAACATTTCCTAACACTTTCCTAACATCTTATTAAATTTTTAGTAATATTTGATAACTATTTATAATACTAACTTTTAATTAAAGAGTATTGAAAACACTTAAATTAAAAGCTGTTTAATGATGTTAAATAACGATAAGTATTAAGTATTTCAAAATTCTTAAAATCCTGCGGTTGAATAAACCGTGCCGGTTCGATTCCGGCCATCTGCACCATTAGAACACCAAGTATTTGAGAGAATCAGAACTTGGTGTTTTAATTTTAAAAATATGCAAAGTTCTAATACTTTTCCGAAGTATGAATTTTAATAGTTAGAAATGTATTTTTAGAAACAAATTTTTCAAAATATTATTATAGCATTGAAAGAAAGATGTTAAATTAAAGTAAAACAAAAAGGATTCTCCAAAGTCATGGAGAACCCTTTTTGACTGTTTCTTATTGTCTTGCATCTGATTCATTCAAAAAAATAGAAATGCCAATCTCTTTTGTAGAGACATCTTTTCCTTTATTCAAATAAATTATCAAATCATAGACTCCGTCAACGTAATGTCCGCCGATACCAAGAACAGTTTTTTTATCAACCCTTTTACCGATTTTTTGGTATACAACAGACTTGGGTTTAGGCAACTTACTTGCTGCTTCAGTTGCTTCTTTTGCAGTATCAAAAATCAAACGACCATAGTCTTCGAAGCTGTATCTCTGATATGTATCTCCATACAAAACAGCATCAAAGGCTTTATTCTCTTCATCAACCTGCAAAATTTCAGCCTGTGCCTCAAAAGCTTGAGTGCCGTTGTTTGTTCCCCAGTAATCAACCAGATATACTGTTTGATTTACTTTGAAATCCCGTTTACATTCATTTGACATAAGAAAACCTCCTAAAAATTATAGTGAGTTATTTGCCTACAAATATTTGCACACCGCATTTATTGACATAAGAATTATATCACGAATATGTAAGAAAGTCTATATTTAAAGACAAAATTATCCATTACAATGAATGAGAATAAGCAACTGCCCATACTGTTGGATGAGCGGTTTTGCTATAAATTTTAATAATCATTTTCAATATCTTGAATATGTAATTCTATATCTCCAGCTTTTAGTAATTGTGATTGTAAATATTCTGGAATATTCTCTAATAATTTGTATTCGCTAACACCAATTGGCTTATTAATATCTTTTAAAGTATATTCAGCTGTAAATTTATCTTTAGTCTTACATAAGAGAAATCTTTATTACTGACTGTTAATTTGTATGGGTTACCCACAAAAGCAAATACATTACCTAATTCAATAAGAACATCTTTTATTCTGTTTATCATTGCATTTTCAATCTCTAGCTCTTTAACTTTCCCTTTTAATGAAATAAATCGGAAAAGAGATTTTTTGTATTAAATAATAAGGCTGAAATGTATGCAAAATTTGATAATATGTTAAAAAAAATTGATGATGAATATAGAATCACTTTAATAAATAAGATAAAATGCTTTTGTTTGTAACAAAAATAGATAAAATTATTGAAAATATTATGTTACTATGATATAATTATACTATTCTAGTGCATTCTAGACTTACTTTTGTACTCCTGTTTTCATCACAGGTTTATATATAAACAACTATTGTAAAATGACTATTTTAAGGAGGAATTTGTATGTTGATTCTAATTTTAGGTATAGCACTTGTTGCTCTCGTTACATTTTTGGTGCTACGGGTAAAATATCCTAGCAGAGACATCGCTGTTTTGGATACACATGACTTTTTTACATTTATGTCTGGGGTATTAGGATTTGTAGTTTTGGGATTGGTTATCGGAATTTGTTGTCTATCAACCACAGTAGCTACTGAAAACACGATTGATAGTAAAATTGAGATGTACCAAGAAGAAAATTCAAATATCGAACAAGATATTGATAAAATCGTCAGAGAATATTTGGAGCACGAACATGATACATTTGCTGACCTGAAAACAGAAGAAAGTTCAATTACTTTGGTTACATTATTCCCTGAACTCAAGTCTGATACTCTTGTACAACAACAGTTAGAAATTTATGTTGATAATAATGCTAAGATAAAGAGTTTGAAGAAAGAAAAAATCGATATTGCCAAGAAAAAGTGGATACTATACTTTGGCAAGTAATCCAACGGCAACAAGAAAGAGAAGGAGTTCAAGGAATTCAAACTCTTTCTTTTTTTCGCAAATTTTTAAAACAATAATATTACAAAAGAACTTGAAGATTATGTTAAATTATAGTATAATACAAGCATATAAGTAATATATCTAGCGTTACTTATTTCCTGTATTCACTAAATAGTGTCAGGAAAACCGATACTTTTAGTTTTATCATATAAAAATATTAACACCATAAAAGGAGGTAAAAAATGAGTTTTTTTGAAAAGAGATATAGTGTTAATGGCTGGAAAGGAGATAAACATTCGTTAACTGCTAAACAACTCTTTGAACGGGTGCAAGAAGACAGTAAATCGGATTATAATTGGATCACTTCAGCTACAGAGCTTATTAGAGTATGTAATGAACCGTACTTTCCAGAAATGTATGCGCAAGGTATTAAACTTATTATCTTAAATTGCTTTGCAAATTTGGAACTACAGAAGGAATATACTTCTGGTGGAGAATCAACAGATAAGGTAGCAGTGTATTCTTGCTATCATTCTTTGCCAAGTACAGATGAAACAGTAATTAAAGTTAAACAAAAATATTTAACAGCAATTATAACAGCGATTACTGAATACACCGAATGTGAAGTACGCTTACCTATGCATCCAGGACCTACATATAAAAAGATATGTGAAGAATGGAAAAAAGCAAAGTTTGATGAGTATGTTTCAAAAGAAGAAATTGATTTTGAACAATTAAGGGAAGAACTATATGCTGATTTTGAGAAGACAATTAAAACAGCAGAAGAACAAGGAGCTTTTAAAGAAGATGATGAAGAATATCATGAGCAAATAAGAAAGTTTTTGGCTTCAATTGATTTGAAAGAAATGGATTTTTATATTTAAGTAACATCAGGCCAATTAAACTCAAATAGGGTGTTTGAACTTTTCAAACACTCCATCATAATCTATATCTAGTGAAAAATTTTTACATTAGCTAATAATGGAGCTTGTTATCTTTTAATGATAAGCTCTATTATTTTATAATTTATTTTTATATTTCAATACTTCTACATAAGTAGAGTAGTTACTACAAAAAAATTATATTATCAACAATCATTAAATTTATTGATAAATAAAAATACTTATGATATAGTATAAAAGTAAAAAATAAATGAAGGGTTGGAAAGAAAAAATGACACAAGAACAAATTGGAAAAAATAAAAAAATAAAGAAAATAATTATCGCTATATTGGTAATCATAATAATAGGAATAATAGCATATATCGCAAATAACTATATTGTGCTAGACAAAAACAAGAACACAAATTTAGTAATCAACAACAAAAATGTAACATCAAACTTAAAAAAAGATATTTTAATACAAGACCAAGAAATATATATATCAAAACAAGATTTAGGAAACTTTTTTGATAAATACATATATGAAGATACAAAAAATAATCAAATAGTTACAACATATGACACAAAAATAGCTGCAATAAGTTTAGAAGAAAACGAAATAAATATAAATGGAACAAATAAAAATACAGATGCACATGCAATTGAAAAAGATGATGTTATTTACATACCAATACAAGAATTAGAAGATGTATATGGAATAGAAATAAAATATATAGAAAATTCAAAAGTATTAACAATTGATTCCACTTCAAGAGAACAAAAGAAAGGCATAATTACAAAAGATGTAGCAGTAAAATCTTCAACAAGATTAATTAGCAAAACTGTTGATAGAGCAAAAAAAGGCAGTTATGTTATTGTGGTATCTGAAGAAAATGGATATACAAGAATAAGAACAGAAAGTGGAAAATTAGGATATGTAAAATCTGATAAAATTTCAAATATTGAAGTAGTTAGAGAAGAAATTAAAGAAACAAAACAAATTGAAGGAAAAGTAAATTTAGTTTGGGACTATTATTCAGAAGTTGCAACAGCCCCTGATAGAACAGGAGTCACAATGGACGGAGTAAATGTTGTATCACCAGCATTCTTCTATTTAGATTCTGATGGGATATTAAGAGAAAATATAGGAGAAGAAGGAAAAGAATATATTAATTGGGCACATAGTAATGGTTATAAAGTTTGGCCAATGGTTCAAAATGCTGGAGAAGGAATGCTAAGCGTAACTTCAGAAATAATGAATGATTATAATAAAAGAGAAGAATTAATAAATAAAATAGTAAAAGCATGTGTTAAATATAAATTAGATGGAATCAATATAGATTTTGAAAATATGAAACAAGAAGATAAAGACATGTATTCAAGATTTATAATTGAATTAACACCAAGAATTAAAGAAGAAGGACTTGTTGTTTCAGTTGATGTTACAGCACCAGATGGCGCTGAAACTTGGTCTATGTGCTTCGATAGACATGTAATAGGAGATGTGGCAGATTATATAGTATTTATGGCATATGATCAATATGGAGCATCAAGTAATAAAGCAGGAACAACTGCAGGATATAACTGGGTAGAATTAAGTCTTAAGAAATTTTTAGAAACAGAAGAAATAGAAAGTGAAAAGATAATTTTAGCTATCCCATTATATACAAGATTATGGACAGAAGATAGTTCAGGAAAAATGGTAAAACAAAGTACCATTGCAATAAAAAATATAGAGAATATAGTTCCAGACGGAGTAGAAAAACAGTGGAAAGAAGATTTAAAACAATATTATATAGAATATCAAGATGGTACATATACTAAAAAAATGTGGATTGAAGATGAAACATCATTAAAAGAAAAAATATCTTTAATAACTAATTATAATTTAGGAGGAGTAGCATCTTGGGAAAAAGGAATGGAAACAGAAGATTTTTGGACATTTTTGAAAGAAGAATTAGCCAAGTAATCAAGTAGTAGATTATTTTTTGAAAAACACTTGACTTTTAAGGTTTTTCAAAGATATAATTACAAAAAGCACATTTGGAGGTATTTTAGACACATGCAAAATGATAACATATATTATACAACAGAAAAATATAGCAATTTAACAGACGAACAGGTAATATCTCATATAAAAGAAGGAGACGAGCAAGCTTTATCATTTTTATTAGAGAAATATAAAGATTTAGTAAATTCAAAAGTAGGAAAATACTTTATAATTGGAGCAGAAAGAGAAGATATTATACAAGAAGGAATGATAGGACTATATAAAGCAATAAAAAACTTTGATAGTTGTAAACAAAATACATTTAAAACATTTGCCAATATCTGTATAGAAAGACAATTAATAACGGCAATAAAAAGTTCAAACAGACAAAAACATATACCACTTAATTCATACTTATCTTTAAACACATCAGCCTATGATAATGATGAAGATAGTGCGGAGTTAATAGAAACATTTAACAGTGGGACAATAGAAGATCCTTTAGAAACTATAATGAAAAAAGAACATTTTGAGGAAATTCAAAATGCAATGCATAAATCTTTAAGTAAGTTCGAAGAAAGAGTATTAGAAAGATATATGCAAGGAGAAAGCTATGAAATTATTGCTAAGAAATTAGAAACACCAATAAAATCAGTAGATAATGCTATTCAGAGAATAAGAAAAAAAGCAATAAAAAATCTATTTTAAGTAATAGTATCAAACTGAATATAAAAAATTTAGTTTGATACTATTATGTTTTATAATAAATGCTTGCATAGCTCAGTTGGTAGAGCGCAGCCTTGGTAAGGCTGAGGTCACGGGTTCAATTCCCGTTGTAAGCTCCAAAAGGTGAAATCGTCGCACCAGACGAAAAAATTTAATCCAACATTTTTAAATATAAAATAAAATCTGTGTATTTTGTTGGAATTGAGATAAAAACGTGATATAATGCTTATATCATTTGTTGATATGCAAATTAAATAATATAGCAAGCTGTTAGACCCAATAACAATTGTTAGGAGGTATTATCATGATGGATTTAAGTAACGTATCGCCAGAAACTTATCTTTTTACCGAAGATGATAGAACTATCAAGTTCAAAAAGTATCGGCACAATGACGAAAAAATGCCAACACCTGAAGAGTGTAAAGGAGTTTTAAAAGGTGTATCCCTTTCCTATGCATTCTGTGGAGAGCAAGATTTCGGCATTGACCCTATGGCAAAACAATTTGGAGCAACAGGTAAAAACAGGACAATTACCAAGATTCCTAAGGAACTGGAGATTATTGAATCAGAAGGCGTAAAAGCAATAAAATTTGGCAGATATGCCAAATTAAATTCTAGAATGGTTAGAAAGACTATGGAAGCTGGAGTAATTGGCTATTGGGACGATTCAAGTTTAATTATTTGCGCTTCACCTGAATATGAATTTGTAATTAATTCCATTCAGGAAATGTTTAAGCCCAATCATGTTCGCTTCGGATTTAGCCGTTCGTTGTTTGGTTACAATCTACTAATTCTTGCTATCTAACATAAAAACACATCTGACTAATTCATTTTGAAATGTCAGATGTGTTTTTTATTTTTTAATTGTACTTAATATATTTTCACATTCTTTCTACCATTTTTTTGTTGTTTTCAAAAAATATTTTACTTGATGTAAAAATTTTGCAATAACATAGCTTTTAGAAATTTATGTTTCTAATAATGCTAAGATAAAGAGATTGAAGGAAGGTTATAAAAAAATAATTTTAAATATTGACTTTTTAGTAAAATAGTATTAAAATTTATTTATATTAAATATAATTTAATAACAAAAAACAAGTAAGAGAAAAAGTAAAATAAAGGTTACTTAAAGAGAGAATTAGTCAAAGGCTGAAAGCTAATTCAAGAAAACATATTTGAAAAACTAACTCTTCATAAGTTTTGGTGAATAAGCCAAACGTGTAAGATACGTTATAATCTATTAATTAAGTTAAAATTAGGATGGAACCGTGTTATATAAAATAGCACTCCTATAGATTTAAAAGTCTATGGGAGTGTTTGTTAATGTCCTTTTAGGGAGATGTGTTCCAAATAGACAAATATGTCCAAAAAGAAACGTCCCATTTGGACAAAAGGAGGAATTATTATGATAAAAATAACATTAAAAGATGGCTCGATATTTGAAGTAGAAAAAGGAAGCTCTATAATTGAAGTAGCACAAAAAATAAGTGAAGGTTTAGCAAGAGTTGCAACTTGTGGTCTTGTAAATGATAAAGTAGAAGATTTAAGATATGAATTACAAGAAGATTGTAATTTAAGCATAGAGACTTTTGAAAGTAGCATAGATGGAAAAAAGGCATATTGGCATACAACATCACACATAATGGCACAAGCTGTAAAAAGATTATTTCCAGATGTTAAATTTGCAATAGGGCCAAGTATTGATAATGGTTTCTATTATGATTTTGATGTAGAAAAACCTTTTACAGATGATGATAAAGATAAAATAGAAGCTGAAATGAAAAAGATAATTAAAGAGAATATTGAAATTGAAAGATTTTCTTTACCAAAACAAGAAGCATTAAAATTAATGGAAGACCAACCATACAAACAAGAATTGATTAATGAATTACCAGAAGGGGAAGAAATTAGTTTTTATAAACAAGGTGATTTTACAGATTTATGTGCAGGGCCTCATTTAATGAAAACAGGAAAAGTTAAAGCTATAAAAATATTATCATCTTCAGGTGCTTATTGGAGAGGTGATGAAAAAAATAAAATGCTTCAAAGAATTTATGCTATATCATTCCCAAAAGCTAGTCAAGTTGATGAATATATGCAAAAATTAGAAGAAGCAAGACAAAGGGATCATAGAAAGATAGGTAAAGACTTAGAATTATTTATGACAAGTCCATTAGTAGGCTCAGGACTTCCAATGTATTTACCAAATGGTGCGACAGTAAGAAAATTATTAGAAAGATATATCCAAGATAAAGAAGTAGAAATGGGATATAGTCATGTATATACACCATCACTTGCAAATACAGAATTGTACAAAGTTTCAGGGCACTGGGATCATTATAAAGATGATATGTTTCCTGTAATGAAAATGGATAATGAAGAAATGGTATTAAGACCAATGAACTGTCCACATCATATGTTAGTATATAAAAATAGAATGCATTCATATAGAGATTTACCAATAAGAATTGGGGAACTTGCACATGATTTTAGATATGAAGACAGTGGAAGTGTTTGCGGATTAGAAAGAGTTCGTGAAATGTGTCAAAATGATGCACATTTATTTGTAAGACCTGATCAAATAAAACAAGAATTTGGAAAAGTTGTTCAATTAATTTTATCTGTTTATAAAGACTTTGGATTTAAAGAGTATGAATTTAGATTATCTTTAAGAGATAAAAATAATAAAGAAAAATATTTTGATGATGATGAAATGTGGGAAAAAGCAGAAGGTCAATTAAGAGAAATATTAACAGAACTAGGTGTTAACTTCTATGAAGCAGAAGGAGAAGCGGCATTTTATGGACCAAAATTAGATGTTCAATTAAAATCAGCTGTTGGTCATGATGTAACAGTTTCAACATGCCAATTAGACTTCTTATTACCAGAAAGATTTAAACTAGAATATGTTGGAGAAGATGGAGAAAAACATAGACCGGTTGTAATTCATAGAGCAATACTTGGAACATTTGATAGATTTATGTGTTTCTTAATTGAAGAAACAAAAGGAGCATTCCCATTATGGCTTGCACCAACACAAGTAAAAATATTACCAATTACAGATGCGCAACATGAGTATGCAAAAGAAGTTGAGAAAAAGCTTCGTAAAATAGGAATTAGAGTTGTTTTAGATGACAGAAATGAAAAAGTTGGATATAAAATTCGTGAAGCTCAACTTGAAAAAGTTCCATACATGTTAGTTATTGGTGCTAAAGAAGTTGAAGAAGGATTGGTTGCAATTCGTTCTAGAGAAGAAGGAGATATGGGTACAGTAAAAGTTGATGAGTTTATAAATAAAATAAAAGAGGAAGTAGAAAATAAAAATAATACAAAAAACTAAATTAAATCAATTAAAAAAATTGACATATATAAAAAATGGTGTTAAAATAGCAAAGCAATAAAAAAATTTTAGGAGGAATGGCAACAATGAAGCGGAAAAATGGAATGATGGTTCTAGAGGAGAGAGTAAAACACATTTATGAAGGATTCCAAGGCGTAGTAGCAACAGTGGATCCAAACACACTTAGTGAAGATAAAAAGAGAATTTGTCTTAAAGAAGTACAATTTAATGAAGAATCAGAGGGATACAAAGCATGGAACATTGATGAATTTGTTCTTGAAAAAGGTATTTCAAGTTGTACGCTAAGAAAAAAAATCTTAAATCTTCTTGAAAATCATTCGGAAACAGTAATAATGGGAGTACCAGAGATTGCCATTACAAGCGATTTAGAAAATTTATTAGATCGCTAAAAGCAATATCTATTGCAAAAGATAAATAAAAATGATAGAATAGTATAAGTAATTTAGGACTATTCTATCATTTTTTATGAATAGGCCTTAAAATCAAGGAGGGAATAATGAAGTTAGGAATAGTAGGATTACCAAATGTAGGAAAAAGCACATTATTTAATAGTATAACAAAAGCAGGAGCAGAATGCGCAAACTATCCATTTTGTACAATAGAGCCAAATGTTGGAGTAGTACCTGTACCAGATGAAAGACTAGACAAATTAACTGAAATGTATAAACCAGAAAAAACAACACATGCTGTAATAGAATTTGTAGATATAGCAGGTTTAGTAAAAGGAGCAAGTAGAGGAGAAGGATTAGGAAACAAATTCTTATCAAATATAAGAGAAACTGACGCAATTGTAGAAGTTGTAAGATGTTTTGAAGATTCTAATGTAGTACATGTAGATGGAAGTGTAAATCCTATTAGAGATATAGAAACAATTAATTTAGAATTGATTTTTGCAGATATAGAAACAGTAAATAAAAGATTAGACAAAGCAAGAAAAAATTTAAAAGCAGATAAAAAATATCAAGAAGAAATTGATTTATTAGAAAAAATATTAAAGGTTCTAGAAGAAGGAAAATCAGCAAGAACAATCGAATTTAATGACGAAGAACAAATTTTAGTAAAAGATATGTTTTTATTAACCACAAAACCAATACTATATATAGCAAATGTATCTGAAGAACAATTAGATGAAAGTGAAAACGATGAATATGTAAAACAAGTAAAAGAATACGCTTCAGGTGAAAAAGCAGAAGTAATACCATTATGTGTAAAAATAGAAGAAGAACTTTCAGGGTTAGAAGATGAAGACAAAAAAGAAATGCTAGAAGCGCTAGGCTTAGAAGAATCTGGATTAGATAAAGTAATAAAAAGAAGTTATAATTTATTAGGATTAATGTCATTTTTAACAGCAGGAGAACCAGAAGTAAGAGCATGGACAATCAAAAAAGGCACAAAAGCTCCACAAGCAGCAGGAAAAATTCATTCAGATATAGAAAGAGGATTTATAAAAGCAGAAGTTGTATCATATGATGACTTAATCAGAGAAGGAACAATGGTTGCAGCTAAAGAAAAAGGATTAGTTCGCTCAGAAGGAAAAGAATATATAATGCAAGATGGAGATATAGTACTATTTAAATTTAATGTGTAATGAATGTAATAAAATTGTAACAAAAATGTAAAATAAAAAAATAAAAAATATATTGACTTATAATAAGATAAAGTATAAAATTATTTTAGATAGAAAAAGAAGTTGTATTTATAATAAAAAAGTGGTATAATTACAGCTGTTTGTAGAATAATAAATATAAAAAGGAGAGATTAGAATGAAAATGTCTAAAACAGTAAAAATAGTTTTGGTTATGATGATAAGTTTTATAATGTTATTTAGTGCAAGACAAGTATTTGCAACAGATTCTTTTACTGATATAACAGGAACAATAGAAGGAAATAATACAACAACTATAACTGAAGATGAAGAAGCTGAGGATACTACAACTGGAAATAAAATAAAAGGAAACAACAATGTGCTAACAACAGGTAATACAAGCAACACAAGTAATTATAATAACTCAACTTTACCAAAAACAGGTATTGAAGGAACAGCAACAGCTGCAATATTTGTAGTTGTATTAGGAATATCAGCAGTATATGCTTATAAAAAAATACAATATTATAAAAATATATAATTAACAGATAAAACAAAATAAAGGAATTTTAAAAAATTCCTTTATTTTTTATTTTAAATTGTATATAATAATTAAAACTAATACAAAGGAGAGAAAAAATACAAAATGAATAAAGAACAAGCAAAAAAGAGAATAGAAGAATTAAGAAAAAAGACAGAATATTATGCAGAAAAATATTATGATGAAGATAAACCAGAAATATCAGATTTTGAATATGACATGTTAATGGTAGAATTAAGAAACTTAGAAAAAGAATATCCAGAATTTATAAGTAAAGAATCTTTAACGCAAAAAGTAGGAGGACATGTAAAAGAAGGTTTTGAAAAAGTAAAACATGAAGTACCATTACAAAGTTTACAAGACATATTCAGTCTAGAAGAAATAGATGATTTTGATGAAAGAATAAGAAAAAAAGCAGAAGAAAATGGAATAAAAGAAGTAAAATATGTAGTAGAAACAAAAATAGATGGACTATCAGCAGCTATTGAATACAAAGACGGAAAATTTGTAAGAGGAGCAACAAGAGGAAATGGATTAGTAGGAGAAGATGTTACACAAAATTTAAAAACAGTAAAAACAATTCCAATGGAAATAAATGATAAAATAAATATAACAGTAAGAGGAGAAGTATTTATATCAAAAGATGATTTTGAAAAAATGAATCAAGAAAGAGAAGAAAATGAAGAAGAATTATTTGCAAATGCACGTAATGCAGCAGCAGGATCTCTTAGACAATTAGATAGTAAAATAACAGCAAAAAGACCATTAGATATATACATATTTAATGTTCAAAAAATAGAAGGAAAAGAATTCAATTCACATTTTGAAGAATTAGAATATCTAGAAAAATTAGGTTTCAATGTAAACCCAGTACGTATTTCATGTACAACTCTAGAAGAAGTAAAAGCAGCAATAGAAAAAATAGGAGAAATGAGAGAAAACTTAACATTTGGAATAGATGGAGCAGTTATAAAAGTAGATAATTTAAAATTTAGAGAAATACTAGGAACAACAGTAAAAACACCAAGATGGGCAATAGCATATAAATATCCACCAGAACAAAAAGAAACAACATTAAAAGACATAGTATGTCAAGTAGGAAGAACAGGAGTAATAACACCAATGGCAATATTAGAACCGGTAAAAGTAGCAGGTTCAACAATATCAAAAACAACACTACACAATGAAGATTTTATAAAAGAAAAAGGGTTAAAAATAGGAGACACAGTAGTAATTCAAAAAGCAGGAGATGTAATTCCTGAAATAGTAAAAGTAGTAGAAGAAAAAAGAACAGGAAAAGAACAGAACTTTGAAATGCCAAGAATATGTCCAGTATGTGGAGCAGAAGCTGTAAGAGAAGAAGGAGAATCAGCTGTAAGATGTACAGGAATAGAATGCCCAGCAAAATTATTTAGAAACTTAGTACACTTTGTATCAAGAGAAGCAATGAACATAGATGGATTAGGAGAAAATATAATTGGACAATTATTAGATAGAGAACTTATACATAATATATCAGACATATATGAACTAGAATTTGAAGAAATAGCATCATTAAAAAAGAACGGAAAAAAATTTGCACAAAACTTAATAGACAGCATAAATGCAAGTAAGCAAAACGACTTATACAGACTAATAACAGCGTTAGGAATAAGACATGTTGGAGGAAAAGCATCAAAAGTATTAGCCAGAAAATATAAAACAATAGACAATTTAATGAATGCAAGCTACGAAGAATTAAGTGAAATAAATGATATTGGAGAAGTAATGGCAAATAGTATCAGAGAATTTTTCTTGCAAGAACAAACAATAGATTTAATAAATAAATTAAAGGAAGCAGGAGTTAATACAGAAGCAATACAAGAAGAAAATACAGACAACAGATTTGAAGGAAAAACATTTGTATTAACAGGAAGTTTAGAAAGATTTACAAGAAAAGCAGCAGAAGATATTATTGAAAAATTTGGAGGAAAAACATCAAGCTCTGTATCTAAAAAAACAGATTATGTATTAGCAGGAGAAGAGGCTGGAAGTAAACTAACAAAAGCACAAAGTTTAGGAGTAACAATAATTTCTGAAGAAGAATTCGAGAAAATGACACAATAGTGTTCAACAGGGACAGATGTCTTAAAAATATGAGGAGGTAATATGGAAGAGAAATATACATTTGAAATGATGTGGGAAGATTTAAATAATGGTTATCAAATATATTATACTTATGTAAGAAATAAATATTTATTGTTTAAAACAGCTCCTAATTGTTATACACAAAAATTGTTATCAGAACATAAAAAAAATCCACAACCTAAAATGTCAATGCTTACTTTAAAAAGAGTTAAAGAGATGTTTCCTTTTATGGAAGATATTGAGTATAAAATTATAAATGACTAATATAAGAAATAAGTGATTAAAGGGAGTAGAAAAATGACAGTAACAATTGATGGAAAAGAATTAGCAAAGAAAATAAGAGCAAACTTAAAAATAGAATGTGAGGAATTAAATAAAAAAGAAATTAAATCCAAATTAGCAGTAATAATGGTAGGAGATGATCCAGCGTCAAAAGTATATGTTAGAAATAAAAGTAAAGCATGTGAAGATGTAGGAATAGAATATGAAGAATATTTATTAGATTCTAATATTTCTCAAAAAGAATTAATTGACTTAATAAAAAAATTAAATCAAGATAATACAGTAAATGGGATTTTATTACAAAGCCCAATACCATCAAAATTAGATATAAACGAAGCATTTAAAACAATCGCGCCAGAAAAAGATGTAGATGGGTTTAATCCAACAAATGTGGGAAAATTGGTTTTAAATCAAGATACATTTGTATCTTGCACACCATATGGAATAATGAAAATGTTTGAAGAATACAATATTGACTTAAATTGCAAAAATGTGGTAATATTAGGAAGAAGCAATATTGTGGGAAAACCATTAATACATTGTTGTTTAAATAAAAATGCTACTGTAACAATATGTCATTCTAAAACTCGAAACATAAAAGAAATAGCATCAAAAGCAGATATTTTAATTTCAGCAATAGGTAAAGCAAATTTTGTAACAACTGATATGGTAAAAGAAAATGCTGTTGTAATAGATGTAGGAATCAATAGAACTGACAATGGAAAAATTACAGGAGATGTAGATTTTGAAAATGTAAAAGAAAAGGCAAGTTATATCACACCAGTTCCTGGGGGAGTAGGACCGATGACAATAGCTATGCTTATGAATAATGTTATTAAAGCTACAAGAAGACAAAAAGGAATGAAAGATTAAAATAAAATTAAGTGGGACACCTTCTATTATAAAGGTGTCTTTTTTGAAACTGTCCCAACTGTCTCAAAAGGAGGTAAATATTTGAAAAATTTAGAAAGTAAAAAATATTGGATATGGTTTAGTTTAATTAAAAATTTAGGATGTAGAAGAAAATTAAAATTATTAAAAATATATAAAAATCCAGAAATAATATACAAATTACCAAAAGAAAAGCTGCTAGAAGTCGAAGGAATAGGGGAAGATACAGCTAATAACATAAGTATTTCTAAAAATAAAAAGTTGTTAGAGTACCATATAAATTATATGATGAAAAATAATATAGATATTATAAATATTCAAGATAAAGAATATCCACAAATTTTAAAAGAAATCTATGATCCACCTATAAGTTTATATATAAGAGGAAATAAGAATATACTAAATAATACAAGTATAGGAATAGTGGGGTGTAGACAATGTACAGAATATGGTGAAAAAGCAGCAAAATATTTTTCATATAATTTGGCAAAAGAAAATACTAATATTGTTAGTGGTTTGGCTATTGGAATTGATAGCTATTCTCATATAGGATGTTTAGCAGCAGAAGGGGAAACTATAGCTGTTATTGGAAATGGTTTAGATATGGTTTATCCTAAAGAAAATATAGAATTAGCTAATAAAATTATAAAAAAGGGTGGAGCTATCATTTCTGAATATCCTTGTGGTACTAGACCAGATAAAATGAATTTTCCTGCAAGAAATAGAATTATTAGTGGTATAAGTGACAGTATAATTGTAATTGAAGCAAAAGAAAAGAGTGGAACATTAATTACTGTTGATTTTGCATTAGAACAAGGAAGAGATGTTTTTGTTGTTCCTGGCAATATTAATTCTGTTAATTCTGTAGGAACTAATAATTTAATTAAACAGGGAGCAAGAATAGTTGTCACATACAAGGATGTTTTAAGTAATCTATAGTAAGAATATCAAGGAAACTTGGTATTCTTTTTATTGTGCTAACAAGTAAATGAAAAATAACTAACTTAAAATAAAAAAAACACACTATATTAGTGTGATTTTTTTTTGGTGGCTCGAAGTGGAATCGAACCACTGACACGGGGATTTTCAGTCCCCTG
>JAFQQR010000052.1 GCA_017410505.1 Clostridia bacterium | reverse complement strand
CTATGTGGTTGATAGGTTGGAGGTGTAAGTGCAGTAATGTATTAAGCTGACCAATACTAATAAATCGAGGGCTTAACCATAAAAGTTAAGTAAAAAGTAATCGGAACGAAATCCTAAAACGAAATTCATCTATGTATTTTTCAGTGTACTTATGTATACAATAATTTTCTAGTGATGATGACATTTAGGGTAATACCTGTTCCCATTCCGAACACAGAAGTCAAGCCTAAGTGTGCCGAAAATACTTGTGGGTTACCCTGCTGGGAAGATAGGTTGTCGCTAGATTTTTTTTTATTTTTCTTGAATTTTATTTTAAAATATAATATTATTAATAAAGATATTTAAAAATAAACATTTGCATTTTAAGTTAAATGTTTTTATTAATAATATAAGGAGTGTTTTTATGAAAAAAAATGATAAAGATAAAATGGATAAATTATTAAAATATATTAAAGAGAGATTTGCAAGATACCAAACATATTATCAAATTTTAGGAATAAGAAATTGCGATATTACTGATGAAAATGTTAAATTAGCTTATGAGAGAAAGTGTACAGAGCTGAAAGCTTTATTAAAAGATTCAAGTGGGGAACAAATTGAGGAAATAAGAATAATAATACAAACTGCATTAGATGATGCTTATATGGCATTAAAAGATGAAAATTCAAGAAAACATTATCAAGAATTATTAGATAATATAGAAGGGATTGAAAAATAATGTCAAAAGTAACATGGAAGCCAGGAACATTTTTATATCCTATACCTGCAGTAATGGTAAGTTGTGGTACAATGGAAAAATCTAATATAATAACTGTAGCATGGACAGGTATTATAAATACAAATCCTGCAATGGTATATATATCAGTTAGACCTACAAGATATTCATATGAATTAATAAAAAAACAAAAAGAATTTGTAATTAATCTTACAACAAAAGAATTAGTAAGAGCAACAGACTGGTGTGGGGTAAAAACAGGCGAAAAAGTAGATAAATTTAAAGAAATGAAACTACATAAGGAAAAAGCAAAATACGTAAAATGCCCTATGATAAAGGAAAGTCCGGTTTCTGTTGAATGTAAGGTAAAAGAAATGAAAGATTTAGGAAGTCATACCATGTTTATAGCAGAGGTATTAGCAATAAATAGTGATGAAAAATATATAGATGAAAAAGGTGCGTTTGATATTTCTAAATGTAATTTAATTTCTTATGCTAACGGAGGATATTATGCAATGGGCAAAAAATTAGGAAAATTTGGATTTTCTGTAAAGAAAAAAAGAAATAATAAAAAATAGGATAACTTTTTCTTGTAAATCCATTGACATAAACAAGAAAAAGTGGTAAAATATTCAAGCATATGTAAATAAAATAAATATGTTCACATCGTTTAAAAATAAAAAAGTATGGTAATTCGGAGGTGTATTGAAATGGCAGCAAAAGGACCAAGAGAAAATATAACATTAGAATGTACAGAATGTAAAAGAAGAAATTATATGACATCAAAAAACAAAAGAAATAATACTGATAGATTAGAATTAGTTAAATATTGCAAATTCTGTAAAAAACGTACAACACATAAAGAAACAAAATAAAAAAATAGGATAAAATAAGCTATTTTAGGGAGGAAACGAAATGGCTAAAAAAGATAAAAAAGAAATGAAAAATAATAAAGATAAAAAGAGCTTTACAAAAAGCTTTAAAGCAGAATTAAAGAAAGTGATTTGGCCAACACCAAAACAATTATTCAATAATACTGTAGCTGTATTAGCAATAGTTCTTGTTACAACAGCAATAGTATTTGTATTAGATCTTGCATTTGAATCTATGAACAAATATGGAATAGACAAAGTGAAAGAAATAGTAAGCAATTCAACAACTAATGAACAAGTAGAAGATGCAATAGTTGAAAACGAAACAACTGAAGATGGATCAACCGAAGATGGAACAACAGAAGTTGAAGTAACTGATGAAAATGCTGTAACAGATGAAACTTCAGTAGAAAGTAATGAAGTTGTAGAAAATGTAAATAATGCAGAATAATAGTTTAAAATGGTCTAAAAAATATCAAAGGGAGGCCTAAAATAAATGTCTCAAAAAGATTATGATATGAATCCAAGATGGTATGTTGTACATACATATTCAGGATATGAAAATAAAGTAAAAACTGATTTAGAAAAAACTATAAAGAATAGAGAACTTGAAGAATATTTCTTTGATATAATAGTTCCGATGGAAGAACAGATAGAAATAAAAGATGGAAAAAGAAAAACGAATTTAAAAAAAGTTTTTCCAGGATATGTTTTAATAAAAATGATAGTAACTGAAGAAACATGGTACATAGTAAGAAATACTAGAGGTGTAACAGGTTTTGTAGGTTCAGGAACAGATCCAATACCATTGACAGATGATGAGATAAGAAATATGGGATTTGATGAAACTGAAATAAATGTTGATTATGAACTTAATGAACAAGTTGAAGTTATGAATGGTCCATTTGAGGGCTTTGTAGGTACAGTTCAAGAAATAAGTAAAGAAAAACATAAAGTAAAAGTTTTAGTATCAATGTTCGGAAGAGAAACACCAGTAGAACTTGAGTTCTCACAGGTAAAAAAAGTTCAATAATATGAAAATTTAGAGGAGGTGCCAATTAAATGGCAGAAAAAGAAATTTCAAATATAATTAAATTACAAATAGAAGCTGGAAAAGCAACACCAGCTCCACCAGTAGGACCAGCATTAGGATCAAGTGGTGTTAATATTATGCAATTCGTAAAAGAATTTAATGATAGAACAGCAAATCAACCTGGAATGATAATACCAGTAGTTATAACAGTTTATAAAGATAAATCTTTTGAATTTATAACAAAAGTTCCACCAGTTGCAGTTTTAATTAAAAAAGCTATAAAAATAGAAAAAGGTTCAGGAAAGCCAAATAAAGATAAAGTAGCTAAAATAACTAAAGAACAAGTTAAAACTATAGCTGAACAAAAAATGCCAGATTTAAATGCTGCATCATTAGAAACAGCAATGAGTATGGTAGAAGGAACAGCTAGATCAATGGGTGTAGTAGTTATAGACTAATATAGATAAATATAATATATGTATTTATAAATAAATTAATTAATTGGGAGAGGAAAACTCGTTAGAACCAAAGGAGGTAAAAAAATGAAATTAGCAAAAAGATATGCTGAAAGTTTAAAATTAGTTGAAAAAAACAAAGAATATGAAATCAAAGAAGCTTTAGAATTAGTTGAGAAAATGCCAAAAGCAAAATTTGATGAAACAGTTGAATTACATGTTAAATTAGGTGTAGATTCAAAACATGCTGATCAACAAGTTAGAGGTACAGTAGTACTTCCAAATGGTACAGGTAAAACACAAAAAGTATTAGTATTTGCTAAAGGACCAAAAGCAGAAGAAGCTGAAAAGGCAGGAGCTGACTTTGTTGGGGCTGAAGAATTAATACCAAAAATACAAAATGATAACTGGTTTGATTATGATGTAGTAGTTGCAACACCTGATATGATGGGTGTTGTAGGAAGATTAGGTAAAGTATTAGGTCCAAAAGGATTAATGCCAAACCCAAAATCTGGTACAGTTACAATGGATGTTACAAAAGCAATAAATGAAATCAAATCTGGTAAAGTTGAATATAGATTAGATAAAACAAACATTATTCACTTAGGATTTGGAAAAGTATCTTTTGGAACAGAAAAATTAGCTGAAAACTATGAAACAATCATGAATGCTATAATAAAAGCAAAACCAGCAGCAGCTAAAGGTCAATACATAAAAAGTGTTGCTATAACAACAACTATGGGACCAAGTATTTTTATTAATCAAAAATAGAATAGTAAGCCAAAGACAGTAGGCAAAAATTAAGTCCTACCGAGGTTATAATAAATTATGTGTAGAATAAATGCACTCTTTATAATCTCGGATTGGATATAAAGAGTGTTATTTATTTTTTAAAGATAATGGAATTTAAAAATAAAAAATTCTTAAGTCTTAATAAAACTAGGAGGTGAAATAACAAAAATGGCAAGTGAAAAAATCTTAAATCAAAAGAAAGAAGAAGTAACAAAATTAGCAAATAAAATTAAAGAAGCTAAATTAGTACTTTTAACAGATTACAGAGGAATAAATGTTGAAGATGTAACTGGATTAAGAGCAGAATTAAGAAAAACTAATGCAGAATATACAGTTATAAAAAATAACATAACAAGAAGAGCATTAGAAGAAGCTGGAATAACAGGATTAGAAGACAAATTAGTAGGACCTACAGCTGTAATAATGAGCAATGAAGATTATTTAGAACCATCTAAAACAATTTATGAATTTACAAAAAATAATGATTATTATAAAATTAAAGGTGGAGTTATAGATGGAAAAGTTATGACTGCTGAAGAAATAGTAACTTTAGCAAAATTACCATCAAAAGAAACTTTACTATCTATGCTTGCTGGAGCATTACTTGCAAATATTTCAAAATTTGCAGTTGCACTTGATCAAGTAAGAATTCAAAAAGAAGAAAATTCTGCAACTGAATCTACAGCAGAAGCAGAAGCATAATTTATGTGAAATAAGAATTAATGTAGAGAAAATATAAATAAAATTTAGGAGGATTTAAAATGAGTAAAGAAGAAATGATTGAAGAAATCAAAAAAATGACAGTAGTAGAATTAGCTGATTTAGTAAAAGCTATAGAAGAAGAATTTGGAGTATCTGCAGTAGCAGCTGCTGCACCAGCAGCTGGAGCTGTAGCAGGAGGAGATGCAGCAGCTGAAAAAACATCTTTCAATGTTGTATTAACAGAAGCTGGAGATCAAAAAATAAAAGTAATCAAAGTAGTTAGAGATGCTACAGGATTAGGATTAAAAGAAGCTAAAGAATTAGTAGACGGAGCACCAAAAACAGTTAAAGAAAATGTTTCTAAAGATGAAGCAGAAGACTTAAAAGCTAAATTTACAGAAGTTGGAGCTGTTGTTGAATTACAATAATAAGTTTTAAAAGGTCGTAATAATATACGACCTTTTTTCCATAAAAATAATATAGGGAGATTAAGAGATATGAATAATATTGGAATAATAGTTGCTATGGAAGAGGAACTTGATGAAATTTTAAAAATAATGAATGAAATAGAGCAAAAAGAAATCTATAACATAACTTTTATAGAAGGAAAAATTGAAAATAATCAAGTCATAGTGGTAAAATCTGGAGTAGGAAAAGTAAATGCAGCTAGAATTACGCAGATATTAATTGATAAGTTAAATGTTAAATATGTAATAAATGTTGGATCAGCAGGTGCTTTAAATCCAATGTTAAATATAGGAGATATAGTAATTGCAGATAGATTAATACAGCATGATTTTGATATAACAGCATTTAATCATGAAAAAGGATATATTACAGATGTTGGTGATTACATTAATAGTGATAAAAAATTAGTAGAAAGGTTACAAAATGTAGCAAAGAATATAAAAAATGCAGAATATAAGGTAGTTACAGGAGTAATAGCTTCAGGAGATATTTTTTGTACAGAGATAGAAATGAAAAATAAAATATATTCGAAATTTAATGCAGAATGTGTTGAAATGGAAGGTGCAGCAATAGCACAGGTATGTTATTTAGATAGAATTCCATTTGTAGTTATTAGAAGCATTTCTGATTCTCCAAATGGAAATAATGCAATAGTATTTGATGAATTTGTTAAATTAGCATCTAAAAGATGTGCAAAAATATTAAAAGAATTTTTAAAAATGAAGTAAACATAATATAAATTTTAAAAAAAAGCTTGATTATAATTTGAAAGTATGATATAATATATAAAGATTTTGTTTATATAAAAGAAAAAGAGGTGAAAACTTAGAACTATAGTTTTAAGAGAAATATGGATATTATGCAAGTTAGTGAAAAAGTTAAAATTAGAGATATATTTGCAAGTTTAAAAGATATATTTCTTAAAGACGGATCTAATGAGAATCAAGAAAATTTGGAACAAGAATTAAAAAAAATATATAAAGTACAATCTGAATTAGGAGTAACAGGAGATATAGCAAAATTAGAAAAAGATGTACAAACTCATACTATTTCAGAAAAATCAAAAAAGAACAAAAACGAATCTAGAATATCTACTAAAAAAGTTATCATTGAGGAAGAGAACGAGATTGATGAAAATACATTAGATCAAGAAAATAGTTTAGATAGATGAAGAGTATAAATACAAGAAATTTAAATTTCTTGTATTTTCATCTTGACAAAATGACAAACACATTGTATAATTAATATCGCATTGAATATGGCGAAGTAGCTCAGTTGGCTAGAGCATCCGGTTCATACCCGGCAGGTCGAGAGTTCGAATCTCCCCTTCGCTACCAAAAAAAATTGTCTATAAAGACAATTTTTTTGTTTTTAATATAAAAATAAAAATCCCCGCGGTAGCCGTAAGATGTCTTGAATTTTTAAGGACCTGCCCTAAAACAGGTGGGTGCCTACCAAAATATTCATGGGCTTCTTACATAAAATGCAAGCATGCACGCCATATTTATGAGATCGGCTCCTCTTACAAACTTGTAGGTTCTAAAAATTCTGTCTACACGTACTATGCAGGGTAAATTGATAACTTATTTAATTAATCTTATTAGATTATCTATAGTTTAGCATAAAAATAAATAACTTTCAAACAAATAAATTACATATAGAAATGATTAGATATTATTTTTATTAGTTTATCTCATTTTTAATGATTTATTCTCACTTTATTAGATTTTTTATAATTTGATTTTTAATAATTTTTGTGTTAAAATATTTATGTAATTATGTTTTTTTATATACAAAATAAATTATTCTTTAAATTCTTTATTTAATTTGCTGATTGCTTTTGTTTCAATTCTTGATACATAAGAACGAGATATTCCCATCATGTCAGCAATTTCATGTTGAGTTTTAGGCTTATGTCCATCCAGGCCAAACCTTAATTCTATAATAGTTTTTTCTCTATCTTTTAAAACTTCGCCAATTTTCTGATAGAGTTTTTTTATTTTCATTTTTAAATCAACTTCATCTTCAATATTTCTATCATTATTTTCTAATACTTCTTGTAAAGTAACAATATTATCATCTTTATCTTTTCCGAATAGGTTCATTTAAATATATTTCAGAATTTAGTTTTTTTGTTGAACGAAGATACATTAAAATTTCATTATCAATACATCTTGAAACATATGTACTTAATTTAGAACCTTTATCTACATTGAAACTATTTATACCTTTTATTAAGCCTATTGTACCAATTGAAATTAAATCATCTTGTTCTACTTTAGTATTTGAATATTTTTTTACAACATGTGCAACTAATCTTAAATTTCTTTCTATTAGAATATTTCTAGCTTCGTCATCTCCATTTTTCATTTGTTCTAAATATATTTTTTCTTCTTCACTTGTTAATGGTTCAGGAAATAGGTTACTACCAGATATATATCCGAACTACAAATACGGCGGATTTTAAAAATTGTATAAATCCAATTACTCCTATACTACAAAGTGCTTCTAACATAAATGCACCTCCAAAATCTTATATATAGAATTATATGAGGAATATTTTTAAAAGTGCATGGACCATATTAAAATACTTGATATAATATTTTTAATAAGATATAATATTAAAAGAAAAATAATATAATAAAAAATAGAATAAAGTAAATAATAGATATGGAGGAAAAGTATGACATCACAAATATTTGTGTTAATAGTATTGATAGCATTAAATGCTTTTTTTGCTGCAACAGAAATAGCATTTATATCATTAAATGATGTAAAAATAGAATTAAAAGCAAAAGAGGGGAATAAAAAAGCAAAAAAAATACAGAAGATGCTTAAAGATCCAAGCAAGTTTTTGGCGACAATTCAAATTGGGATAACACTTGCAGGATTTTTATCAAGTGCTTTTGCATCAGAAACATTTGCAGATGTATTAGCCCCTAAATTGTATAACTTAATGCCGATGATTGCACTTGCACAATGGAAAGATATTTCAATTATAATTATAACTTTAATACTTTCATATTTTACTTTAGTTTTTGGGGAACTTGTACCAAAAAGAATTGCGATGAAATATTCTGAAAAATTGGCGTTTATGGCAGTAGGAGTTATTAGAGGAATATCCATATTTACATTACCATTTGTAAAATTATTAACTTTTTCAACCAATATTATATCTAGATTATTTGGAGTTACAGGAGAAGAAGAGGAAAATGTAAGTGAAGAAGAAATAAAAATGATGGTAGATGTAGGTGAAGAAAAGGGAACAATAGAGACTGGCGAAAAAGAAATGATTAATAATATATTTGAATTTAATGATAGAGTTGTTTCTGAGATTATGATTCCAAGAACTCAAGTGTATGCTTTGGATATGGAATTAACAATTAATGAGGCAATAGATATGTTAAATGAAGATACAAGGTATAGTAGAATTCCTATATATGACGAAAATATTGATAATATAAGAGGAATTGTATATGTAAAAGATATGTTGTTAACTCAAAAAAGTAAAAATACAAAATTGAAGAACATAGCAAGAAATGCCACATATGTATTGGAGAGTATATATATTGATGATGTTTTTAAAGAGCTAAAGAAAAATAAAAAGCAAATAGCAATAGTTGTAGATGAATATGGTGGAACTGCTGGGATTGTTACTATGGAGGATATATTAGAAGAAATTGTTGGGGAAATATATGACGAGTATGATATAGAAGAAAGCAAATATAAAAAAATAGATAATAATACATTTTTATTAGAAGGTGAAGTTCCTATATATGAGGTTGAAAAACTTTTAGGAATAGATTTGCCAGAAGGTGATTATGATACTATTTCAGGATATTTATTATTCGAGTTAAATAGAATACCTAGTGATAAAGAAAAGGGAATAATTATAGAGACAGATAGGGTTACTTATAAAATAGAAAAGATAAAAAATAATAGAATAATGAAAGTTAAAGCTTGTAAAAACTTGAAGGACTAAAGTATATGTTTTAGTCTTTTTTTTGTATAGTTAGTTTCATATTTTAAATAAATTTGAATATATTTTAATATGAGATTTGTATTAGATTTTTGTAAAGGAATTTTAATTGGAGCAGGATGTATTTTACCAGGAATAAGTAGTGGAGTATTGTGTGTTGTCTTTGGAATTTATGAAAAATTATTAGATAGTATTTTAAATTTTTTTACAGATATTCGTAAAAATTTTAAATTTTTATTTCCTATTGTATCTGGTGGACTTGTGGGAATGGTTATATTTAGTAAGATTTTGCAATATTTATTATATAAATTTCCAATGCAGACAAAATCAATATTTATAGGTTTGATTTTGGGTGGAGTAGTTCTTTTGTTTAAAGAAATTTCAACAAAAGAAAAATTTAAAATAAAGAACTTATTTTATTTAATAATATCTTTAATAATCGGCATTATGATGGTTTATTTTGAAAATAAATTAGGAATTGAAGTAGTTGAAAATGCAAGTTATATGTATTTGATTTTTAGTGGATTTTTAATGTCTATAGGGATTGTTGTACCAGGTGTAAGTAGTACTATTATTTTAATGTTGCTTGGAATATATTCTTTGTATTTGAGTGCTATTTCGTCAATATGTTTATATGTGTTGATTCCTATGGCGATAGGTGTTTTTTTAGGTGCTTTGGTTTTTATGAAAATTATAAAGTATTTATTGGATAAATTTTATATTCAAACAATGTTTGCGATTATTGGATTTACTATTGGTTCAATTTTTGTATTGTTGCCAGATGTTTATTCAATTGTTGAAGTGTTTATAGTTGCTTTGTGTGTTCTTTTGGGATATTGGTCCATTAGTTTGCTGAATTAATTACATTTTGGATTTCTGTACAGAAAAAAGAGGATGAATGGATCCTCTTTTTATTTTATTTCTATAGAATCTAAAATTTTATTTGCTATTTCAATATAATTATCATAGGTTGATTTATCATTTATTGTAAAAGTAAATTGATATGCTGTTGTATCTTTTTGTGTCATAAATATTATTTGATAAGCATTATCTTGAGTTGTACTTTCAAATCTATATCCTTTAATTCCATTAGATAAAGTTGTGTATTCTTCATCTTTAACCAATGTACGATAATTAGATCCGTCTGGCATACCTAATGTTTTTTCTCTTTCTATTATATCTTTCAATTCCATTGAACTTGATATTTTTTCGTCTTGTATTTGAAATCTATTTTTGTTATTATCTTCTATTGCTTCATATCCACTTTCATTGAATGTAGCATCTGTTTTATTAAATGTAGATGGATACTTGAATTCAATTCCATTATTTGAATATGTAGTATCTAATAGTATTGCATCTAATGAATTGCTATTGCTATAAGAATTATTAGTGTTATTACTTATAGTATTAATAGTGTCTTGTGAGTTATTGACGGTATTTTCTAAACTAATAACCTGAGTATTTAATTTTTCGATCTCTTTTGTTGCAAGTACTTTTTCATTATAAAATTTGTATATAAAATATGTCATTATAATAATTATTAATATTGCTAACATCAAGAAAAATGATGATAAACTTATTTTAATAGTTTTCTTTTCTTCCATCATTTTTCACCTCCTTCTTTTGTATAAATCAATATGACGTAATAATAGCATATTAGATAATTAAAGACAATATTATTGTTGAAAATAATAACAAAAAATGGTAAAATATTAGGGAAAAAGGTGGTGATTATATGAAAATATTAGATGCAATAAAAAAAGGAGCATTAGAATTAAAAAATGACAATATAGAATTTCCAAGATTAAAGGCAAGATTATTAATGCAATTAATATTAAATAAGCCATTGCAATATGTAATTGCGAATGATATGAAAGAACTTAATATGGAAGAAGAAAAAGAATATTTTTTGTCAATAGATAAATTGAAGCAGGGAAGCCCTTTAGAACATATAACTCACCAAAGAGAGTTTATGAAATTAAATTTTTTCGTAAATGAAAATGTTTTAATACCAAGACAAGATACAGAAATATTGGTAGAAGAGGTTATTAATATTGCAAAAAAGATAAATGCAAGGAAAATATTAGACTTATGTACAGGAAGTGGAGCAATTGCAGTTTCACTTGCAAAATATCTTCCACAAAGTAAAGTTGTAGCAGCAGATATAAGCAAAGATGCCTTGAGTATAGCAAAGAAAAATGCAATTAATAACGATGTACAGAATCAAATAATATTTATTAATACAGATATGTTTACAGATTTGAAAAATGAAGAATTTGATATAATTGTATCTAATCCACCATATATAAAAACAAATGTAATTGAGCAATTAGATGAGCAAGTAAAAAAAGAACCTTATATTGCATTAGATGGTGGAGAAGATGGACTGTATTTTTATAAAAAAATTGTAAACGAATCATATAAATATTTAAAAAAAGATGGCTATCTGTGTTTAGAAATAGGATTTGATCAAAAAAAAGATGTAATAGGACTTATAGAAAATGAAGATAAATTTGAAGATACATATTCTAAAAAAGATCTATGTAATAATGATAGAATTGTTGTAACAAAATTAAGATAAGGAGGTAATTTAAGATGTCTTTTTCATCAGATTTAAAAGAAGAACTTAGTAAAATAAATAATTTAGCTAAAAAGAATGAAGTAAAGTATGAATTAGTAGGATATCTAATTTCTAAAAATGCTAGTATCCTAAAAAGTAATATAAGATATGCTACTGGAAGCGAATATAATATTAATAGATTTTCAAAATTATTAAAAAATCTAGATATAAATCATAATATTGAATTTGATGGAAAGTCATTTGTTATTACTTTTAAAATAAAAGATAGTATAGATGAAGTAAATATTCAAGATTGTAAAATTAAAATTAAAGATAAATTTAGTATAGATGAAAATGAGAAAAGAGCTGTTATAAGAGGAGCTTTTTTAGGAGCGGGTTCTATTAATAATCCGGACAATACATATCATCTAGAAATAAATTTATCCAATGAAAATAATTTAAGATATGTAATTAGTATTTTAGATGATATGAATATAAAATGTAAAAAATTAGAGCAAGATAATAAATATTCAATATATTGGAAAGATGGAGAGGAAATATCTTCATTAATTGCTCTATTAGGTGCTAATAAGAGTGTTTTAAAGTTTGAAGATATAAGAGTTCAAAGAGAAATGAGAGGAAAGGTTAATAGAATTGTAAATTGTCAAACGGCTAATTTAAATAAGACGATTAATGCATCTGTTGAGCAAATTGAAGCAATTAGAAAATTACAGATGAGTGGTGAATTTAATAAATTAGATGAAAATTTGAAAGAAATAGCTTTATTAAGATTAGAATATCCGGATATGCCTTTAATTGAACTTGGAAAGCAGTTAAAAAATCCAATAGGAAAATCGGGAGTTAATTATAGATTAAAGAAAATTATTCAAATAGCACAAGAATTATAAAGTTACAAGCAAATTTGAAAGACAAAAAAGTAAGAAAATTATAGGAGTAAAAATGGAATTAGGAATATATGTACATATACCTTTTTGTGTAAAAAAATGTTACTATTGTGATTTTATTTCATATCCAAATGAATTTGATATACAAGAAGAATATGTTAGGAAATTAATTGAAGAAATAGGGGATAATAAAGAGTTATTAGAAAAAAATAATGTAACTACAATTTATATAGGAGGAGGTACACCATCTTCTATTAAGTCCGAATTAATAAAAAATATTTTAAACAAAATTTATGAGACTGCAAATATAAAAAATAATGAAAATATTGAAATTACAATTGAAGTAAATCCCGGAACTGTAACTAAAAGTAATTTAAAAATGTATAGAGATTGTGGAATAAATAGGCTAAGTATAGGTCTTCAGAGTACGAATGATGATATATTAAATAGGATAGGTAGAATTCATAATTATGAACAGTTTTTAAATACATATAATTGGGCGATAGAAGCGGGATTTAATAACATAAATGTAGATTTAATGTTAGGACTACCAACACAGACGATAGATGATTTGAAAGATAGTTTAGAAAATATAGTAAATTTAAAAACAATGCCAAATCATGTTTCTGTATATTCACTAATTATAGAAGAAGATACGAAGATAGAAAAAATGATAAATGTAGGAGAATTAAAATTACCAAAAGAAGAGGATGAAAGAAATCAATATAAGTATACAAAAAATTTTTTAGAATTAAAAGGATATAAACATTATGAAATATCAAACTTTGCAAAACCAGGCTATGAATCAAAACATAACATGAATTGTTGGAGACAAAAACAGTATATAGGATTTGGTATAGCTGCACATTCTTATATAAATGCTAAAAGGTATTCAAATACATGTAATCTTGAAGAGTATTTAAATAATGCAAGTAAAGATATAAAAACAATACATGAAGAACAAAATATAGATGATATGAAAAAAGAATACATGCTTTTAGGGTTAAGAAAGATAGAAGGTATTAGTATTTCTAGGTTTAAAGAAAAATTTGGAGAAAATCCAATTTATATGTTTAGAAAAGAATTACAAAAGTTAGTGGATGAAGATTTATTGGTTGTAGATTTAGATAATATAAGATTAACTAATAAGGGACTTGATTTTGCTAATTTAGTTTGGGAGGAATTTGTTTGAGACAAAATTGCATTGTCTCATTTGTTTCAAAAGGAGAAAATATAATGAGAAATATTAAAGATTATGATTTAGAAGATTTAAAAAAAGAATTAATAGAGATGGGTGAAAAGCCATTTAGAGCTGAACAGATATTTAAGTGGATTTACCAAGAAAAGGTAAAAGATTTTGATGATATGACAAATATATCTTTAGAGCTAAGAAAAAAATTAAAAGAAAATTATACAATGTGTAATTATAATATTTTAAAGAAACAAGAATCAAAAGATGGAACTATTAAGTATTTATTTGATGTATTAGATGGAAATGCAATAGAAACAGTTTTAATGAGTTATCATCATGGTTATAGTATATGTGTATCATCTCAAATTGGTTGTAAAATGGGGTGTAAATTTTGTGCATCAACAGGGATTAATTTTGTAAGAAGTTTAAGTTCTGGAGAAATTGTTGAACAGATTTTAGCTGTTGAACAAGATACTGGTGTTAGAATATCAAATGTTGTTTTTATGGGAATAGGAGAACCATTAGATAATTATGATAATGTTGTAAATGCAATTAGAATTATAAATAATCCTAAAGGGCTAAACATTGGTGCAAGACATATTAGTGTTTCTACAAGTGGACTAGTTCCTAAGATTTATAAATTGGCAGAAGAAAATATACAATGTACATTGTCTATTTCTTTACATGCTACTAATAATGAAAAAAGAAGTAGTATGATGCCTGTAAATGATGCTTATCCAGTTGAAGAATTGATACAAGCTTGCAAAGATTATATTGCAAAAACTAATAGGAGAATTTCTTTTGAATATGCCTTGGCTAAAGATAATAATGATAATTTAAATGATGCAAAAGAGCTGGTAAAGCTTTTAAAAGGTATGATTTGTCATGTTAATTTGATTCCTATTAATAAGATTGAAAATGGAGCTTATACCAAAAGTTCTAATGACAATATTATGAAGTTTAGAGATTATTTAAATGATCATGGTATTGTTGCTACTATTAGAAGAGAGTTAGGTTCTGATATTGATGCTGCTTGTGGGCAGTTGAGGAGAAAAAATTTGAAGGATTAAGAAAAGAGTAAATTTTTTGTTTCCAAATCCCTTACATAAAGTAAACGATATTCTTTTTTAGAATATCGTTTATTTTTATTATAAAATAATGCAGATTAATCCTCCAGAGCCTTCATTAACAATACGCTCAAGAGTTTCTTGAAGTTTAATTTGAGCATCCTCAGGCATTTTAGAAAGTTTAGCTTGTAGTCCTTCATTAACTAATTCATGTAAACTTCTTCCAAAGATATTAGATTCCCAAATCTTAGTAGGGTCATCCTCAAAGCCAGAAAGCAAGTAATTTACTAATTCCTCAGATTGTTTTTCAGAGCCAACTATTGGAGAAACCTCAGTAGTTACATTAGTTTTTATCATATGTATACTAGGAGCAGTGGCTTTTAATTTAACGCCAAATCTAGAACCTTGTTTAACCATTTCCGGTTCATCTAATACCAATTCATCAATTGAAGGAGTAACAATACCATAACCTTTTGCATTTACTTCTTCTAAAGCATATGAAATTTTATCATATTTTTTCTTAGCACTAGATAGTTCAGAAATTATGCTAAATAAATCACCTTCATTTTCAACAGATACTCCTGTAATTTCGGATAAAACTTTATAAAACAATTCTTCTTTTACATCAATTTGTACTTTAACATTTCCAGAACCTAATTCTATATTTGTAATAGTAGTTCTAGAAATTATTTCAGTTTGACTAATTTTTTTTGTGCAATTTGATATATCTTTTAAAACATGGATATCTTCAAAAGCTTCTTTTATTTCACTAAATAATTCAGCCTTTATTGGATGATTAAAGTCTAGGCCATCAATCCAACGTGGAAATTTAATTGAAATTTGTTGTGCTGGGAATTCATATAAAAGCTTAGAAAATATATTGTTTATATCATTTATAGTAAGATTAGTACAATTTATAGGCATTACACTAGTTCTATATTTTTCAGTCAATTTTTCAGAAAGTTCTTGAGTATATTCAGAAGAAGGATTTTCGGAATTTAGTAAAATTATAAAAGGTTTATCTAAAGCTCTTAATTCAGAAACAACACGTTCTTCAGCTTGTATATAGTCTTCTCTTGGTATGTCTGTAATGCTTCCGTCTGATGTGACTAAAATGCCAATAGTAGAATGCTCTTCAATTACTTTTTTTGTACCAATTTCAGCTGCAGTTTCAAATGGAATTTCTTCTTCAGACCAAGGTGTTTTTACCATTCTTGGCATATCGTCTTCAAGATAACCAATGCTATTTTCAACTAAATATCCTACACAGTCTACAAGTCTTGTTTTAAATTTTAGGTTATTATCTAAAGTAATTTCAATAGCTTCATTTGGAACAAATTTAGGCTCTGTTGTCATTATAGTTCTGCCACCAGCACTTTGAGGAAGCTCATCTTTGGCCCTTTCCTTTTTATATTCATTATCAATATTTGGAATTACAAGTAAATCCATGAAGTTTTTAATAAATGTAGATTTACCAGTACGCACAGGACCTACAACACCTACATAAATATCACCATCAGTTCTTTTTGCGATGTCCTGATATAAATTTGAATTTTCCATCTATATACCTCCTTTAAATTTCAAGAAAAATGTTTGTACCACATAACTTTAATTAATTTATATTGTTTTCTTTTAAAGTATATGACAAGTTTAAAAAAAAAATTGCCAAATTTATAAAAATGTGTTAAAATGGCAATATGCAAATTTTTGCAAAAAATAACAAAAAGATAAAAAGAAGAATAAAATATAGTATAAAATATAGAAATTTTATTATTTAATTAATAAATAATAAAGAAAGGGTGTAATTGATGGATAAAAACGAAGAAGTTATACAATTACTAAAAACATATAATCAAGAACATATAATAAACTTATTAGATAGATTAGATGAGAAAGAAAAAGAAGCTGTAATAGAACAAGTAAATAAAATAGATTTTCATCAAATAATGGAATTATATCAAAATACTAAAAAAGAAATAGAAATAAAAGAAAATAAAATAGAATCTATAAAATATTTAGATAAAGAAAAATTAACTAAAAATGAAATAGATGAATTTAATAGACTTGGAGAAGAAATAATTGTAAGTGGAATGTATGCTGTTGTTACAATGGCAGGAGGTCAAGGAACAAGACTTGGTCATACAGGACCAAAAGGAACTTTTAAATTAGATGTTTATGGAAAAGGAAAATATTTATTTGAAATTTTAGCCGAAAATTTAAAAGAAGCTAATAAAAAATATAATACAATTATTCCTTGGTATATAATGACAAGTAAAGAAAACAATGATGAAACACAAGAATTTCTAGAAAAAAATAATTATTTTGGATATGATAAAGATAGTGTGATGTTGTTTGAACAAGGAGAATTACCGCTATTAGATACTGAAGGAAAAATGCTTATAGGAAAAGATTTAAAAATAAAAGAAGCATCTGATGGAAATGGAGGAGTATTTTCTTCATTAAGATTAACTGGAATGCTTGCAGATATGAAAGAAAGAGGAATTAAATGGGTATTTATTGGAGGAGTAGATAATGCAATTTTAAAAATGGCAGATGTTACTTTATTAGGAATGGCAATAAATGAACATGTACAAATTGCTTCAAAATCGGTTGTAAAAGCAAATCCTCAAGAAAGAGTAGGAGTATTCTGTAAAATGAATGGACATCCAAAAGTTATAGAATATTCTGAATTACCAGAAAAAATGGCAGAAGAAGTAGATAATAACGGAGAACTTAAATATGGTGAATCACATATTATGTGTAATTTATTTACAATAGATGCTATAGAAAAAATAAGTAAAGAACCTTTAATTTATCATAGTGCATTTAAAAAGAATTCTTATATAGATGAAGATGGAAAAGAAGTTATACCTAACGAACCAAATTCATATAAATTTGAAGCTTTTATATTTGATAGTTTTGAATTATTTGATGATATTGCAATTTTAAGAGGAAAAAGAGAAGATGATTTTGCTCCTGTAAAAAACAAAGAGGGAGTAGATAGCCCAAAAACTGCTAAGGAATTATATGAGAAATTTTGGGAAAGACAGAAATAAAAAACTGCCAAGAGTATGAAACTCTGGCAGTTTTTTTTTACATTTGTTGATTTCCAGGTATAAAGTAATCAACAACACCATAGATTAAAGCACCAATTATAGCAGCCATCCAAGAAATAGAATAACCAGCTACAAAAAATTGAGTAACATATAAAGTAATAGCGGCCAATGCAAAACCTACAAAGCCTTTACCGAAAGGGCTTGCATGTAAACCAGTAAATTTAGTAACTAAATAATCTATTACTGTTAAAACAACAGCAGCTATAATTAAAGTCCAAATATTGTGTATTGTAAATCCAGGTGTAAAAAATGCTGTGATAGCTAAAACAACAGCTGCACCAATTAGTCTTCCAACTATTTGCCATGCTGTAGAAGTACCACTTTGACTTCTTGTTTGTGAGTTTGACATAAAGAAAACCTCCTTAGATTTAAAAGTTTAAATGTAAAATTAATTTTGTTTTCAAGGCTCTAAAATTATTATTCACAATAAAAAAATATTTATTCAAAAATATAAGTATAAAAAAGTTAATTTTTGTAAAAAATAAAATAAAAAAATTAATTTTTAGAGGTGAAAGATGTTAATAACTTTTTTTAGATCTATATTGTTATATATATTAGTATTAGTTGTTATGAGATTAATGGGAAAAAGAGAAATAGGACAGCTACAACCATTTGAACTTACAATTGCAATAATGATAGCAGATTTAGCATCAATACCAATGGCAGATTCCGGAATTCCTATATCAAATGGGATAATTCCAATATTAGGATTGCTGGTAATGCATATGATAATATCAATTATTAATATGAAAAGTATAAAAGCTAGAGAAATTATTTGTGGTAAACCTTCAATCTTAATACATAGAGGGAAAATTGATGAAAAAGCATTAAAAAAAGAGAGATTTACAATAAATGAATTGCAAGAAAGATTAAGAGGAAATGGCGTTGTTAATTTGGGAGATGTAGAATATGCAATATTAGAAACAAATGGGGAAGTGACAGTAATACAAAAACCAGAAAAAAGAAATACTATTCCAGAAGATTTTAATATTATACCTGAATATGAAGGTATTCCCTATGATTTAGTTGTTGATGGTAAAATTATGGATAAAAATTTAAAGGTAATTGGGAAAAATAGGGAGTGGCTAAAAAAACAAGTTGAAAAATTTAAGATGAGACCAGAAGATGCATTGGTTGTTACTTTGGATGGTAAGGGACAGATTTTTTGTCAGAAAAAAGAATTATAATTTTTCTAAAATAACAGAATATAGGTGGAGGAATATAATGACGAAAGAGATTGTTATTTGTATAATAATTGTTGTTTTTATTTTTATGGGAGATTTAGTTACGCAAAATTATACTAATGATTCTATAAGTGAAGCTTCTAGTAATTTGAATCAACTGAGAGATGAATTGGTTAAGGAAGATGTGGATTTAGAAATGCTAAGGGAAAAAATTATTAGAGCTCGAACTAATTGGGATAATAGGCATAAAAAGTTAGCTTATTATATTGAGCATGATGAACTTGAAAAAGTTGAGACTGATTTAAGTGCTTTATATGGATATATAGATGTGGAGGAATATGAGGAAGCTGTTGCTGAATTGGATAGGACTGTTTATGTTTTGGAACATATAAAACATAAAAATGTTTTTAATTTGGAGAATATATTTTAATTACAATTCAGCACAAATACAGATACATATATATTAAAATTTTGTTCCTTACTGGACGGACTAATCATATGAGTAGAATATAGGTATCATATTTTAAACGATTTTTTTATAAAAAAATTGACAATATGATTATTTTCATATATAATTTGCAACGGAATTTTTTTATAGAGGATTTTTTATTTTGCAATAATAATTAGCAAGGAGAGGATAGCATGATGAAAAAAGTAAGAAGAGTTCTATTGTTATTTTTTATTGTTGTTTTTATTGGTTCTTTAATTAATATTATAAATTACCAATATGAATTAAAATTAGAAGAAAGACGGATAGAACAGCTGAAGCAAAACGAATTTGAAAATCCAAAGAGAAAAGATATTGTAAAAGAAAATAAGCAACAGCCAAAAGAAACAAAAAAACCTAAGGAAAAACAAGTTTTAGTACAGTACAAAGATTTATTTCAAGAAAATTCGGATTTAGTGGGTTGGATCAAGATTGATAACACTACTATTGATTATCCAGTTATGCAAACCAAAGATGATCCAATATTTTATATTCATAGAGATTGGAATAAAAAAGATTCTATTACTGGACTTCCTTTAATTGATGCGCGTTGTACATTAGAAAGTGAAAATATTATTATATATTCTCATAATATGAAAAATGGTTCGATGTTTGGGTCTTTAAAAAAGTATAAAGATAAATCTTATTATGAAAAGCATAAGAATATTAAATTTGATACAATTTATGAAGAGGCTGAATATCAAATTATAGGAGTATTTTTAGGAAAAGTATATTATGATGAGAAAACTTCAAAAGATGAATTTCTATATTATAATTATATTGAGCTGAATTCTGAAAAAGAGTTTGATGAATATATTGATAATGTAGAAAAACTTTCATTATATGACACTGGAAATATGGCTAAATATGGGGACAAGTTAATTACGCTTTGTACATGTGATTATTATACTGAAAATGGGAGATTTTTGGTAGTGGCAAAAAGAATACAATAATCTAAAAAACTATCTGTTAAAGATAGTTTTTTTAAAACAGTTTTTTAAAATAAAAATAAAAAAACATTGATTTTAGCAGGAAAATTTGATACAATGTGTCGGCACTTAAAGAAGTTGCATGAAGATACCTATTAATATAGGTAATCTGAAAAAGGAAAATTTATTTAGTTAATGTGGTTTTAATCAAAAAAGGAGAGAAGCAGTATGAAAAGAAAAGAGAAAAATTTCTTTCGGGTAATAAGTATTATCCTGTCAGTGGTTTTTCTTATAACCACTTCAAGCGTGAGCTTTGCTAAAAAGGACTCAAAAGAAGAACAATTGAATCATATAGATGTGTATGTAAATGGTTCAATAAGTATTGAAACTCAGATAAATGGCGTTAGTCAAGGAGTACAAACAGGAGTAATAAAAATGTCCAATGTATCAGCAATAATTGTTGATAATGGAACAACAAGAACATATAATAATTTTTCTACTCAGACACAGGCAGGAAGTACCGAGATGGAATTTCATAAAGATGTTAACAGTTTTTCAAAATCAGCAGAAATAACCATCAAAGGTACGATGGAATGTGCAGAGTTGGGAATAAATACAACATTTAGTAAGACATTTTCTGGAACTGGTATAACAGCAGCAGTGCAAGAGTGTCCTTTACATTCTGGATGTGATTTTCGTATTACAGAGGATGAAGTAATGAATACAGTTACACATGATGTTGTATTTAAAACAGTGCAAGGTGGAAAAATTGATGGTGATACAGCTGATATTGTGTATAACAATATTATTGATGGATCAGAATTTCCAAGTATACCAACAACAAGTGCGAACGAGTGTTATGAATTTGAGGGCTGGTATGATGAAAATGAGAATTTAGTAGAAAATTTCCCATCAAAAGTAACTCAAGATAGTGTTTTTATTGCTAAATGGAAACAATTAGCAACACCGACACCAGTTGTAACACCGGAACCAACAAAGGAACCAACGCCAACACCAAGTCCGACAGCGGAACCAACAAAAGAACCAACGCCGACACCAAGTCCGACACCGGAACCAACAAAGGAACCAACTCCGATACCAAGTCCGACACCGGAACCAACAAAAGAACCAACGCCGACACCAAGTACGACACTGGAACCAACAAAGGAACCAACGTCGACACCAAGTCCGACACCGGAATCAACAAAAGAACCAACGCCGACACTGAGTCCGACACCGGAACCAACAAAGGAACCAACTCCCACACCAAGTGTAACACCAGAGCCAACAAAGGAACCAACGTCGACACCAACTGCAAGACCAGAACCATCAAGAACGTCAAATCCAGGGCCGGTTATAATACCAACAAAGGTTCCAACACCGGGGCCAACGATAACACCGGTTGTAATACCAACAAGTATGCCGACACCGGAGCCAACAAAGGAACCAATGCAAACTGTTGCACCAACGAGTGTACCAACACCAGAACCAACAAAAACACCAGAGCCGACACCAGTTGCTACACCGACAAGTGTGCCAACGTTAGAACCAACGAAAGTACCTACACCAGCTGTAACACCGACGTTAGAACCAACGTTGACATTAGAACCAGATAAAATACCTGATGACAAACCAATATTGCAGCCAACTCCAATAGTAACAGAGGAGCCGCAATTAACACCGGAACCAACGGAAACACAAATCTCAACAGAAACACCAGTGCCAACTGAAATACCAGACACATCAGTGAGAGTTGATGAAGACGAAGTACCTATTTCGCAACCATCAGTGGAGCCAAAACAGACGGTAAAACCAGATAAAGATAAAGAAAATAAAACACAAAATAATTCACAAAGTAAAGTAGATGAAACAGCCCAAAATTATGTTCCACGTACTGGACAAAGTAATGTTTTGGAAAGTAATATGTGGGTGTTAATAGTATCAAGTATAGGGATTTTATCAATATTAGTAATCGATAGAAAAAAAAGAAGAGAGAGTTAAAAAAACAAATGCTAAATAAATTTTCCAAAAAAAGGGGCTATTAATATAGCCTCTTTTTTATGATATTATTTTAAATTTTCGCTAACTTTAGCATATTTTTTTAGTTTTTCATAAACCAAACAATTTACAGTACCTGCTGGGAAATGACCATTTTTATCTTTTTTTCCAGCTGGAACCCCTGTTAAAACTTCAATTCCTTCTTCAATTGTAGAAATAGCATAAATATGGAATAAATTATTTTTAACAGCTTCAACAATTTCATCAGATAATTGTAAATTATCAATATTTTGAACAGGAATCATAACTCCATGTTCTCCATTTAAGCCTCTCATTTTGCATATTTGGAAATAGCCTTCTATTTTTTCATTAACACCACCAATTGGTTGTATTTGACCTTTTTGATTAACAGAACCAGTAACAGCAATTGATTGATTTATAGGAATTCCAGAAAGACTTGAAAGTAAGCCATAAAGTTCGGTACTAGAAGCACTATCGCCATCAACACCATTATACAATTGCTCAAAACATATACTTGCTGTTAAAGATAAAGGAATATCTTGAGCGAACATTTCTCCTAAATATCCAGTTAAAATTAATATACCTTTTGAATGAGAAGAACCAGAAAGTTCAACTTCTCTTTCAATATTAACAATTCCAGTTTTTCCAGTATATGTGTTAACCGTTATTTTAGTAGGTTTACCAAATGAATAATCTCCAATTGTCATAATTGTTAGGCCATTCAAAGTGCCAACTTCAGAACCACTTGTATTAATTAATAATGAATTATCTTTTATCATTTCTATATATTTTGAATCGAATTTTTTAACTCTTTCAATTCTTTCAGCTAAAGCTTTATTTACAAAATCTTCTGTAACAATTTTAGACTTAGAAATTTTTGCCCAAGTAGCAGCTTCACCAGCAACTTGTATTAAATCATCAAATCTAGTTGATAACTTTTTATGACTTCCTGCTAGTTTTGATGCATATTCTATAAGTTTTGCCATTGCACCTTTATCTAAATGAGGTAGTTCTTCAGATTGACAAAATCCATGTATTATAGATGCTAATTTATTTGCGTTTTCTTCATTAAGAGGGGCATCATCTTCAAATTCTACTTTTATTTTAAACAATTTTCTGAAATCAGAATCCATTGCTAAAAGTGTTTGATAAATACTACTATTACCAATTAAAATAACTTTTAAATCAAGAGGTATAGGTTCAGGTTTCAAAGAAACCATAACCATAGACGAACGTTGTTCAGCAGTATTTTCTATGCTAAGTTCTTTAACTCTTAGTGCTTTTTTTAATGCTTCATAACACATATTATTTTGAAGTAAATCTTTAGCTTGAAAAATTATATAACCACCATTTGCTTGTTGTAAAAGACCTGGTTTTAACATAGTATGGTCTGTTTTTAGAGAACCATAATAATTTTCATATTCAAGTGAGCCAAATATATTATGATAAGAATAGTTAGAGTCCATTATAACAGGAGCACCTTCACGATTTGAGTTATCAACAAATAAATTAACTCTATAATTTAAAGAAGGGTCTTGTTTTTTATTAACAGGATTTACTTGTTGTTGTTTCTCTTTTTCTTTGTCTTCATCAACAAAATATGAAACATTCTTTAAAACATCTTGCTTAACGTCATTTAAAAATTTTGTTATTTTTTTATTTCTTTTAAATCTAGATTTCAAATAGTTAATGTGAACATTTATTGTAAGTAAAGCGATATTTGATTGCCATTCAGATATTTTTTTATCAGATTGTCTTTCAATATTTTTAATTTGTTCAATTACTTGCATTATTTGAGATTGAACAATTACAGACTTTTCTTCATATTCTTGTTTTACAGATTCATCTAATTTATCAAATTCTTCTTCATCAATAGCTTTACCATTAACAATAGGCATCATATAAATACCATTTTGTGAGGATTTTACTTGGAAGTTATGTTTAGAAGCATCTGCATTTAATTTGTCAAGCAAATTAGAACGTTTTTCTTCAAATTCTTGTCTGATTAATGCTTTTTCTTTTTCGAAATCATCTGTATTAAATGTCTTTTTTATATCTTTTTTTATTTCTAAGACAAATCCATCCATAGCATCTTTGAATTCTCTACCTTGACCAGCAGATAGTGAAACCGCTATTGGTTGATTTGGATTTTCAAAATTATAAATATAACACCAATCACAAGGAACTTTTTGTTTTTTAGATATAGTGTTTAAATAATTTTTTGTATACATTGTTTTACCAACACCGCTAGGACCTTCTAAATAAATGTTATAGCCTTTTACATCAACTTGTAGTCCAAATTCTAGAGCTTTTATTCCTCTTTCTTGACCTATTCCTGTTGTAATGGGTGGAACTTCTGCAGTTGTTTCAAAATTAAATATGTTTGTGTTGCATGTTAGTTTTAAATCTTTATAATTTAATTCGTTTTTATTTTTCATTAGTTTTCCTCCAATTTTTTTCTTTTAGTGTTTCCATTTTTTTAGTATTTATTATTTAATGTTATTTTATATTAGTTGTTGAAATTTGTAAAGATTTGTGGAGAAAAATTTTATACCACCCGTTCAATTATTCCAAAAAAATATTGCAATTATCCAACTTTAAATATATAATAAAAAAACAAAAAAAGAAAAAGGTAAATGAAAGGATGGACAAATATGAATAAAACTAAAAGAAAAATATTTGAAACATCAATGAAATTATTTGCAGAAAAAGGATATGATGCAACAAGCATAGAAGAAATAACTGCAACAGTAGGAGTGGCAAAAGGAACACTATACTATCATTTTTCAAGCAAAGAAGAAATATTCAACTTCCTTATAGAAGAAGGAGTAAAATTATTACAAAACAGTATAGATATAAAAACATCTAAATTAGATAATTATATAGATAAATTAAAATCAATTATTTTGATACAAATAAAAATAGTTGCTAAATATGAAGATTTTATAACAATATTATTAAGTCAGTTTTATGGAAAAGAAGCGAGAAATCAAATGTGTCAAAAACATATATATGAATATATAGACAAAATTGAAAAAATAGTTGAAGAAGGAATGAAAGTAGGGCAAATAAAAAAAGGAGATGTAAAAGTAATTGCATCAGAAATATATGCTCTAATTGCATCAACAGTTGTATATAAAATGAAGAGTGGAAAAGATATAGAAGTAATTAAATTATATAAAGAATTTGAAAATACAGTAATAGAAGGATTAAGAGTAAAGGAGTAAAATCTAATGAGAGAAGCAATACATGAATTTGAAAAATTAACAGACTTAAAAGATATGTTAAATAAAACAGTAGAAAAATTTGGAGATAGACCGGCATATGTATTTAAGACAGAAGAAGTAGGAAAATTTAAAGAAATTACTTATAAAGAATTTAAGAATGATATAGATGGTTTAGGAACAGCATTAATCAATTTAGGATTGAAAGATAAAAGAATTGCTGTTATAGGTGAGAATAGATATGAATGGGCTGTAAGTTATTTAGCAGTAACTAATGGAACAGGTATAGTAGTACCATTAGATAAGGCATTACCAAACAATGAAATAGAAAGTCTTATAATTCGTTCTAAAGTAGAAGCAATAGTTTATACAAATAAATATGATGATATAATGAATGAACTAAAAGATAAGAAAAATACAGATTTAAAATATTTTATCTCTATGGATTTAGAAGAAAGCACAGATGGAGTTATAGCTTTTAATAAACTAATAGAAAAGGGTAAAGAGCAATTAAATGATGGAGATCAAAGATTTTTGGATGCTGAAATCAATTCAGATGTAATGGGAATAATGCTATTTACTTCAGGAACAACTTCTCAATCAAAGGCAGTAATGTTATCACATAAAAATATTGTTAGCAATTTAATGGATTTAGTATCAGTAGTAAAAATTGATGAAAATGATAGATTTTTATCATTCCTACCATTACATCATACTTTTGAATGCACAGCTGGTTTTTTATTTCCAATTTCAAAAGGTAGTTCAATTGCATTTTGTGAAGGAATAAGACATATTGCGGATAATATAAAAGAATATGATATAACAATAATGATATCTGTACCTGTGTTGTATGAAAATATGGCTAAAAAGATTATAAATTCAATTGAAAAAAAAGGTAAATTAAAAACAGTAAATATAGGAAGAAAAATATCTAATACATTATTAAAAGTAGGTTTAGATATAAGAAATACATTATTTAAAGAAATACATCAAAGTTTAGGTGCGAAATTAAGATTATTAATTGCTGGTGGTGCAGCCTTAAACCCAGAAACTGAGAAATTATTTAATGAAATAGGAATAACAATGTATCAAGGATATGGATTAACGGAAACTTCACCGGTTATAGCAGTAGAAGATGATAAATTCAGAAGAATAGGTTCTATAGGAAAAGCTTTGTGTAGTCTAGATGTAAAAATTCAAGATGAAAATGAAGAAGGAATTGGAGAATTATTAGTAAAAGGCCCAACAGTTATGCTTGGATATTATAAAAATGAAGAAGCAACTAAAGAAACAATAGATGAAAACGGATGGCTACATACAGGAGATTTAGCAAAAATAGATAAAGATGGATTTATTTTTATTACAGGAAGAAAAAAATTTGTAATAGTTTTAAAAAATGGAAAAAATGTTTATCCAGAAGAATTAGAAATACTAATTAATAAAATTGCAGGAGTGTCAGAAAGTTTCGTATATGGGAAATTAGAGGATGATGGAGATTATAAAATATCTGCAAAAATAGTTTATGATAAAGATATTATGAAAGATGTTTATGGATTAGAAGATAAACAAGAAATTAGGAATAGATTATGGCAAGAAATAAAAATCATAAATAGAACGATGCCTAAATATAAATATATAAAAGATATAATAATAACAGATGAAGCATTACAAAAAACAACAACCCAAAAGATAAAAAGACATGTGGAGATGAAAAAAATAGAAGAAAATGTCATAAAAATGTAATATTATTGTAATCAAAATGTAAACAAAAAAAGCTACAATTCTATTGTAGTTTTTTGTTTGATATTGTATAATTATAACAGAAACAGTAAAATAATAAAGCGTAAGATAAAGGAGGTTGTTTACAATGTCTAAATCTGGCATAGTAAACGTGAGAATGGTAATCACGGAAGAGAAAATCTTATCAAATATAGAAAAAGTCCAAAAAATGATAAATCCTAAAAGCAAGAAGCAAATTGTACAATTGGAAGAGGATACATATTTTAAGGATTTAATAGAATCAATAAAAACATATTTAATAGAATATCCTAAAAAGAAGAATTTCCCTAATAATGTATACAAAGCAGCCTATGGATTAGTAGAATTTGCTACAAATCAATTTGAAGAGAATACTAAAAAAATAGAAGAATTAATTAGACAAAGAGAACAAAATATATCTTTAGCAGGGCAATTAAAAGAATTGATTGATGTTGTTGACAATAAGATGGATAATTGGAAAGAACAAGTAAAAGGTGTTGAAGAGAATTTTTCTGAGGATATAATAGATACATTAAATTTAGTTGGTAAATGTAAAAGCAAAAAAGCGCAAAGCTATATAGATGCAATGAAATTATTAAATGCGAGAGTAAATAATTTGGAATCTAATTTACATATTGAAATAGATATGGAAAGAATAGAAGATAGATCAAAGGCATTAAGTTATATCGGAATTGAAGTTGCAGATGCATTAAAAACTATACCAACACCGGTAGAAGAGCCTGTAAAAGTAGAAAATGTAGAACAAGTAGAAGTACAACAAGAAGAAGTGGTTCAAGAACAAGTTCAACAACAATATATTGAAGAAACAACATTTGAAAAGAAACCATCATTATGGCAAAGATTTAAAAATTGTAAAGTTGTAAGAACTATAAGATATGTTATGAAAATTAAAGTAGTTTTAGAATATCCAGCACTTCCAGAGGGAAGAGGAGAAAATGTATAGAGGGATTTAGGGAGAGTTTAAAATCCCTCTTTTTGTTTTAAAATATATACAACTATAAAAAAGAGAGATTTTAAACATGTCTCCAAATTCAAAAAAAAATAAAAAAATTTAAAAAATCTCTTGACAACATATAAAAAATAGTTTATACTTTATCTTGCGTTAAGCAATAATTATTTAATATAAATGCTCCCTTAGCTCAGTTGGTCAGAGCAACCGGCTCATAACCGGTGGGTCCAAGGTTCGAATCCTTGAGGGAGCACCAGAATATTAGAGCGTCACATCGATATGGTGTGGCGTTTTTGTATTATAAGATAAAATAATATTGTAAAAAAATATTCTTTATGATAGAATGATACAGAAAAAAGAACGAGGAGAGTCTAATGAATCAATTGAAAATTAAGAAAAAATTATCTATTATTAAATGAATAATATTAAAAAATTCTTAATTTTATAAAGATATGAATGTATATAATTTAAAAAATTATATAAAATAAAATACAAAGGAGGTTTCAATTATGGAACAAAAAATTAAAGCTGTACAATACGGTGTAGGAAAAATGAGTATATATACAATGAGATATATGCTAGAAAAAGGAATAGAAATAGTAGGAGCAGTTGATATAAATCCAGAAGTAATAGGAAAAGATATAGGAGAAATACTAGGACAAGAAAAATTAGGAGTAACAATTACTCCAGTTGAAAATGCTAAAGAAATGATGCAAAATGTAAAACCAGATGTATGTATAATTACAACAAGAAGCTTAATAGCAGAATTGGAAGAACCATATATGTTATGTGCTGAACTTGGAATAAATGCTATATCAACATGTGAAGAAGCATTTTATCCACAAAATTCAAATCCAACAATAACAAATAAAATTGATGAATTAGCAAAAAAGAATAACTGTACAATAACAGGAACAGGATATCAAGATATATATTGGGGACAACTTATAACATCAATTGCAGGTTCAACACAAAAAATAACAAAAATAAAAGGTAGTTCAAGTTATAATGTAGAAGATTACGGAATTGCTTTGGCAGAAGCACATGGAGCAGGATTAACATTAGATGAATTTGATAAACAAGTTGCATCACTTGATAGAATGTCAGATGAAGAAAGACAAGAAATTATAAATAAAGGAGAATATGCGCCATCATATATGTGGAATGTAAATGGATGGTTATGTTCAAAATTAGGATTAACAGTTATAAGTCAAACACAAAAATGTGTACCACAAACTTATAAAGAAGATATATATTCATCAACATTAGATATGACAGTAAAAGCTGGAGATGCTACAGGAATGAGTGCAGTTGTAACAACTAAAACAAAAGAGGGAATAATTATAGAATCAGAATGTATAGGGAAAGTATATGCACCAGATGAATTTGATAAAAATGTTTGGACAGTAGAAGGGGAGCCAACAACGACTATAACAGTCGAGAAACCAGCGACAGTTGAGTTAACTTGTGCAACAGTCGTAAATAGAATTCCTGATGTTATAAATGCTGAACCAGGATATGTTACAACAGAAAAATTAGGAGATTTACAGTATAAATTTAAAATGTAATATAAGAGGGATTATGGGGACGGGTCTTCAAATCCCTATTTTTTAACTTTGAATTTTAGAAAAGTAGTATCGCAATTGAACCCAAATACATATATATTAAAATTCCGTTCCTTGCTGGTCGGACTGATCATATGAGCAGAATATGGGTATGTCAGAGTTTGAAATGTTAATCTGGATGATCTGTATGTTTTTGTGTCCTTCCAAACTGCGCGTCACTGCATTTTAATATATATGTATTTGGGTTCAATTGCG
>JAFQQR010000051.1 GCA_017410505.1 Clostridia bacterium | reverse complement strand
TCGATACAATTAATGATGAATTAATTATTTCAGCAAAATCAACTTTTTGTATAGGATTTTGTTTTAATACCAATTCAAAAATAGAAGTATATCTTCCTAAAAGTTATCAAAACATTATAAAAGTTGATAGTAAGTACGGTGATATAGAACTTGGTAATTTTGAAAATGCGACATTAGAAATAAATGAAGAATGTGGAAATGTTTCTGTTGTAGGTGCAAATGTTGTTAATATTAATAATGAATACGGAAATATTAAAATAGGGAAAGTTAATGTAGGTAATATCAGTGATTCAGCTGGAGATATAGAAATAGATACAATATATGATGCAAAAGTAGAAAATCAATATGGTAATATTGAAATAAAAAATGTATTAAATTATTTAGATATAAACAATGATTGTGGAGATATAGAAATAGACAAGCTAACTTTAAATAAAGATTCAAAAATAACAGATGATTTAGGAAATATTCAAATAGGAAATACTAACGAAATATATATTGATGCGGAAACTGATTTAGGAAATGTTGATATAAAAAATAATTATCCTAAATCCGAAGTTACATTAACAATAAAAAATAACTGTGGAGATATAGAAATAGAAAACTAATTAGCAGATTATAATCAGATTTGCTTTTTTGATGTTATAATATAAGTATAAGTGAACCAACGGTATGTTTATATTAGAGTAATTATTTAGTAATATTATTCTTGAAAAGAGGGATATTATGAATTTAGAAAAGATAGGTAAATTTATTGCTAGTAGTAGAAAAAAGCAAAATTTGACACAAGAACAATTAGCAGAACAATTAGGGATTACAAAAAATGCTGTAAGTAAATGGGAAAGAGGATTATGCTTAATGGATATGTCTTTGTTAGAACCATTATCTAAAATATTAAAAGTAACAGTTAATGAAATATTAGCTGGAGAAAAAATAGAAAGAAATGATTTACTACAAAAAGCAGATGAAAATATTATTAATATAGCAAAAAAAGAAGTTGAAAATTTAAAAGCAATTAAGATGGGAACATTAGGAATGACTATTGCTTCAACTATATTAATTATATATGGATTAATAAATGACCTTAATATAAATATATGTCTTATATTGTTATCAGTATATAATGGTGTGTATAAATATTGTAAGTATAAATACAATAGAGATAAATTTGATTTACAATTAAGTTTAGTTTGGTTAATTTGTGCAGTGTTATTCTTTATCAGTCATATAATAGCAACGATTGATGTATCGGTGTTTACAGAAAAATTTATTGAATATGGATTTATGTTAATATTTGGAGTTTTAATAGTTTGTTTAGGAATTATGAATTTTAAGGGAAATATATCATCAATTCATTGGTATAATCGCAGAAAAGTAGCAAAAGAAAACGAAAAGCAATATGGTAAATATATGGGGATCGGAACAATCGTTGTTGGCAGTAGTTTAATACTAAATTCTATATTACAAATGATTTTTGAATTAGAAATATTTTACTGTATAATAGTTATTGGTGTAGTGGTAGGATTAGGTTTTATACTATATTCTCAAATTAAATACAATAAGGGTATTTTTTAAGCAGATCTATAATAAGATTTGCTTTTTTCATGGTATAATTAGTATGATGATTTTTTTATTGAAACGGAGATGTTAAGTTTGAGAAAAGGTTTAATTACAAGTAGATTAATATATTCCATAATTGCATCAGTAATTTTAACAAATATGTATATAAAAACTCCAAATGGTAAATTAATACTATTTCCTTTTATGATATGTAGTTTTGCTCTTACAATAAAATATATATTTATGTTATTTGATAAGGATAAATATGCAAGAATATTTAATAAAATTTATACTATTGGCTTTCTTTTGTTTATGTTTGGATTTTTGATTTTTTGGTGTTATAAAGGTATAGTAGATAAACAATATTCAATGTTAATATTTTCAATTCCTTTTTGGATAGCTGGTATATATATAATTAGAAAAAGATTTAGAAATAATACTGAAATTAAAGAAAGTAGTAAGAAACAAGAAAAAAAACTAAGATTAAATTTTCCAATTGTAATGATTTGCTTATTAGTTGGTATATGTTTAATATCTGGTATCCTTATGTTATTTTTTGGAATAAGGGATACATATAGATTAAATATTTTAACAAAGAATTATTTAATAACAAATGGTTATTATTATAACTATGAAATATATAGTAGTGATAAAGATGGAACTACTTATAAATTGTATTATAAATATACAGTTGATGATAAAGAATATACAATTTCTACTGATTATGGAACAAATTATATTCCTGATGAAAATAGTATTCGAGAAGTAAAATATAATCCTAATAATTCAGAAAAAGCAATACTTGTTGGTTCAAACAGTAAAAATGGTTTAATCTATGCTGGTGCGTTTTTTACATTTGGAGCATTAACATTTGTTATAGTAGGATTAAGTATTTTAGGTGTATTTGATAAAATAAAGATAGATATAGTTCGCACTTATATAGGTTGTCTTTTCACGATAATTGGTATTGGAGTTGTATTACTACAAAATGGAACAACAATGTCATTTATTGAAACAATCAAGAATATGAAATTATGGATACTTATACCGATTATGTTTGTTGTAGTTGGTATTCATCAATTAATCCAAGGATTAAAAACTCAAAAAAATTAATTTATATTTTATACAGCAGATCTATAATAAGATTTGCTTTTCTTATGGTATAATATAATCAAAAGGAGGTATCTTTATTATTATGAAAAAAAGTGTAGAAGGAATGATTATTGATGCAAAAAAGATATGGTGGTTAAAAATTAATAGAAAACAATTAAGGATGACGCCAGCAGATGGAGCAACATTTCCATATTTATTAAAAGTTAAATATACACTTAATAATTTGGATTATGAAAAAAAGAAGATGGTTTATTGGGGTGAAGCAAACATAAATGTTGGAGATAAAGTTATTGTTACTTATGATGAAAAAAAACCATCAAAAGTATTAGGCTTGATAAAAAAATAAAGGATTTTGTAAATGAAAAAATATATTAAAGAATTGATTATATATATATTACAATTATTTATGTTTTATATCTTTCCACTGTTTGCTGGACCGACAGATATAATGGGAATGGTATTATTAATATTAATTGCAACATTTATTCTATCAGTGATTATGGGTAGTATTTCAAATGAAAAAATAAAATATTTATATCCAATTATAATAGCAGTTATCTTTATCCCATCGGTTATGTTACATTATAATTCATCAGCATTGATACATTCAGTTTGGTATTTGGTAGTATCATCTGTTGGATTATTAGTTGGATTATTTATATATAAATTGACGCATAAAAAATAATATAGGAGGTATAAAATGAAATTGTTTGTTAAGGAAAAATTATTTTCGATGCACAATAGATATTATATTTATAATGAAAATGAAGAATTAGCTTTTGAAATAGAAAGTAAAGTTATTTCAATAGGGGATAAAACAACGATTTATGATAAAAATCATAATGCTGTTGCATATATTGAACAAGAAATATTTCATTTAACTCCTCGTTATAATGTATATATTGAAGATGAATATAAATATCAAATAAAAAAGAAATTTCAATTTTTTAAGAATGACTATGAATTAAGTAATATGTATAAAGTCGATGGAAGTACATTTAACTTAAATTTTACAGTAATTAATAATTATGGAAAAACAGTAGCATTAGTTAATAGAAAATTTTTATCCATAGGAGATAAATATCAAATAGAAGTAATAGATGAAAATGATATATTTACTATTTTAACCATTATAGTTGCTATAACTAATGATGTAGATAGAAGCCAATCAAATTCATCTAATTAGTTAATTTTACTAAAAGATAAATAGTAATTTGTTAAGGAGTTTAATATATGAGAAATTTAAGCAAAGAGATAAATATTCTTTTTTTATGATGTAAACTTTTTTATAAAAACAAGTTAATTAGCACTTTCGTATTGACAGTGCTAATTAAAAGTGGTATAACTAATATGTAAGAGGAAATAATCTTACAGGTGTTAATAATTAATTATGCGCTACCTAAAAAGGCTCTACGCAATTTGAAAGGAAGATGATATATATGATGTTAATGCCAAGAAAAAATGATTTCGATATATTTGGAGGCTTCTTTGATGATCCGTTCTTTAATGAATCAAGAC
>JAFQQR010000050.1 GCA_017410505.1 Clostridia bacterium | reverse complement strand
CCATTAATACAACTTTCTATTACTGCTTTTTTTAATTCTTCTTTTTCATTCATAACAGTTCTCATACCTCCATTATATCATGGGTGAACTTTTCATAAGTTAATTTCATAGGGTGATCTTATCACAAGTTATTCATAAAAACTAAAAAAAGCACTTGTACAATACCAAAAATTGTGATATAAATATACTATAGAATCAATCTACAGGAAAGGCGGAATTTTTGTGGAAGAAAATTTAGAAAAAGAAGTAAAGAAAGTATTAATCGTTGATGATGAACAAGCAATCATTGATGTACTAGTATATAATTTAAAAAAAGAAGGATATGAAACATTAGAAGCAACAGATGGAATAACAGCAGTAAATATGGCATTAGAACAAAAACCAGATTTAATGTTATTAGATATAATGTTGCCAAAATTAGATGGATTATCTGTATGTAAAAGAGTAAAAAATTATTTAAATATACCAATTTTAATGTTAACTGCAAAAGACGCAGAAATAGATAAAATAGTAGGACTTGAATTAGGTGCTGATGATTATATAACAAAGCCATTTAGTGTAAGAGAATTAATGGCAAGAGTTAAGGCTAATTTAAGAAAAAATGAAGTATCAAATGTAAAAAAGGAAATTATACAACCAATAGAGGATGTTGAAAATAAAAAAGAAAATTCAATTAAAGTAAATGATTTAGAATTAGATTTAGATAGATTCGAAGTTAAAGTAAGAGGAGAGATAATAGATTTAACATTAAGAGAATTTGAAGTATTAAAATTTTTAGCAGCTCAACCAGGACAAGTTATAACAAGAGAAACTTTGCTTGAAAAAGTATGGGGATACGAGTATTATGGTGATATAAGAACTGTAGATGTTACAGTAAGAAGAATAAGAGAAAAAATAGAAAAAGATACTTCTAGTCCAAAGATTTTGATTACGAAAAGAGGAGTAGGATATTATATAGCAACTAAAAAATAGAAAGAGTTAGTCTTTCTATTTTTTGATACATTGATAAAACTTAGAAATATTAATAAAGGATGTGGGGACAATAAAAATAGAAATAATAATTGGAAAAACAGCAGGATTTTGTTATGGAGTAAAAAGAGCAATAGATGGAAGCGTAAAAGAGATAGAAAACAATAAAAAGCAAGAGGTATGCTGTTTAGGAGAGCTTGTACATAACAAACAAGTTATATCAGACTTAGAAGAAAAGGGAATAAAATTTATAGAAAGAATAGAAGATGTTAAAAATGAAAACTCAAAAGTTATTATAAGAGCGCATGGAATTGAAAAAAATATATATGAAAAGGCAGCAAAAAATAGAATAGATATAGTAGATTATACATGTCCAAATGTTTTAAAAATACATAAAATGGCAGAAGATTATCAGAGAAAAGGATATTATATTTTTTTAATAGGAGTAAAGAAACACCCTGAAATAATAGGAACAATAAGTTATTGTGGAGAAAATTTTAGTTTAATAACATCAGAAGAAGATATAGAAAAATCAATTGAATCTTTTGAAAACTCAAATACAAAAAAATTGTTAGTAATATCACAAACAACTTATAGTATAAAAAAGTTTAAAAACATAAAGAAAATAATAGAAGAAAAAATAAGTAAAGAAATAGAATTAATAATAAAAAATACAATATGCTTAGCGACAGAAAAAAGACAGAATGAAACAAAAGAATTATCATCAAAAGTTGATATTATGATAATAATAGGTGGAAAAAATAGCTCAAATACTAAAAAACTGTATGAAATAGCATTAGAAAAATGTAAAAACGCAATATGTATAGAAACAAAAGATGAATTAGAAAAAGTCGAATTTACAAATATAAGAAAAATAGGAATTATGGCAGGAGCCTCAACTCCTCAAAAAAGTATTGATGAAGTAATAGAATATCTAAACAGATAAGAAAGATACTAGGACTGCAAAATCCGAAAAAAGTCGAATTTTGCGGTCGATTTTTTTAGTAAAATTCAGAATTTTATTGACACAAACAAAATAAGAAGTTATAATTACTTAAAATTTTTAATTCAAACAAATTTTAAAATCAAATTTATAATTAGATCTAATTAAAGCATTCCAAAACAAAGAAACATAAAAATTGGAGGTGAAAACTAGAGAGATATGAATAGAAAATTTATATCAAATAGTAACTATGTTCTCAGAAAAGTATTAAACAATGAAGAACATTTAGATATACTAAAAGATTTCATAGAGGCTATTTTAGATATCAATATACAAGAAATAGAATTAAATCAATACTTAGAAGAAAAAGAAAAGTATTTACCCAAAGAAGAAAACTTTGGAATTGCAGATGTAAGAATAAGAACAAATGAAAATGAAGAAATTAATATAGGAATACAATTTATAGATGGAATATACATACAAACTAAAATGTTAATGTACTATGCACAAATACATTTAAATCAATTAGAGCATGAACCCAAAAGAGAGTTTGCAAAAACAATAACAATAAATCTATTAGATTTTAAATATTTTTCATCAAAAGAATATTACAAAACAATAAAAATAAAATCAAATGAAAATAATATACAATTTAAAGAATTAGAATTATATGTAATAGAATTACCTAAATTAATTATAGAAGATGAAGAAAATATGACAAAAAAAGAAGAGTGGATAAGTTATCTGAAAGGAAGTGAAAATAAAATTTTAGAAAAAATAAAAAATAATAATCCTGATATAAAAAAATTAGATGAATTAGCTGAAAAATATTGGATGGAAGAAAAAATGGAATAAGAGGGATATATAAATCCCTCTTACAAAATAAAATATTAATGAGAATCTTTAGATGCCGGTTTTAAAGTAACTTTTACAACAGTACCAGCATCAACGCTAGAACCTTTTGGAGGATCCTGAGATATTACTGTACCAGAACCTTCAATACTTATATTCAAATTAGAATTCCTTAGTTCTGTTGTTGCCTGATATGCGCTCTTTCCTTCAAGGTCAGGAACCGTAGCAGAAGTTCTTGTATTTTGATCATACATCATTACTATAGACCCTTTTGATAGAGATATTCCAGGTTTTGGAACTTGGTCTACAACAACTGTACTGTTTTTATCATTAGAAGTAGAAATTTTAGAAGTAAAGCCAGCCTCTTTAAGAATTTTTTCAGCCTCTGTAATAGTTTTATTTCTAATTTCTGGAACTGTAATTAAATCAGTATCATCTGTAGATTCAGTGCTTGATGGAATTCCTAAATAAGGTAAAATTTCTGTCAACATTTGAGAAACAACTGGACCAGCCAATTGACCACCTTGATGATTATCTTTTGGAGGCTTATATAAAGTAAGTAATAGTACAATCTGAGTATCTTCTACAGGAGAAATTGCAATATAAGATGCAACATATCCATCAGTTTCCTCTCTACCACTTATTGGTTCAGATGTTCCGGTTTTTCCACCAACAGTATAACCAGTTACAGCACCTCTATATCCAGTTCCATCTTCTACAACAGATTCCATCATAGATTTCACTTTTGATGCCGTTTCAGAAGAAATAACTTGTCTAACTTCTTCAGGATCAACTGTTGTTACAGAACCAGTATCAGTATTAGTAATTTCTTTAACAATTCTAGGTTTCATTAAAATACCATCATTAGCAATCGCTGAAACAGCTGTAATCATTTGCAAAGGAGTTATACTAAATCTTTGGCCAAAAGACATAGTAGCTCTTTCTATTGGTTTTACAGATTTTTCTTCTATAAATAAAGAATCTGCTTCACCAGGTAAACTTATACCAGTTTTATCAAACAAGCCAAAAGCTTTATAATATTTATACAAAGTAGACGTTCCAATTCTTGTTCCTAATTGAATGAAAGCAGGATTACAAGAATTTTCTAAAGCTTGTCTTAATGTTTGTGAACCATGTGGATTATAGTCTCTCCAACATTTTATAGGTGTACCAGTTACAGTTTCATATCCTGCACAATTAAAATCACCTGATATATCAGTATCTGTAATATCTTCTTCTAAAGCAGCAGAAGCAGTAATAACTTTAAATACAGATCCAGGTTCGTATAATTCAGAAACTGATTTATTAGACCACATTTTATATATAGCCTGAGATTTTTCTTCAGAACTCAATGAGTCATAAGTTTTGGCAACATATTCATTAGGTGTAAAAGGTTGGTTTAAATCATAATTAGGATAAGAAGCCATTGCTAAGATATCACCTGTTTTAGGATTCATAACAATACAATTACCACCATTTTCACATATATTATTTTCAACAGCTTGTTTTAAATATTTTTCAACAATAGTTTGTATATTTAAATCAATTGTAAGAGTTAAATCACTACCATTTTCAGCAGGTATGTAAGTTTCTTCAGTATTAGGAATTTCCTCTTGACTTGCACTTTTAGAACTTACAATTTTACCAGGAGTTCCTGATAAAACAGAGTCCCATTTAAACTCAATACCAGACAAACCTTGATTATCACTACCACAAGAACCTAAAACATGAGATAAAACTGTACTATAAGGATAATATCTTTTTGTGTCTTCATCTATGTTTATACCAACAGATATATCATTTTCTTCCATCCAACTCTTTAATTTATCAACTTTATCTTGTTCAACTTTTTTTACTATTGTTTCTACTTGAGCAGTACTATTTAATTTTTCTAAAGTTTCGTTATAGTCAAGTTCGAATATATCAGAAAAAGCTTTAGCAACTTTTTCTTTTAATTGTTTTGTTTTCTCAGCATCATCTTTTGAATCTTTAATTTTATTTGGATTAATAGTTATTGTATCAACAGAAGCACTTGTAGCTAAAACTTTTCCAGTTGAATCATAAATTGAGCCTCTTTTAGGGCTTATAATTTGATTTATTGCTTGTTGTTGATAAGCGAGTTCTTTTAAGTAACTTCCTTGTATAAATTGTAAATAGCCAATTCTTCCTATCAGAATAGCAAAAATTAAAATAACAACAATAAATATTATTTTTAGTTTTTTTACATGTATAAAATTTTGAGATTTAATATCATCATTTATTCTAATTACTTTTGAATTATTTTGTTTAGAATTATCTATATTTTTTTTATTATCCAATATCTTCACCACTCTTTTGTTTAATTTGCTAACCATATTTTATATTAAAGAATATGAAAAATCAACAAAATTTTAAATTTAAGTTTCGGTTTTTTGCAAAATCTGCGTTACATCTCAGCATAAATACATATATATTAAAATTCCGTTCCTTGCTGGTCGGACTAATCATATGAGTAAGATGTTTGTATTTCAGAGTTTGGAGAGTTAATCTGGATGATCTGTATGAGTTTGTGTCCTTCCAAACTGCGCGTCACTGCATTTTAATATATATGTATTTATGCTGAGATGTAACGCAGATTTTGCAAAAAACCGAAACTTAAATTTAAAAAGAAAGGAAAATATTATGGTATCAAGTATAAAGACTATTTCTTTAAATGGAATAGAGGGAAATTTAGTAGAAGTTCAAACAGATATAACAGGAGGCCTTCCTGCGTTTGAAATAGTAGGACTTCCAGATATTAGTGTAAGAGAGTCCAAGGAGAGAATAAGAGCTGCTATAAAAAATTCTGGAATAGATTTTCCAAGCAGAAAAATAATAATAAACTTAGCTCCAGCAAGTACAAGAAAGGAAGGTACTAGTTATGATTTGCCAATTGCAATGGGAATTTTAGCAGCATTAGGTGAAATAATAAAAGAAAATTTGGAAAATACAATATTTATAGGAGAGGTATCACTAGATGGAAAAATTAATCATATAAATGGAGTGTTACCAATGTGTATAGAAGCAAAAAATTTGGGAATAAGAAGGGTAATTTTACCAAAATCAAATAAAAATGAAGCAGCTGTTATAAAAAATTTAGAAATAATAGGAGTAAATAGTTTAAATGAAGTAATGGATTATTTAAACAAAAAGATTGATATTGAGAAAACAACAGTTGATATTCAAAATATATTCAGCAAAAAAGAAAAAGAAGGATTAGATTTTTCAGAAGTAAAAGGTCAAGAAAATGTAAAAAGAGCATTGGAAATTGCAGCAGCTGGAGGGCATAATTGTCTTTTGATAGGACCACCAGGTGCTGGAAAAACAATGATTGCAAAGAGAATACCAACAATATTACCAGATTTAACATTTGAAGAATCATTAGAAGTAACAAAAATACATAGTATATCAGGCATATTAGACAGCAATATCGGAATAATTAATAAAAGACCATTTAGGAATCCGCACCATACAATATCGCAAACAGCAATGATTGGCGGAGGTAGAATTCCAAAACCAGGAGAAATAAGTTTAGCACATAATGGAGTATTATTTTTAGATGAATTACCAGAATTTAATAGAGATACATTAGAGGTATTAAGAGGACCATTAGAAGACAAGAATATAACAATATCAAGATTATATTCAAAAGTTATATATCCATCTAACTTTATGCTAATTGCAAGTATGAATCCATGTCCATGTGGATATTATGGAAGTAATGAGAAAGAATGTCAATGTTCTAAACAATCAATAGAAAAATATTTAAATAAAATAAGTGGTCCTTTATTAGATAGAATTGATCTGCATGTTGAAATAAAACCGGTTAAATACGAAAAGTTAAATGATAAAAAAGGAGAAGAAAGTTCAATTCAAATAAAAGAAAGAGTAAATAAAGCAAGAAAAATTCAACATGAAAGATATAAAAATTCAGATATATTTTCTAATTCCAAATTAACACCCAAAATGATAGAAAAATATTGCATATTAAATAAAGAATGTAGAAGAATGCTAGAGTTAGCATTTAATAAACTAGGATTAAGTGCAAGAGCATATACAAGAATTCTAAAAGTATCAAGAACAATAGCAGATTTGAATGGAAAAGAAAATATAGAAAAAGAACATCTAGCAGAAGCAATTCAATATAGAAGCCTAGATAGAAAATATGGAGATAAATTTTAATGAAAATAAATATAAAAAGCTTAGAATATCCAGAAAATTTAAGAAAAATAAAAAAGCCACCTAAACAATTATATCTAAAAGGAAATATTGAACTGCTAAAAACACCAGGAATAGCAATAATAGGCTCAAGAAAATGTACAGAATATGGAGAAAAAACAGCAAAACAGTTTTCAAAAGAATTAAGCATAGAAGGGTTAACGATAATAAGTGGGATGGCAGAAGGAATAGATAGCTTTGCACATATAGGAAGTATTGAAGTCAAAGGAAACACAATAGCAGTATTACCATGTGGATTTAACAATATATATCCAAAACAAAATATAAAACTATATGAAGAAATATTAAAAAATAATGGATTAGTTTTAACAGAATACAAAGAAGACGAAAAAGCAACATCAGATAAATTTTTAGAAAGAAATAGAATTGTAAGCGGACTAGCAATAGGAACGTTAGTAATAGAAGGAGGACATAGAAGTGGTACAAGCGTAACAGCAAATCTAACAAAAGAACAAGGAAAGAATGTATTTTGTATTCCATCAAGTTTAGAAAATCAAAAAGGGATAACACCTAATAGATTAATAAAAGAAGGAGCATTTTTAGTTACAGATGTGGAAGATATTATAAAAAAATATCCGGAATTAAATTTAAAGAAAAGAGTGTATAGAGAAGAAATTATAAAGATTGAAGAAGAAAAAACAATAAAAGAGGAATACAAAAATGTCTATAATGAATTGAATGAAGAAAATCCAATTCATATAAACGAAATAGCAAAAAGATTGAAGTTAGATATCAATGAAGTAAGTTACAAATTAACAATGCTTGAGCTAGAGGATAAGATTGTATCACTGCCAGGAAATAATTTTAGGAAAAAATGAAAATACATATAAAAAATGAATTGGGAAAGATTGGAGAACAAATAGCTGTAGAATATTTAGAAAAAAATGGGTATAAAATTTTAGAAAGAAATTTTTACTGTAAACAAGGTGAAATAGATATAATTGCAAAACAGAAACAAGAAATAATTTTTATTGAAGTTAAAACAAGAAGTAACATTAACTTTGGAAAACCATCAGAAGCTGTGAATTACAAAAAACAAAAGCATATTTATAGAACTGCACAATATTATCTGTATAAGATTAATTCATTAGAGATGTTAAGTAGATTTGATGTCATAGAAATTTTAATTAAAGATGGGAAATTTAATATAAATCATATAAAGCAAATAATTTAAAAAATCGATTGCCTTATTTTACTTGAAAATAAAGCAAAAATTTGATATAATAGTAAAGATAAAATAATAAGGAGAATAGTATGGGAAATATTTTGGAAGAGACAAAGTTTATAATGAAGAAGCATAATATAAAAGCAAATAAAAGCTTAGGGCAAAATTTTTTAATAAGCGAAGAGGTTGTAAATGAAATAGTAAGTTGCAGCCAAATAAAGAAAGATGATTTAGTAATAGAAATTGGACCGGGGCTAGGAACATTAACCAAGTTTTTATTAGAACAAGCAGGGAAAGTAATATGTATTGAATTGGATAAAAAAATGATAAATATATTAGAAGATAGATTTTCATTATATGATAATTTTGAATTAATAAATAATGATGTATTAAAAGTGGATTTGAAGGAATTGATAAAGAATGAAAAAGAAAAAGGAAAAATAAAGAATGTAAAAATAGTAGCAAATTTACCATATTATATAACAACACCAATAATAATGAAATTATTGGAAGAAGAATTAGAATTAGAAAGTATTACAGTAATGATACAAAAAGAAGTTGCAGACAGATTAATTGCAATTCCAGGAGAAAAAAATACAGGTGCAATAACATATTCTGTATATTATTATGCTACATCTGAAGCTATATTAGAAGTTCCAAATAGTTCATTTATACCAGAACCAGAAGTAACTTCAAAAGTAATTAAATTAAATATAAGAAAGGAAAAAACAGTAGATCCACAAGATAAAGAAAAAATGTTCAAAATAATAAAATCAGCATTTACACAAAAAAGAAAGACATTAATAAATTCATTAAGTAATACTAAGATATTTGACAATAAGCAACAAGGCGAAGAAATATTAAAAACATTAAATATAAACCAAAATGTAAGACCAGAAGAGTTAACTTTAGAAGAATTTGCAAAAATTTCAAATAAATTATAAAATAAGTATTTAAAAATGATAAAAAATGTGTTATAATAGAAAAGAAGTATTAATGTAAGGAGATTAGAATGAATCAAATTTTAGTAACCAAAAAATTATATATAACACCGGAACTAAAAAGAAAAAAGAAGATATATAAAATTGATTTTATTATATCTATATTTTTAGTTTGTATTCTAACGTCTTTATATATTTATGCAGAATATGATAGAAATAAAAGTGAAGAAGCATCTCAAGAAATATTAGCAGATATGAGTAAAAGTATGAATGAAGATGATACTGTAGCAAAAGATGATGTATTACTAGTAGTGTTAAATGGAACAGAAGAAGATTATAATGAGATTGAAGAAATAACAAATGTAGCAGCAGTTAATAAACAAGCAGAGATAAAAACAACATCAAATGGATATCAATACAGATCAATTGCAACAATAGAAATTCCAAAAATAAATGTTAATTATCCAATATTACAAGGAGAAACAGGAAGTGTCGAAGAGACAGAAACATTATTAAAAATGTCGCCATGTAAATATCATGGACCAGAACCAAACGAAAAAGGAAACTTTTGCATTGTAGGACATAATTATAGAAATTCAAAATTCTTTAGTAAAGTCCCAACATTAGTATCAGGAGATACAATAAAAATAACAGATTTAACAGGTAGAACTATAACATATGTAGTATATGATAAGTATACAGTAGATCCTACAGATACAAGTTGTACAACTCAATTAACAGGAGGAAAAAAGGAAGTTACAATAATAACATGTACAGATGATAGCAAATTAAGAGTAGTTGTAAAATGTAAAGAAGTAAAATAGTAACAAATAAAAAATCCTCTTCATATAATATAATAAAAATTATATGAGGAGGATTTCTTTTGGCAAAAATATTAGTATTTAACAATGATACAGATAGAATGGAAACATACTATAGAGGAGAAGCAGAATCAATGCCATACAATACAAATGGAACATTAAGAGTAAGAGAATTCAGAGGCTCTAGTAAAAGCAATATTTTATGGACAACTAAAAGAACAATGCAAAGCTGGAATAGTCAAAGATATATTTATGGAGGTCCAATACCAGTAGGATTTGCATTCAAGAGACCATATGAAGGTGGACATGGAAATCAAAGTCAACATTATGCAGGAGTAGCATTTGACGTAGGGCAAACTTTAACCCAAGCACAACGAACAAGGCTATGGAATTCTGCTAACAATTCTGGAGTATGGTACTATGTAGAACCTATTTCATTAACACCAACATGGGTACATTTTGACAAAAGATTCCGGAAAACCAGCGTGCTCAACAGGAGGATTTCCAACATTAAGAAGAGGAAGTTTAAGCAATTATGTATTAATAGCACAAGATGATTTAAATACATTAGGATTTCGAACAGGCGGATTAGATGGAATTTTTGGAGCAGCTACCCAGAATGCAGTAATTACTTACCAAAGATCAAGAGGATTGTCAGCAGATGGAATAGTTGGATGTAATACGTGGCGCTCATTGCAAGAAGAAGTTGTTGGAACAGGAGCAACTAATACAACTATAAATTAAAAAGAAGAAAATGACTTTTATCATTTTCTTCTTTTTATAAAATTATTCTTCATTCATATCTGTTTCAGCAATTGTTTTTGCAACATTATATATTAATTTTTGTTTCTCAGGAGAAACACTTTTAATTAAATCTGTAAATTCTTTATCTAAATAGTTCTCAGAACTGCTAGAAGCACCATTTAATAAATAACCTTCAGAAACATCTAGTAGACCACATAATTGATTTAATCTTTTTAAATTAATATGAGAATTACCTCTTTCAACTCTACTTAAAAAAGCAACAGAAATATCAATTTTATCTGCCAAATCTTCTTGAGTCATATTTTTAGCAAGCCTAGCTTGTTTAATTCTAGAACCTATAACACTATAATCTATAGCCATTTTTATCACCTTCCTATCTTACACCATAATATATCATTTAACTTATAAGTTTTGAAGAAACTTTTGAATATAAATAAACTATTAAGTAAAATGAATTGCATATGTATATAAGTTCTTTTTTAGACATATATATTTACATAAAAATGGGTATACTAAGTAAAGAAATAAGATAAAATGTTTAGTAGACATAAACTAAAAAAGAGGAAATTGGAGTAAAAAGAAGAAAAATAAAGCAAAAAAGTAAATTTTTAGAAAAAATATCCCAAAAAACTAAAAGAAAACGGAAAAAATAACAAAATCATGAATACATAATTTGCAAATGAGCAGAATATATAGTATAATAAAGGACGGTCGCGCTAAAAAAAGAAAAGGAGAGTGAATCTTATTAGTATAAGAAAATTAAAATTCTATACAAAAGAAACCCTAAAACTTTTTAACATAGCTTTAGTAGCTTTTGGTTTTATTATCGCGATAATATTAATAAAATATAAACCAATGTATGAAGTAAAAATATCTGGAGAAGAAGTTGGATATGTAGAAAACAAAAAGGCATTAAATGAAACAATAGAAAATAATGTAGAAAATTATAACAGTAAAGTAATAGACAAAGTAAAACTAACAGAAAATCCAGAATATGAGTTAAAATTAGTAGAAAAAACACAAGAAGACAATGAAAGTGAAGTTGTAATTGCATTACAAAGAAAATTAGAAATAACATATAAATATTATGAAATAGCATTAAATGAAGAAGTAATCGAAAAAGTTGATACTATAGAAACAGCAGAACAAATAGTAGATGAAATAAAAGACGTTACAGATGAAAAAACAGTGCTTACAATAAATGAAAAAACAACAAAAAATATAGAAGAAATGAATACAAATAACATAGAAATAGCAAAAAACAATATAATAAAAAAATTAGATATAGACACTACAAAAGCAATATCAGATATAAACGGAATAAAAATTGCAGTATTACCAGTGTCTGGAAAAATATCTTCAAGATATGGAGTAAGTAGTAGAATAAGATCTTCTACACATACAGGTTTAGATATAGCAGCACCAAAGGGAACCCCAATTAAAGTTATAGCAGATGGAACAATCACATCTGCAAAATATACAGGTTCATATGGTAATTTAGTAAAAGTGCAACACGAAAATGGAGTAGAATCATGGTATGCACATGCAAGTAAAATAAATGTAACAGTAGGACAAAAAGTAAAAGCAGGGGATGTAATTGCGTTAGTAGGAAGCACAGGAAATTCAACAGGAGCACACTTACATTTAGAAATAAGAATAGATGGAGAACACGTTAATCCGCAAAACTATTTATATAAATAAGTAATTTAATAAAAATTGTAAAAAGTTGACATAAATTAGAAAAAATGATAATATATATATATCATATACAATAGAAAAGGAGATAAAAATGGTAAAAGAAACAGCAGAAATACTAAAAAACAAGGAATTGCGGATTGAGGTTTTAAATAAAAACACTAACAAAGATAGAATAGTAATAACCACAATTCATAAACCAAAAATGCAAGAACAAATTTCTCAGGAAGATACTATTCAGAAAGATGGTGTACTTCAAGATGCTACAGATGTAGATAAACTTATTTCAGAAAAGCTAAATAAGTTAGGTATACCAAAACATAAAGCAGGATACCAATATTTATACGATGCAATATTGATGGGATATGAGAATATCGAGACAATTTATAATGTTGATCGATTAATATATCCTGTAATAGCGGGGCAATATTTTTTAACAGAATCAGCAATTAAATTATCCATTCGAAATGTAATAAACATTGCATGGAACAGTGGAGATATTAAGGAAGAACAGAAAACTTTTGGAAATATTATTGACCCCAAAAGAGGAAAGCCAACCAATAACCAATTTATTGCTACAATTGTAGTTGAGTTACAATTGTCTAAAAGACACCTAGGAAATAATATTGGATGGAAAAAAGGCAATAGTGAAGATGTAGCTGAGAGAAAAATACTAGATCAAAGAATAGCAGAACTAATGCTGATTTTAGGAGTACCTGCAAACCTCAAAGGATATCTATATATGCATGAGGCAATTTACAATAGATATAATGAGATTGAATCAGACGTCAAAAATGTTACTCAATGGCGATATCCAAAAATAGCAAAGAAGTATAAAACTACAGCTCAAAAAGTGGAAAAGTCACTTCTTACAGCTGTAAAGGTATCATGGGAAAAAGGAAGCATAGAAAAACAAAAAGAGATTTTTGGGTATAGTAGAGAGGAAAAAAGATACCCATCGAATAGTGAATATGTTTATAGTATCGCAGCCTATTTGCATAAAACAAAATAGCCATAAGATCTCCGCAAAGGAAGATAATATTTCTTTGTAGAGGAAAAAAAGCACAGGTAATGTTACCTGTGCTTTTTATGCATATAAAAATTATATTTACTTGACAATTTTTTCTAATAATATATAATAAAATAGGATAAAATAATACTAAGGAGGAATAGCAATGCAAAATAATTTAGAAGAAGAAAAAACACAAAAGATGATAAATGACTTAGTAGAAAAAGCAAAAAAAGCATCACAAGAATATATGAAATTAAACCAAGAACAAATAGATAATATAGTAAAAGCAATGTCAATGGCAGGATTAGAACATCATATGGAACTAGCAAAAATGGCAGTAGAAGAAACAGGGAGAGGAATATACGAAGACAAAATAACAAAGAACATGTTTGCAACAGAATATGTATATCACAGCATAAAATACGAAAAAACAGTTGGAATTATAGACGAAAACGAAGAAGACGATTATGTAGAGATAGCAGAACCAGTAGGAATAATAGCAGGGGTAACACCAGTAACAAATCCAACATCAACAACAATGTTTAAATCTATAATATCAGCAAAAACAAGAAATGTAATAATATTTGGATTCCATCCATCTTCACAAAAATGTAGTAGTGAAGCTGCAAGAATTTTAAGAGATGCAGCAGTTGCAGCAGGAGCACCAGAAAACTGTATATTATGGATAGAAGAACCATCAATATTAGCTACAAGATTATTAATGAACCATCCAGATGTAAATTTAATATTAGCAACAGGGGGAACAGGAATGGTAAGAGCTGCATATTCATGCGGAAAACCAGCATTAGGAGTAGGACCTGGAAATGTACCATGTTACATTGATAAAACAGCAAAATTAAAAACTTCTGTAAATGATATAGTATTATCAAAAGCATTTGACAATGGAATGATATGCGCATCAGAACAGGCTGTTTTAGTAGATAAAGACATATATCAAGAATTTGAAAAATTAATGAGAGAAGCAGGATGTTATTTTGTAAATCCAGAAGAAAAAGAAAAATTACAAAATTCAATGTTTGAATATACAGAAGAATATGGATATAAACTAAAATCACATGTTCCAGGACAGTCACCATACACAATTGCTAAAGAAGCAGGATTTGAAATACCAGAAGATACAAAAGTAATAGTAGTGTATGAAGAAGGAATAGGAAGAGAATATCCATTTTCAAAAGAAAAATTAAGTCCTGTATTAACATATTATATAGTTAAAAACGAAGAAGAAGGAATAAATAAAGCTGAAAGATTATTAGAATTTGGAGGACTTGGACATTCAGCTGTAATCCATAGTGAAAACAATGACACAATATTAAAATTCTCAGAAATTATGAAAGCAGGAAGAATAATTGTAAACTCTCCATCAACACATGGAGCAATAGGTGATATATATAACACAAATATGCCATCACTAACTTTAGGATGTGGTTCATTTGGAGGAAATTCAACAACAGCAAATGTATCATCAGTAAACTTAATAAATGTAAAAAGAGTTGCGAAAAGGAGAGTTAATATGCAATGGTTTAAAGTCCCAGAAAAAATATATTTTGAAGCAGGTTCAATTGCCTACTTAGAAAAAATGCCAGACATAGAAAGAGCATTTATAGTAACAGACCAAGGAATGGTAAAATTAGGATATGTAGATAAAGTTTTATATCATTTAAGAAATAGACAAAAATATGTACACTCAGAAATATTTAGCGATGTAGAACCAGACCCATCATTTGACACAATAAAAAAAGGTGTTGAGCAAATGAATAATTTCAAACCAGATGTAATAATAGCAATTGGTGGAGGAAGTCCAATGGATGCAGCAAAAGGTATGTGGTTATTTTATGAACATCCAGATGCTGATATTGAAGGATTAAAATTAAAATTTATGGATATAAGAAAACGTACCTATAAATTCCCAAAACTAGGAGAAAAAGCAAAAATGGTAGCAATACCAACAACATCTGGAACAGGATCAGAAGTTACATCATTTGCAGTAATAACAGATAAAGAAAAAAATAAAAAATACCCATTAGCTGATTATGAACTAACACCAGATGTAGCAATAGTGGACCCAGATTTAGTCATGAGTCTACCAAAATCAGTTACAGCAGATACAGGAATGGATGTATTAACACATGCACTAGAAGCATATGTATCAAATATGGCATCAGATTATACAGACGGATTAGCAGAAAAAGCTGTTGAATTAGTTATGAGTTATTTAGAAACAGCATATAAAGATGGAAGTAATAAATTAGCAAGAGAAAAAATGCACAATGCAAGTACAATAGCAGGAATGGCATTCACAAATGCATTTTTAGGAATTGGACACTCAATTGCACATAAAATAGGAGCAGAATTCCATATGCCACATGGAAGAATAAATGCAATATTACTACCACATATAGTAAAATATAATGGAACCAAACCTTCAAAATTTGTATCATTCCCTAAATACGAATACTTTATAGCAGATGAAAAATATAGCCAATTAGCTAAAAAATTAGGATTAAAAGCAGATACAGTTGAAGAAGGAGTTAATAGCTTAGTAGAAAGAATAAAACAATTAAATGAGAATTTAGGAATTCCAAAATCTTTCAAAGACGCAGGAATAAATGAAGAAGAATTTATAGCAAAATTAGATATTCTTGCAGATAGAGCTTTTGAAGATCAATGCACAACAGCAAATCCAAGAGTTCCATTGGTTTCTGAAATTAAGCAAATAATGTTAGATAGTTATTACGAAAATTGAGGTGAAACAAATGTCAATAGTAGAAAAATTAAAAGTAGTAATAGGTTTAAATAATCCAGAAAAATTTGTAGATGAGATAGCACAATCATATATAGAAAAGAAAGAAAATGGAGAAGAAAATCCAATAGATAGCACAGTTGAGGAAATAATGCAAGAGATTATGGAAAATCCAAATCCAGACAGAATAAGAGCTATCATAAAAAAATCTTTAGAAAAAAAAGAAATACCAAATAGAATTGTTGAAAAAACAGCTGCAAGAATTTCAAAAAAATCTGAAATACCAGATAAAGTTATAACACAAGCTGTTGAAAGAAGTGAAACAGAAGTACCAGATGAAGTAATCAATGGAATGCTAGAAGAAGGAGAATTTGAGGTAACTGAAAGACTTAATTTAATAAAAAATGTTGAAAATGAAAAAATGATAAAAGAATTTGTAAAAAACGAACTAAAAATACTATATAAAAATTGTAAAGAAAAGACAGACAATGAAGTGGTCAATAGAGTTGGAGATCTAGAAAAAATTTTAGGCATAAAAAATAAAGATGATGAAATAAAACGTTCAATTCAACAAATAGTTGCCAATAAAATGGCACATAATTATTATAATGATAAACTTAAAGCAACAAGAATATATACACTATCTCAAATTATGCCTGTAGATGAAATGATAGAAGTAGACTTACCAAATAAAGTATCACAAGAATATAAAAAAATAGAAGAAACAGAAGGGGAAAAAGGCGATAGAATTAATAAAACAAAATTAAGAAAACAAATATTAGATGAAATGGCTAGAATTGTAGCATACAAATATAAAGAAACTGAAGTATTTGTAATACAACAGTCTGACAATATGAAAAAAATAAGCAAAGATGAAAAAGATGCATTTATTAAATCTATACAAAACTACTCGGGAAAAGAATTAACAGAAGGCGAAATAAGAGACATAGAAGGACAAATAAAAGGAAATAATTTACAAGCTAAAGAAAATTTACTTATAAACGAAATAAAAAAGATACCAGAAAAAAACAAAAAGGAAAATATTGATTTCTTAATTAAGTTATTAAGTGATTCAGAAACATTAAAAACAATATCAATGTTAGAAAAGACTGATGTAATAGCAGAACTTAATTCAATACCAGAAGAAAAAAGAAAAACTATGATAGAATCAATAGAAAGAGCAATCACAGGAAGAAAAGAAAAAATTGCAATAAAAACAGGAACAATAAAAGATAATTCTCAACCAGAAGAATACGGAGAAGATAGATAATTCTATCTTCTTTTTCACATAGAATTCACAAATAAAATAACATTTGGAAATAATACAAAAATAGAATATGAATATATTAAATATAATTTTAATTCCAAGGAGAGTATTATTTATGAATAAAAATACAGATTTACAAAAGATAGAAAATTTTTTAGAAGCTGAAAAAAATATAGAAATAAATAGCAAAGATTTTGAAAAATTAATGTTTATATATAAAGTTGCAATAAAAGAGATGCAAAGCAAATTAGAAATATTAAAAGATGAATTTAAAATGTTTTATGAATATGATTTGGTTGACCATATAAATACAAGAATAAAAAGTCCACAAAGTATTTTGAAAAAGATGAATGATAAAGGATTGAAATATACATATAAAGATATGATAGAAAACATAAATGATATTGCGGGTATAAGAGTCATTTGTCCAGTTAAAAAGGATATTTATTCTGTGAGAAATTTGGTTGCAAATTTACCGGGGGTGAAAGTTTTAAAGGAAAAGGATTATGTGAGAAATCCTAAAAAAAGTGGGTATTCAAGTTATCATATGATTATAGAAGTTCCTATTACTTTGTCTCAGAGTTTGATTTATGTTAAAGTTGAGGTTCAGATAAGGACTTTGGCTATGGATTTTTGGGCGAGTCTTGAGCATAAGATAAAGTATAAGTCTGATAAGGAGATTACGAAAGCGACTTCCAAGGAACTTATACAGTGTGCGAAACTTATTAATAAGCTCGACAATAAAATGATGTTGTTAAATAATTGATATTTTAGCCGTCCTGTATGGAAAGATGTGCATTACAACTTCTAAAAATAAGTGAATTCGCCTCTCGTTGTGAAATGTTTTTAGCTTTAAGGGGGGGATAGTTGTTATTACTTTTTTAGTAAGACCTTCAATAGCAGGGTCGATTTCAAAACCTTCAGTCCCTCACAAGGAGCCTGTTATCGGTTTTGAAGCCTGACGCGAGTCTTTGGGAACGTTCAGGTTTTACTAAAAAAGTAATAACAACTATCCCCCCCTTAAAGCTAAAAACATTTCACAACGAGAGGCGAATTCACTTATTTT
>JAFQQR010000049.1 GCA_017410505.1 Clostridia bacterium | reverse complement strand
TTTGTTATTTGGTTTTAATACTCCGTATTTAGAGTGGGACTATAGTCATACTGAATATGCAGTTTTAGGTGTTATATGCCACGCTTTTGTATGGATGTTCGTTAGATTTTTTCCTTTTGTATTAATTGCATTAGTTGTTGGGATAGTTTTAACAAGAAAGAAAAAATAAATTACAATTTTTATGGAAAATTATATAAATGCAACCAAAAGTTGACAAATAGTTGGTAGAATGTAATCAATAATTTTTGTATAATTATCACAAAAGGAGGTAATTATTATGACTATTGGAAATCGTATTAGAACATTGAGAAAACAATTAAATTATTCACAAGAATATGTTGCAGAACAATTAGATGTATCTCGACAAGCTGTATCAAAATGGGAAAAGGATTTGTCTAGTCCAGACACAGATAATATAATTCAACTTGCAAAATTATTAAATTCTACTGTTGAATATATTGCTTCTGGAAAAAAAGAATATTTTGATGATAATTATACTAAAAATTCAAAAAATAAATTATCAAAAAAACATAAAAAGATAATTATTTTATCAATTATTATTGTATTATTTTTAACTATAATTTTTGGTGTAGTTTGGTATATTCATACTAGACCTGTTGATTGGGATTCTGGTGCTTGTAGTGGGGGATATGTTACTTGGATTTTTGATAAATATAATAAGGAATTAACACAAACTTTTTTGAATGGTATGGGAGAAGAAAAGGAAAAGATTATTTCCATTGAAGCAATACGAGGAAGTCAAAATGCAGAGTGGGAAGATAGACAAATATTTCTTGAGTTTGATGTTAAATATGAACATAAAGAATATGGAATTATTGAAGAAAAAATCCGTTTTATAGGAACTCGTTATTGGATTGAATCTTTTAAATGGAGTGGAGCTATTGTTGTAGGAGAATAATATAAATACGATTTATTGAATAATAAAAATGATGCACTTACTAGAAATAGTAGGTGCTTTTTTTGTGCAAAAAATTATGAGAAAGGAGAAAAATATTTATGCCATATTATACAAAAGAGCAATTAGAACACGCAAAATCTATGGATTTATTAACTTATTTAAAGAACTATGATCCTAATGAATTGGTTAAGGTTTCAAGTAATGAATATACAACAAGAGAACACGATAGTTTAAGAATTTCAAACGGATTTTGGAATTGGTGTTCAGCAGGTATAGGTGGTAGAAATGCAGTTGATTATCTCACAAAGGTTAAAAATTATAAGTTCATAGAAGCAGTAGAAATCATTTTAAAAAATGAAAGAATACAAGCTCCTATTTATGAAAAAAAACAAGTAAAAAATAGAATAAAAACTCTTATTTTACCAGAGAAAAATTCTAATAATAATAGAGCGATTCGTTATTTAAAATCAAGAGGAATTGATGAAGAAATCATAAAAAAATGTATAGAAAAAGGACTTATTTTTGAAGAAAAATATTATCACAATGTTGTATTTGTTGGTTATGATAATAATAAAATTCCAAGATATGCAGGTTGTAGGTCAACAGATGAAAAGAATTTTAAAAATGATGCAACAGGAAGTGATAAAGCATATTCTTTTAAAATAGAAAGTCTTAAAAAAACAGATAAAATATTTATATTTGAAGGTGCAATAGATTTATTATCTTATGCAACCTTTTTTAAATTATATGGTTTAGAGTGGGAAGATAAAACAATGATTTCACTTGCGGGTGTTTATCAACCTTCTAAAATAATTGAGCAAAGTAAAGTTCCGTTAGCTATTGAGAATTATTTGAAGGAACACCCAGAAATTAAAAAAATTGTATTATGTTTTGATAATGATACTGCAGGAAGAAATGCAACAAAAGCATTACAAATAGTGTTATCAAAAGAGTACGAAGTTTTAGATAGACCACCAAAATTTGAAAAAGATTATAATGACTATTTATGCAAACATTTAGGTATAAATAGAGAGAAAAAATTACAAAAAGAAAGGATTAGATAGATATGAAAGTTTACAAATTTGTAGTAAGAAAAACATTAAAAAATGAAGTAGATATTCGTGCAAAAGATTATAAAAAAGCATTAGAAAAATTAATAGAATTTCTAGGAGAAGATGAAGATATTGTCTTTAATAATGTAGAAGATAATGACAATGTTTTTGAAATAAAATTAGTACAAGTTGCTAATAATTTTGAAGAAGAAAAGCAAGAGTTTTTTGAAAAAAAGCTGCAAGAAATTGCAGAGAAAATTGATGATGAAATTGAAGATGATTTACCAAGAGAATTTACTGAAATAGTATGTGAGAAATGTGGAAATTGCATACCCATAGATTAAAGTTTTTTGTCTTAACAAGCAACACATTTGTATATACATACAAATATACAATATGGGGACACCCCAATCCCCGTTAAGACAAAAGAAAGGAGATGAAAATGGAAAAAGAAACGAGAGAATTTTTGATACCAGTTCGTGTAACTTTTTCCGAAAAAAATAAAATAAAATCACGAGCTGAAAGGACAGGAAAAAGTATATCAGAGTTTTTAAGAAATGCTGCGTTAGGTTGTCAAATAAAAGAAAAACCAGACAACAAACTTTTTGTAGAACTAATTAAAGAAATGAGAGATATAGAAAGAGCATTAAGAAATTTAGGTAGAGAAGCACATATACTTGGTTTTATTGATGAGCCAATGCTAGAAAGAGAACGAAAAAAATGGAGCGAATTTATTATAGAAACTAAAAAAAGATTTTTATAAGGAGAGATAGCAATGGCAACAACAAGTATGTGGAAAGTTGAAAAAAGACTAGATCAAGTAATAAAATATACAACTGATAAAGATAAAACAAATAAAGAAAACTATGATGATAATACTATTTATAAGAGTTTGCACAATGTAATTGAATATGCAAAATCAAATTTTAAAACTGAACAACAATTATATGTAACTGGAGTAAATTGTTCAGAAGAAAATGCTTTTAAAGAAATGATATTAACTAAAAAATATTTTGGAAAAGAAAAAGGAATTTTAGGCTTTCACGGATTTCAATCATTTGTAAAAGGGGAAGTTACACCAGAACAAGCTCACGAAATTGGTGTAAAACTTGCACAAGAATTATGGGGAGAAAGATATGAAGTAATTGTATCAACACATTTAAACACAAATCATTTGCATAATCATTTTGTTGTTAATTCTGTATCATTTGTAGATGGAATTAAATATAGAAATACAGTAGAAAATTATGCTTTAATGAGAAAAACATCAGATGATTTATGCAGAGAATATGGATTAAGTGTTTTAGATGAAAAGCCGTGTGGAAAAATTGATTATACAAAATACTATAATTCATACATTCAAAAGACCACTTATTATACAATAGTTAAAGATGATGTTGATTTTGCAATTAAACAAGCAAAATCATATAAAGATTTTGAAAGCATTTTAGAACGAATGGAATATAAAATTACAATAAGAGCTAACAAATTAAGTTTGTGTAAGCCACCTTATAAAAGAAATATAAGAATTGAGCGTTCATTTGGAGAAGAATATACAATTAAAAATATTAAAGAGCGAATTGAAAATAGCGATATGAATAAGATACCTTTTCCAGAAGCATATAGTAAATTTAAAAAGTATAGATATAAAGGAAGAAATAAAAAAATTATAAGAAAAGACAGGGGTAGTTTTTATAGACTATACTTATATTATTGTTATTTATTAAAAGTATTTCCAAATACTCCAAAAAGAGTAGTTCTTTCTGATTCAATGAAACAGGAAGTTAAAAAAATGGAAAGAATGTCAGATGAAATAAAGTTTCTTGTTAGAAATAATATAAAAACTAGCGAGGAGCTTTTTTTGTATAAAAAAAATCTTACTGATGAACTAAACTTATTATTAAAAAATAGAACTTCATTGAGGAACAAAAAACAAAGATTAAAAGCTCCAGAAGAAAAACAAAAAATTACTAATGAGATTTTAGTTCTATCTGATAAGATAAATTATTTAAAAAGGGAGGTGGAATTTTGTGAAAGTGTGAAAGAAAGAAGCCAAAAGATAAAGAGCAACATTAAGGAGATTGAGCAGAAAGAACAAGAATTAAATAATGAAAAAAGAAAGGAGAGAAGTAAAAATGAATACAGCAGGTGATTCAGCAGATCATTTAATGAGTTTATATTTTGATGGTATGGAACACGCTTTTAAAATTGCAGGTGTTGGTGCAAAAAATATTGCTGCTATGATTTGTGCTATGTTAAAAGAAAATCAACAAACAAAAGGAAAAACTAGACTTACAAATATGTTGAAAACAGGAAAAGAGTTAAAAATTTATACATTTAAAGTTCAAGACTTGAAAAAGTTTTCAGAAGAAGCAAAAAAATATGGGGTTTTATATTGTGCATTAGCAAATAAGAAAAATCAAAAAATTGACGGAGAAGTTGATATTATGATTAGAGAAGAAGATGCAGCAAAAGTAAATCGTATAGCAGAAAGATTTGAATTTGCAAATGTAGATAGAGCAAGAATTGCAAGTGAAATAGGACTAGATAAGGAAGAAGGACAAAATCCACAAGATATAGATGTTCAAACAAAGAGTAAAGAAGACATTTTAATTGATGACATTTTAAGTAAGCCAATTCAAAAAGAAGAACAACAACAGGAAATTGTAGAAGAAAGTTTACCCAGTAATGAAAATACGGAGGAAAAGAGTCAGTTAGAGAATTCCTTAAATACAAGCTCTTACAAGAGCAACAAAAAAATAAACAAGGATGAGAAAAAATCTGTTAAGGAAGAATTAAGAGAAATAGAACAAGAGATAAAAGAAAAAGAAGCGTTACAAGAAAATACAAAAGAGCTTAATGAAAAAGACTATGACAATACATCAAAAGAGCCAAAACACTTGAAACAAAAAGAGAATAAAGAGCCTAAACATTTAAAGAAAGCTAAACATTTTGATTACTCAAAAAATAAAAAGAAGAATAATAAGCATAAAAGGAAAGAGAGGTAAAAAAATTGAACGAAGTTGATAATATATTAGGAACAAAAAATAATAGTGAAAGAAAGAATAACTATAATCAAGAAAAATGGAAACAAATCAAAGATAGACAGAGAGAGTGGGCATATTCTACAATGGAAGATATGGCACAAAAAATAAAAATTGATAGTAAGTTATTTAAAGATTATTTAGATGTTCAAAGTAGATTTGAAAAGCACTCTGTTGGAAATACTTTATTGATTCTTGCAAAATTTCCAAATGCAACACAATTTAAAGAAAGACAAGCATGGAAAGATTTAGGAATACAAATAAAGAAAAATGCACAGCCTATTATTATTTTAGAGCCTGTAAAGTCAGAGAAAACTGGTAAAACATATTATAATCCAAAAGAAGTTTTTGATATTTCTCAAACACAAGCAGAAGGAAGCGAAACTCAAAAAGAATATAATATAAGAGAATTATTGGGAGGATTTATTCATAATTGCTATGCAGAAATAAAAGTAGTTGATGAATTACCAGATGAAAGAATAGGTGGAGCTTATTATGATAAGGAAGAAAACTTATTATATGTATGTAGGGGAATGGAAAAAGATACTTTAATTAGTTCTCTCTCTTACGCATTAGCAGAAATTGAAACAAGAGAAGATACAGATAACTCATTAAAAGATTTTAAAAATAAGTGTATTTCTTATATGCTTTGTAAAAGATATGGAATTGATGTTTCAAATTATGATTTTTCATATATGCCATTAGAAATAAGTTCACAAGTAAATGGTAAAGATGTTAGAGAAGAAATAGACCAAATCAGAGTTAATTTTGAAACAATAAATTCAAGAATTACAGAAAGTTTTGAACAAAGTAAAGAAAAAAAGCCTAAAGCAAAAACACAAGAAAGGTAGGTTGAAATGGTTGAAGAAAAAACAGTATTAGTATTAGACGAATACGAAATAGGAGCTATAATAAGAATATTAAATGATAGAAGAACAGAAATGTTAAAGCAACAAAAAGATCCAGAAGTAGTAACAGAAATACTAAAAAAAGTTTTAAAAGCCCCAACAAAGAAGCAAAGATTCTATAAAAAAGGTAAAAATACAAATTATGAGAGATAACAAAACAAATATAATTTTATATTGTTTTGGAGGAGTTGCAGTTATATGGCTCTCTTTACTAATAGCACCTAATATTGATGGAGGACTTGTTGAAATTATTACGGAATTTCCAAATAGATTAAATAATCCTTTTAATATTGAAATATGCGAGAATAGTATAAAATCTATTCTTATTTTTTTATTGATATACATTCTAGGAATAGGAATGTATGAAACTACAAGAAGAAATTATAGGAGAGGCAAAGAATATGGCTCTGCAATATGGGGTGTTGCAAGTCAAGTAAATAAAAAATATAAGCAGCTTCCTAATAATCAAAATAAAATACTAACACAAAATGTTAGTATTGGTTTAAAGGCACAAAAACACAGAAGAAATCTTAATATTTTAGTTTGTGGTCGGTAGTGGTTCTGGAAAAACAAGATTTTTTGGTAAGCCAAATATAATGCAATGTAATTGTTCGTATGTGATTTTAGACCCCAAAGGAGAAATTTTAAGAGATACAGGAAATTTACTAAAAAAAGAAGGTTATAAAATAAAAATATTAGATTTAGTAAATCCCAAATATAGTCATTGTTATAACCCTTTTAATTATTTAAAAGATGACAATGATGTTCAAAAATTAGTTTCTAACTTATTTAAAAGTACAACGCCTAAAGGTAGTCAAAGCAGTGATCCGTTTTGGGACATAGCTGCTTCAATGCTTTTATCTGCGTTGATTTTCTATTTAAAATATGAAGCACCAGAGTCGGAGCAGAATTTTCCAATGGTTAATGAGATGTTAAGAGCAGGAAAACCAAAGGAAGATGATGACAATTATTTATCTCCGTTAGATATTTTATTCAAAAGACTGGAACATAGAAACCCAGAACATATAGCAGTAAAATATTACAAAGATTATCATAGTGGAGCTGCGAGAACATTAAAATCTATACAAGTAACATTAGCTTCAAGATTAGAGAAGTTTAATATAGATGACATAGCTAGTATTACAATGATAGATGAATTAGAGCTAGGAAATTTAGGCGAAGAAAAAGTAGCTTTATTTGCAATTATTCCAGATAATCACACTTCATATAATTTTTTAGTCAGTATTCTTTATACCCAACTTTTCCAAGAGTTATTATACAAAGCAGATAATAAATACAAAGGAGCATTACCTGTTCATGTTCATTTTGTAATGGACGAATTTGCTAATGTTTCTTTACCAGATGATTTTGAAAAAATATTATCTGTTATGCGTTCTAGGAATATTTCCGTTTCCATTATTCTACAAAATTTATCACAATTAAAGGCTTTATTTGAAAAAAGCTGGGAATCAATAGTAGGAAATTGTGATGAATTTTTATATTTAGGTGGAAATGAGCAATCAACATATAAGTATGTATCAGAGCTGTTACGGAAAAGAAACCATTGATACAAACACTTATGGAAAAAGTACAGGACATAGTGGAAATTACTCTACGAACTATCAAAATACTGGTAGGGAGTTAATGACACAAGATGAAGTAAGAATGTTAGAAAATGAGAAAGCTATACTTTTTATTAGGGGAGAAAAACCAATTATAGACTATAAATATGATATTTTAAAGCACCCTAATATTAAATATACTGCAGATGGAAATGGAAAAATATATGAACACGGAGATACAAGTAGAGCAAATACTACATTATTTAAGTTAGAAAAATTTGATACTAAAGATATAAAAGAAACAGAAGAAGTAGATAAAATGGACTATGTCCTTTTGTCAGAAGAAGAAATAGAAGAATATTTTTTAATGGAGGAATATGAGAATGAAAGAAATAAAGAAAATAATAAACAAGAAAAACATAGTTAAATGTATAAAAAAGATGTGCTTAATATCTTTTATGATGGTGGCATTATTTGTTGCACAAGCAAGTCAAGTTTTTGCAGCAGATGACCCATTAACAGTAATAAATAACTTATCTACCTTTATATTTAGTGTTATAAGGGCAATAGGAATGATATTAACTGCGTGGGGTATTGTTCAAATTGGTTTAGCTTTAAAATCACACGACCCATCACAAAGAGCAAATGGCTTTTTTAGTTTAGCAGGGGGAATAATAATTATGTTTGCAAAAGAAATATTAACATTGATTACAGGTTAAGGGACAAGTTTTTAGCTTGTCCTAATAATGTTTTAGGAGGACAAAATATTGAAAAAATATAAGATAATTTACGCTGATCCTCCTTGGCAATATAAAGTATATTCAGAGAAAGGAAAAGGAAGGTCAGCAGAAAATCATTACCCTACAATGAGTATTGAAGATATTTGTAAGTTACCAATAAAAGATTTAGCAGATGAAGACTGCGTTTTATTTATGTGGATGACTTTTCCTACTTTAAAAGAAGGTTTTAAAGTTATTGAAGAATGGGGATTTAAGTATAAGACAGTAGCTTTTGTATGGGTTAAGCAAAATAAAAAGACACCATCATTATTTTGGGGACTTGGATTTTGGACAAGAGCAAATGCAGAGATTTGTATATTAGCAACAAAAGGAAAGCCTAAAAGAATATCTGCAAAGGTACATCAAGTTATTATATCTCCAATAGAAGAACATAGTAAAAAGCCAGATGAAACAAGAAAAAGAATTGTAGAACTTATAGGAGATGTTCCTAAAATAGAGTTATTTGCTAGACAGAAAGTTGATAATTGGGACTCGTGGGGAAATGAAATTGAAAATGATATAGATATGAATAAGATACGGAGGTGTAGATGATGTCAGATAACTGGGTAGTAGGAAATTTGCAGAATGCATTAGATACTTGGAATGGCAAGTTAAGTGAAATATGGACACTCATCACACAAACACCAGAAACTTTTAAAGGTGGAGATATTTGGAATGTAATTGTTAATATAAATGGAGCAGTACAAGCAATCGGTTTAGCTTTGCTTGTTATTTTTTTTACAGTAGGAATTATAAAAACTTGTGGAAGTTTTGAAGAAGTAAAAAAACCAGAACAAGTCTTTAAATTATTTATAAGATTTGCACTTGCAAAAACTGTAATAACTTATGGACTAGAACTAATGTTAGCAATATTTAAAATAACACAGGGAGTAGTAACAACAATAATGCAAACTGCAGGTTTAGGTGGAGCAACGCAAACTGTTCTACCACAAGAAATGATAACAGCTATTGAAAGTTGTGGTTTCTTTGAAAGCATACCACTTTGGGCAGTTACATTGATACGGAGGACTTTTAGTAACAGTATTATCATTTATTATGATTTTATCTGTATATGGAAGATTTTTCAGAATATATCTCTATGCTGCAATAGCACCAGTTCCATTAGCAACATTGGCAGGAGAGCCAACAAGTTATATTGGAAAAACATTTTTGAAAAGTTTTTGTGCTGTGTGTTTAGAAGGAGCAATTATAATTTTAGCTTGTGTAATATTCTCATTATTTGCAAGTTCGCCACCAGTAGTAGATACAAATGCTCAAGCAGTTAATCAAGTATGGAGTTATATAGGCGAATTGGTATTTAATATGTTGGTATTAGTAGGAACTATAAAAGCATCAGATCGAGTAGTGCGTGAAATGATGGGATTATAGAGAAAGGAGAATATATGAGCGTAGTAAACAGTGTAGAAACAGTATGGTTAATAGAAGATAACGAATTGAAAAAAGCAAATAAATTAGTATCAAAACTAAATTATAAAGGAATGGAATTAGCAGTTTTAAAAACAGAGCTAGATAACTATAATCAAGATGTTTTGATAAAAGACCAAAATAATGAATATTGGAAAATGAATATTATTAGAATATCATTTGATAATTTTGCGAAAGCAATAAATGACAATACAGATATTTCTAATACTAGATATTGTAATGAAGTGATGAGATATTTTTCACAAAAAAGTATTGAAGGGTATTTTGCAAAGAAAATAGCAAATACAGAGTATTTTAATATGTGCGAGTTGAAATATATCTCAAAATATCATCCAGAACTATATAAACAAGCTGCTAAATGCAGAGATTTGATAAGAGAAAGAAATAGACAATATTCAGCTAAAAGAGAAGAAGAATTAAGGCAACAAATACAGAAAAAAGTTGAAGAAGTAAATGACAAGTTTGAAAGTAGTTTAACAAATATAAAAACTAAAATTCGTATTGGAGGCAGAGTAGAAGCACAAGATCTTGAATTTTATAAAGATAATGACTATTACAAAGGAAAAACAACACAAAATTGTTTTCTTTATTTAGCAAAACAATATGGTATTCAAATACCAATAGCAACGCAGGGATTTATCAATAATAGATTAGTAAGCTATGATTTTACAACTGGTAGTTATTCTTACAAAATAACGAATAATAAAAAACCAAGTACAAAAATACACGAGTATTTAGAAATGATTCAAGTTAAAGTTAAAGAGGAATTTGATAATTCTGTTAAAGAAATGAAAAGAAAAATAGAAAGTTTGAAAGGAGAAAGATAAATGCAATATAAAAATGAATGGACTATTCAAGACATTATAGAGTATTTAGAGAGAAATAAAGACATAGAAGAATATGAAATAACAGTATGGAATTATGAAAAATTACAAGAAGGTGTTGTAACTATATTAGAAAACAAAAAAGAAGTTAAAGTGTTTGAAGGTGCAGAAGATGGTAGCGAAGATAAGGAATACACTTTAAAAGAATTTGAAGAGAAATATAAGATTTTAAAGTTTGAACGAGAAGATGAAAACGGAGAATTAACACCAATAAGAAAAGAAAGGAAAGGTAGAGATAATGGACTTTATAGATGATAAAGAAAAAATGAAAGATTTTTTTGCTATGAGTAAAGATAGCTTTTTATCTTCATATAGTTATCTATCGGAAGAAGAATATGATGCAACAGTTAATAAATTAAACAGTATGAACAAGAAAATAGAATTTCAAAACAAAGTTTATGAATTAAAAGTAGGAACTTATGAAGATGGTAAATTTTTAAAAGTTTCAATAATAGATAAAGAAACAAAGCAGGAAAAGGAAATTACAATGAGTGGTGTAGAAATTGTCGAGCCACCAGCACCGACTCCAGATTGCGTGTTAATAAATTCTGAAGAAAACAAAGAATTGATAAATAAACTACTGGAATTAAAGGTGTTAGTTTATAGCAATACTATTTTTGCGAAATTTAATATGAGCGAATTATACAATTATGATCGTATAGGAACAATGGATTTTTTAAAATTACACGCAAAAATAATTGAATACGAAGAAGATAAAGGGAATAGTTTAGAAGAAGTAAAAAGTAAAATTAAAGAAGAAGCAACGCAGCTAGTTCAAGATGAAAAAGTAAAAGATTATTTATATGACAAATTTTATATATCAGATTTAGATAGTGAAATTTATACTTTGATAAATGAAAAAAGCCCAAAAGATTCTCTTGTTTTAATGTATGATAATGATGGGAGATTTTGCTTTGTTAGACCATATTTAAAAGACTTTGAGCATAAATTAAGATTAGTACAAGAATGGCAATTTAATCACGAAGAACATTTATTTTCTTATTTAGAAAATGGGTATAAACTGCATAATTCAAACGATTTAGTAGTTCATTACAATATATGGACTTCAATAGATGAGTGGTATCCAGATATAGACAATAAGAAAGGGTTAATGGAATATTTCAGATATTGTAAAGAAAATAATATTACAAAAGAAAAAATAGAAAACGAAGTAAAAAGTGAAGTTCCAGACATAATGAAGATTTATAACAAAGAGAGAATGAAGAAAAATCAAGAAAGGTAGTGAAATAGTTGGAAATAAAAATAAATAAAGAGATTAGAAATTACACAGAGAGCATATTTTTTGGACTGTCGTTAAGACAGTTCATTTTTTCTGTATTAGCTTGTGGTGTAGCTGTTCTACTTTATTTTTTATTTAGAGATAAGTTAGGACTAGAAGCTACATCTTGGATTTGTATTATAGGTGCAATTCCTTTTGGTGCATTAGGGTTTATAAAGTATAACGGAATGACAGCAGATGAATTTGTTGTTGCTTGGGTAAAATCAGAGATTTTATTACCAAAAGTTTTACATTTTAAGCCAGAGAATATTTATGCAGAGATTTTAAAAGATGAATATAAGAGATTAGAAAAGGAGGAAATGAAAGTTGAAAATAATAACAAAAAGGGAAAAAGAAAAAGTAAAAATTCCAAAAAGTGTGCAAAAAACAATACCAATAAAGACAATATATGAAGATGGGATTTTTAAATTAGAAGATAATAAGTTTTCAAGAACTTTTAAATTTACAGATGTTAATTATGCAGTAGCAGGACAAGAAGATAAAGAAACAATGTTTTTAGGGTATGGTGCTATATTAAATTTGTTAGATAGTGGCTCATTTCCTAAATTAACGATAATAAATAGAAAATTGAATAAAGTGGATTTTGATAATAAAATTAAGCTGCAACTAGAAGATGATCATTTAACAAAACACAGAAAAGAATTTAATGAAATACTTTCAAAAAATTCAATAGATGCAAAAGGAATGATACAAGAAAAATTACTGACAATAGCCATAGACAAGAAAAATATAGGAGAAGCAAGAAATTACTTTAATAGAACAGGAACGGAAATAGGTAATAACTTTGCAAAATTAAATTCAAAGTTTACTGAATTAGATTTGAATGAAAGATTAAGAATATTTTATGATTTTTATAGAAGCGGCGAAGAAGATTTATATAATTTTGATATTAAGAAATTTATGAAAAAAGGACATTGCTTTAAAGATTATATATGTCCAGACACTATGGAATTTAAAAGCGATTATTTTAAAATGGGAGAAAAATTTGGTAGAGTATTATATCTAAAAGAGTATGCTTCATTTATAAGAGATAATATAATATCAGAACTTACGGAATTGAATAAAAATATGATGTTAAGTGTAGATATAAAACCTGTTCCAATGGAAGAAGCAATAAAAATAGCAGAGAAGGTAAGATTAGGTGTTGAAACAAATATAACTCAATGGCAGAAAAGACAAAATGCAAACAATAATTTTAGTGCTGTGATTCCTTATGATATGGAAAGACAAAGAGAAGAAAGCAAAGAGTTTTTAGACGATTTGATAACGAGAGATCAAAGAATGTTCTTATCAGTATTAACTATTGTGCATTTAGCAGATTCAAAAGAAGAATTAGATAGCGATACAGAAAGTTTACTAACTACTGCAAGTAAACATTTGTGTCAGCTATCTATTTTAAAATATCAACAATTAGATGGACTTAATACTGTAATGCCGTATGGTGTTAGAAAAATAAATGCGTTAAGAACTTTAACAACAGAGAGTTTATCTGTATTTATGCCTTTTAAAGTTCAAGAAATTCAAGACAGTAAAGGTATATATTATGGGAAAAATATTATTTCAAAGAATTTAATAATGATAGATAGAAAAGAATTACAAAATGGTAATTCTTTTATTTTGGGCGTGAGTGGAAGTGGTAAGAGTTTTACTGCTAAACAAGAGATAACTTCAATAGCATTAAGAGATAAAAATGCAGATATAATTGTTATTGACCCAGAAGCCGAATATAAACCACTTATAAAATCATTAGGGGGAGAAGTTATAAAAATATCTGCAACAAGTGATAATCATATTAACGCATTAGACCTTAATAAAAATTATGGAGATAAAAACCCTATTATAGATAAATCAGAATTTGTTTTATCTTTGTGTGAACAAGCAATAGGTGGAAAAGCAATATCTTCTATGCAAAAGTCTATAATTGATAGATGTACTTCACTTGTATATAGATATTATGCACAGGGGAATTATCAAGGAGAGCCACCAACATTAGAAGATTTTAGAAAAGTTTTATTAGAACAAAGTGAACCAGAAGCAAAAGAAATTGCATTAGCATTAGAATTATTTACAAAAGGTAGTTTAAATACTTTTGCAAAACCTACAAATGTAGAAACTAATAATAGACTAATATGTTATGACATTATAGATTTAGGAGAGCAACTAATGCCAATAGGTATGCTAGTTATACTAGATAGCATTTTGAATAGAATATCAAGAAATAGAAAAAAAGGAAAAACAACATATATCTTTATTGATGAGATATATTTGTTGTTTAAATATGAATATACATCAAGATTTATTTTTGAATTATGGAAAAGAATAAGAAAATATGGAGGTTGTGCTACTGGTATTACTCAAAATGTTGAAGAATTATTGAGAAATGATAAAGCAAGACTAATGTTAGCTAATAGTGAGTTAATTATAATGTTAAATCAATCAGCAACAGATAGAATGGAATTAGCAAAATTATTAAATATTTCAGAGATGGAAATGACATATATAACAAATGCAGGAACAGGAGAAGGTTTAATAAGAGTTAGAAATTCTTTAATTCCATTTAGAAATAAATTTCCAAAGAACACTAGGTTATACAAGCTAATGACAACTAAACTAGAAGAAACCATAAAAGAGGTGGTATAATTTGAAAAAAATAATTTATGTATTATTTTTATTGTTACTAATAAGCATAATGCTTATTAGTAGCATTTTTATATATAACGAAGTAAAAGAAGATAATAAACAAGAAAAGATATTTGAAGAATTAAGTAATATTATAGAAACCAAAGAAGAAACAAGTACAAAACAAGAAAATGTAGAAAATGAGATTAACATAGAAGAATTATATAATATTAACAATGATCTTGTAGGGTGGCTAAAAATAGATAATACAAGTATAGATTACCCAGTTATGCAGACTAAAAATAGACCTAATTATTATTTAAGAAGGAATTTTTATAAAGAATATTCTATAATGGGAACGCCATATATAGCAGAACAATGCGACTTGAATAAAAGCGATAATTTGATTGTTTATGGTCATCACATAAACGGAAATAAAATGTTTGGAGAATTAGAAAAATATAAAAAAGAAGAATTTTATAAAAATCATTCCATAATAAAGTTCTATACAAAAGATGAAATACAAGAATATAAAATTATATCAGTATTTAAAACTGTGGCTCATACAGGTTTTAAATACTATAAATATTATAATTTAAAAAATGAAAGCGAGTTTAATACATTTATAGAAAAATGTAAGAAACTTGCTTTTTATAATATTGAAGATACTGCAAGTTATGGAGATAAGTTAATAACATTATCTACTTGCGAATATTCACAAGATAATGGGAGATTAGTAGTAGTTGCAAAAAAAATATAGTAGGAGGTGGAAATATTGGCAGACATTAAAACAAAGAAAAAAATTGAAAATCCAATAAAAAAACTAGACAAAGCAGCAATATATACCTCAAAAGTAAAAGATAACATTGTGAGTGTTAAAAACAAAACAAACTATAACAATGCAGAAGAAAACTCTAATAATGAATATGGCGATAATAGAATATCAGAAGGGACAAATTTAGTATTTCATAAAAGTATAAATACATTTAACGAATATGGTAAAAAGTCTTTAAAAACAACAGGAAAGAATATCAAAGAATTAAAAAATGTAAATACAGAAATAAAAAGAATAAAAACAGTAAGAAATAGAGCTAAAAATATAAAAAATATAAGAAATGCAAATAAGACAATTAAAGGAACAGTAAAGGGTGGCATAAAACAAGCTGAAAATACTATAAAAACTGCAAAAAATACAGGTAAAGCAACAGTAAAAACTGCAAAAGCTACCAAGAAAACAATAAAATTAGCGATAGAAGGTGCTAAAAAGAGTTATCAAATAGCAAAAGCAACTGCAAAAACAGTAGTAAAAGGAACAAAACTCGCAATAAAATCAGCAATATTGGCTATAAAAGGTATATTGTTGGCAGCAAAAGCACTTATAGGCTTAATTGTAGCAGGTGGCTGGATTGCAGTTGTAATTATTATTGTAATATGTTTAATTGCATTACTGTGTGCATCTGTATTTGGCATTTTTTTCTCTAGTGAAGACACAGGTAGCACAATAACTGTTGGAGAAGTACAAGAAGTTACAACAATGAGTGGAGTAATATCAGACTTAAATACAGAGTTTATAAATAAAATTACTAAAATCCAAAAGGAAAATCCTTATGATGAATATGATATAGATTCTAATAGAGCAGAATGGAAAGATGTACTTGCAATTTATTCTGTAAAAGTTAATGGTGGTAATAATCAAAATGAAGTATTAACCTTAAATGATGAAAAAGTACAGATATTAAAAGATATATTTTGGGAAATGAACGATATAACTTATACAAAAGAAGAGTCATCACACGAAGAAATAAAAATAGGTTTGACTTCAACAGAAAGAATAACTGTAACAACTGTTAAATTGCATATAAAAATAAAGGGAAAAACAGTTGAAGAAATGGCAGAAAAATATAATTTTAATCAAGAGCAAATGAAACAATTAGCAGAACTAACTGACGAAAGATATGCTAGTATGTGGTCATCTGTTATTTATGGTAGCTCAATAGGAAGTAGTGATATTGTAGCAGTAGCAGCTGCTCAAATAGGAAATGTTGGGGGACAACCTTATTGGTCTTGGTATGGTTTTAAATCAAGAGTTGAATGGTGTGCTTGTTTTGTTTCTTGGTGTGCTAATGAGTGTGGTTATATTGAAGCAGGACTAATACCAAAATTTGCAGGTTGTCAAAGCGAAGGTGTATCTTGGTTTAAAGCGTGTGGTTTATGGAAAGAAAGAGGATTTATAGCAAAGCCAGGAGATATTATATTTTTTGATTGGGCTGATAAAGATACTGGTGTACGAAGTGGTAGTGCAGATCATGTTGGTATAGTTGAAAAAGTTGAAAATGGCAGAGTTTATACAATAGAAGGAAATTCAAGTGATAGTTGTCGCAGACGAGATTATGATATAAATAGTTTAGATATATTAGGTTATGGAACGCCTTTATATTAGAGAAAGGAAGGTATATGAAATTAAGAAAGTTTAGTGTAGTAGAGTTAAAAGATGGAAATAGAGCAACAATATTAGATGGACAAAAGAAAGGTTATCTTGCAGAAATTGTTAGTCCATACGGAATTTCGTTAGGAAACAAGATAATAAGTAAAGATGATATAAATAAAGTGTTGTTAAAGAAAGAATATTTAAGATAAAAAAGTGGTACTAATCATATATATTTGGTTAGTACCACTAATTTTTTTTTGCAAAACTAACAAACAAGTGTTTACAAAATAAAATAAAAATGTTATTATATAAAAGAACATTAGTTTGTAAAGGAAGAATGATGCAATGAGTGTATATTTGTGTATAGATTTAAAGACTTTTTATGCCTCTGTTGAGTGTGTTGAGAGAAATTTAGACCCTTTTGCTACTAATTTAGTTGTTGCAGATTCTACGAGGGGAAAAGGAACTATATGTCTTGCAATTTCTCCCAAAATGAAGATGCTAGGAATTAAGAATAGATGTAGGTTGTATGAAATTCCACCTAATATAGAATACATAATTGCAAATCCTAGAATGGAGAAATATATTGAATATTCAGCTAATATTTATGCGATTTATTTAAAATATGTTTCAAAAGATGATATTCATATATATTCTGTTGATGAAGCTTTTCTTGATGTAACAAAATATCTAAATACATATAAAATGAATGGTTTACAGTTAGCGAAGGTTATTATGAAAGATATTTATGATACTTATGGAATAACAGCTACAGCAGGAATAGGAACGAACTTGTATTTAGCAAAAATTGCATTAGATATATTGTCAAAGCATAGTGCAACAAATATAGGGTGGCTTAATGAGGAAAAATATATTAAGGAACTAGGAAATCATAAACCTTTAAGCGATTTTTGGCAGATAGGGAAAGGTATAGAAAAAAGATTAAATAAACATAGAATGTTTTGTATGAATGATATTGCAAAATCAGATGAGAGAATATTATATAAAGAGTTTGGAATAAATGCTGAATTGTTAATAGACCATTCAAAAGGCAAAGAGTCTTGCACGATAGCCGATATAAAAAAGTATAAACCTAAAAGTAATTCTATTTCTTCAAGTCAAATATTATTTGAAGATTACACCTTTGAAAAGGCAAGAGTTATATTGAAAGAAATGGTAGAAAATAAAAGTTTAGAATTAGTAGAAAAAGATTTAGTTACCGATACAATAGAATTATATATAGGTTATTCAAAAGATGTTATAAAAGCTGCAAGAGGTGTAGGACATTTATATAATAAGACAAATATCTATACGAAATTAGTTGAAGAGTTTTTAAGAGTATATGACAAAATAACAGATAAAAATGTACCTATAAGAAGAATAGGTATTGCTTTTATAAAAGTAGCTGAAAGAGAATATGAGCAAATTGATTTATTTGTAGATCAAAATAAAGTAAAAAAAGAAAGGGATTTAGAAAAAACAATAATGCTTATAAAAAATAAAATGGGGAAAAATAGTATTTTGAAAGGAATGAACTTTGAAGAAGGAGCAACAGCAAGAATGAGAAATAATTTGATAGGAGGTCATAATGCTAACTAGATTAGAAAGAGCAAGACAGTTTTTACCTTTTGATGCGTTAAAAGGTTTACAGGAAGCAATAAAAGAAAAAGAAATATGTTACATTGATAAAAAGGAATTGTCAGAAGAATTACAAGAAGAATTAGATATAAAGTTAAGTCAAATTGAAAAAGGAGATAAGATTTACTTAAAATATTATAAAAATAGACAATACATAGAAAAAATAGGAATTGTTAAAGAAATATCACAAATAAAGAAAAAAATCATTTTGCAAGATGATGTAAAAATAAGTGTAAGTGATATTTTAGAAATAGATATACAATACTAGAAATAATTACCAGTTTTAAACTGGTAATTTTTTTATAAAAAAATTGTAGAATTGTTGAGAAAAATGCGATTTTGTGATATAAAATAAAATAGTATAAGTATAAAAAGTGAGGGAACAAAATAACTTATTGGGGGTTAGGATATAAAATTGTTAGATATCCAAGTGTAAGCCCAAATGAGCCATTTAAGAATAGTCTTGGAACTAAAATGGGAAGTTGGTTTATGAAATATGAATTATCAAAATATGAAAGCATAGATGTTGAATTATTAACAGAAGGTAAAACAATTGCAGTTTCTAGAACAAGAGATATTGAAGCTATAATAAGTTTAGTAAGAGATTCTAAATACATAAATGAATTGTGTGATGGAATAAGAACACATAAGATAACAGTTGATAATGAAGTATATTATTTACTAGAGGGATGTTCAGAAATCCAAAAAGGTAAAAAACAAGCCAAAATATCAAAAGAAGATTTAGAGAGCTTTTTAAAAATAATAGATTATTATAATGAAACAATAATAGAGTAAATTAAAGAGCAGTAATTGAATAGGAGGTTTTTATGATAGGGATTTTTGCATTATTAGCAGTAGCAATGCTTTTAGTAGTTAAGCTTTGTAAGAATACATTAAAAATAGTATTATCAATTATAATTATTTTATTAACATTATATACTGTTATGGTTTCCATTGATATAAATAGAGTTGAGAGTTTTAGAGAGCCTATATTTGCTATATCAAGTGAATTAAGAGATTATGAAAATCATAGCAAAGAAGTATATAAGGGTTTAGGGTATAGAATTGAAATTGACAGGGTAGAAAATCAGAAAATTATATCTAGTACAATGTATTTTTTTGATAAGGTTGTAGCAGGAGCTATTGAATAAAAGAGAACACAAATAGTAATTTATAGAGGAGGTATTATATGAAAGATGAAAACAATAAAAAAAACAAAATAGTTTCAATATTAAATTATTTTTCTTCAATATGTTTTTATATTGTTGCAATAATAAATTTTATTAAAGATAACAGTAGTAT
>JAFQQR010000048.1 GCA_017410505.1 Clostridia bacterium | reverse complement strand
TTTTAATTATCTTTAGTATGTCATATATATTTGAATATGGATATGAAATGCAAAAGGATTCACAAGCAAGAATGTATAATGAAAAAAATAATAATATTTAAGTAATTAATATTAGCTAAAAATAATACAAATTACAATTTATCAAGCAGATCTTATAATAAGATTTGCTCTTTTTTATTTTACAGAAAGGGGATATATATGAATATAGATTATATAAGAAGTTTATTAATTATGTTTAACAATAGAAGTGAATATGAAATAGAAACAGCATTAGCAATTTATGAATATATGGATAAAGATATTAAAGATATATCTAATGAAGAAATATTTAAAGTACATCAGCTAATACGGTCACAGGATGAAGTGTTTAATGATTACATTAAAGAAGAAGTTATAAAAATTAAAGAAGAATCCGAACGTCAAAATAGACTTAATGAAGAAAAATATAAGAAAGAAAAAGAAATTCAACAAGAAAAAGAACAAGAAGATTTAGAAAAATAAGATATTTTGTAGAATTATATGGTATAATTAAATTATCAGAAAAATACAGGAGGTGAATCTGAATGAAAAAAGCTGAAATCATTGAAGCATTAGCAGAAAAAACTGGTTTAACTAAAGCAGATGTTGCTAGAGTATATGAAGGAACTTTTGAATTATTCAAAGAAGAATTAGGAAAAGGTAATGATGTAGCAGTAGCTGGATTCGGAACTTTTAAAGTTTCTGAAAGAGCTGCAAGAGATGGAATTAATCCATTAACTAAAAAACCATTACACATTCCTGCTAAAAAAGCAGTATCATTCAAAGCTGGTTCTGCATTAAAAGAAACAGTTAATAAATAATTTAACTAAAAATAATATAGGGTTAGTATGAGAAAATACTAATCCTTTTTATTATGTTATAGAAAAGGAGAAAATTATATGTTATTAAATAAAGATGCAGTAGAAAAAAATTTAGATTTTATAAGAGAGGCATATAGAACTAATAGTCAAGAATTTATAATTGCTTTCTTTTTATATGAAATAAATGGAACAAAAAAAGAAGAACTTACAGAAGATATGATTAATAGTGTAGAACGTATATTAGATGAAACAGAATATTGGTATGATGATTTAATGCGTGATAAAATCAGAAATATTAAAACTGAAATATTAAAAAATCAATTAAGTGATTCTTTGACTAATTATATTGATAATTGTACTGATCAAGAATGGAATAAATTATTAAATGAATATAATGTAAGTGATGAGGAAAACTATATGAGTGAAGTAAGAGAAAATCTTGAAGAATCAATTATTGAGTTTTTTGTAGATGAGGAACTAGAGAAACAAGAAGAAATGTTAGAATTTTTTGGAAAATATGATGTGATTCAAAAAGAACAAGAGGAGGAATTAGAAATATAATTTATGAAAGCAATCAAAATTTTATTATTATTTATATTTTTAGCAATGTTAGGTTTTAGTATATACAAAATTAATGTAATTAAAAAAGAATTAAATGCTTCGGAAGAAATAAAAGAAGAATTAATTGAATTAGTTGAAATACCAGAAATACCTTCTGAAGAACCATCTTTTAAAGTTGATTTTGATGAGTTAAAAAAAATCAATCCTGATGTTGTAGGATGGATAGTAATAGAAGGGACACAAGTTAATTATCCAATTGTTCAAGGGAATGATAATTCTTATTATTTAAATCATTCATACGATAAAAAATGGAATTCACTTGGAAGTATATTTGTTGATTATCAATCCTCAAAAGATTTTATAGATTATAATACTTTTATTTATGGACATCATACTAAGAATGGAAGTATGTTTGGAGAATTATACAAATATATGATCGAAAGTTTTTATGAGAAAAATAAAATATTTTATTTATATACACCATCTGGTAATTATGAAGCAGAAATATTTAGTGCATATTTAGATAGCACAAAATCAGAATCATATAATCAATCATTTAATTCAGTAGATGAATTTAATGATTATATTACTATGATAAAGAAAAAAAGCAATTATAACACTAATGTAGAAATTGATACAACTAAGGATAAAACAATTACGTTATATTCTTGTTCACATGAATCTAATAGACAAAAAACGGATAGATATTTTATCCATGCAGTTTTAAGAAGAGTATAAAGCAACTTATTTAAAGTTGTTTTTTTGATGGAGTAGTTTGTGTAGTGAAAAATTAGAGAGGATGAAAGGATTAAATATATGAACGAAACAATCATTTATACCGTGAAGGAAATCGCAAAAATATTGCATACTAGTCCAAACTATGTTTATAAGCTAATAGATAAAGGATACCTTCCAGCGATTAAATTAGGTAGTATTAAAATATTAAAATCATCTTTAGATAAATTTTTAGAAGAGAATGAAGGAAATGATCTTTCTGATGTTAATGAAATAAAAAAACTAGATGTTTCAAAAGAGGCAAATGAATAATGGCAGGATTACTTATAAGAAAAAGAGGTAAAGTATATCAATATCAATTTGAAATAGCACCACAAAGAGGAAAAAGACAATGGGTGACTAAATCTGGATACAAAACAAAAGCAGCAGCAGAAGAAGCAGGAACGAAAGCAAGAACGGAATATTTAAATGCAGGATTACCGTTTAAGGAAAACGTAATATCTTATGGTGATTATTTAGATTATTGGTTAAACAATTATTGCAAAGTTAATCTAAAATATAATACAACACAAACTTATAAATCTATAATAGATAAATATATAAGACCTGAACTTGGGCGTTATAGATTAGCATCCATAACTAGTGTTAAACTAAATACCTTTATTACTGAAACTTGTGAAAAGTATACTTATTCACGTGCATACTTTAAAACAATTTTAAAAGTATTGAAAGGTACATTTAGAGATGCGTGTGATATTTACGGATTTATTAAATATAATCCAGCGATAACTATAAGACTACCTCGTCTTGATATAGAACCTAAGGAAGTAAAACATTTATATACTCAAGAAGAAATAGACCTTATTTTAGAAAGATTCCAAAACAATCCTACTTTTACTTGTGCATTTTTAACAGCATGTTTTACTGGATTAAGGACAGGAGAAGTGTGTGCATTAAACTGGGAAGATATTGATTTAGAAAATAGAATTATTTATGTTAATCATAATGTATATGATAAACCTAAAGATGATAAAGGAAGATGGTATATTGGACCACCAAAGACAACAACAGGAAAAAGAGCTGTTTATATATGTGATACTTTATTGGTGGCATTAACAAATTATAAACAACTTCAAAATGATTATCGCGAACTATTTGGTTCGGAGTATATTTATTATCATTTAGAAGATGTTGTGAATGAATATGGAAAAGTAAAAGAACAAAGAATAGTAAAAAATGAAACGCAAGAAGAAAAAATATTTGATTTAGTTTTTACAAAGTATAACGGAGTTTATATAGGAACTGATTTTCTAAAATATCCTTTTGAGATTATTCACAAAGAATTAGGAATAGAACAATGTAGATTTTATGATCTTAGAGGAAGTTATGCTACTAAAATCCTAAATAATGGTGTAGAAATAAGAGATGTAGCAGATATTTTAGGACACCGTAATATTGAAACAACAGAGAATTATTATATTTCTAGTACAGTAGCAAGTAGAATGTCTGCAAATAATTCTTTTGAAGCAATAACTAAATCTGAAACAATAAATAAAATTATTGATTATAAATTATAGAACAGACAAGATATTATTTCTCTTATGAAATAATATCTTTTGTCTATGTTCCTTTTAACATACAAAAGAATATAAAAGTATGTTGTATGGAACTTAAAATAATAATTGAACATATTTATATGATTAGTCTTTTTTTAACAATCACAACCGTTTTCATAATATTGTAATAATTAAAAAAATAGTGTATAATGTTTATAGATTTTATATAGCATTAATCGCTAGTAAAAATCATCAAATTTATATCTTTTAATGAGTAAATGAAGACCTTGTCTACATTTTGTCTACGTTTTATAAATAACGATAGTACCAATAATACCAATAGTACCAATAATACTAACTGGTATTTACCCTTATAGTATAAGGAATAACGATAATACTATAAATACTATAAATACTTATAATACTAGTCAGAATTAGGCATGTGGGAGTGGTCGCAAGTTCAAGCAATGTTGTGGTAAATAAACTCGGAAACCCAAGTAAATAAAGGGAAAAACCGAGTTTTTTCTATTACATAAAAATGGTATTTTTTGCTCCAAAAATCGTTTTAGATAAGTTTTAGATAAGTTCCAGATAATTTAAATACTTAAAATAAACAAGTAAACAATTAAAATAACAACTTAGGCTTCAATTTTGTAGAACTCATTAAGCATATCATTAACATTTGAAAATGAATCTTGGAACATATGTGAGTAAGTATTAAGAGTCTCCGTAATACTAGCATGACCAAGATATTTGGAAACAACTGTTATCGGTATGCCTTTATTGATTAAGAAGGAAGCACATGAATGTCTAAAGTCATGAATTCGAATCTCCTTAATCTCAGCTTTGATAGCATTGGCTTTTTTTCTTCTCCTAGCCAGAGGATATGTTAAAGCTCGTAATCCAAAGTCTTCTCCAAAAACAAAAAAGTCTTCATTAAAATTTTTGAATTGTTTAACATAATTATAATATTCTAATAAATCATTATAGAATACATCTAATAAAGGCAATACTCGTTTACTAGATGCTGTTTTAAGACTACAGATATAATAATCATTTGTATTACGATCAACATTTTGAACTTGCTTTGAAATAGACATTGTCTTCTTTTCAAAATTAATATCCTTCCATTGAAGTCCACGAGCTTCACCAATTCTAAGACCACAATGAAATAGTATCTTCCATAAACATCTATATCTAGGATCTTCTTCTACTGAAAGGAAAATCTCAAATTGAGCAGGAGAATAGATTTCTTGTTCTTTTTTTACTTCATCTGGATTTTTAAATTTTTCAATTAATTTTAAGAGTTGACTATAATTATAATTATAATATTTAATTCCAAAATTGATTAGAGTACATAATACTTTTAAAACATCATTTTTAGAAACATCATTTAGATTAGTTTCTTTATTCATTCGTTTCTTCCAATCTTCAACATGTGTAATGTTAAAGCTAGAGCAGGGAATATTCCATAAAGATTTTAGGTGTTTTTCTTTATAAGTATAACCTTCCTTTGTTTTTCTTTTTACTTTATCATCTTGAAAAGCTAGAAACTTTAACCAGAGATCACCAAGAGTCATTTTCTCAGGTGCTTTATTATTTTGTTCAAGTCTATTTAAATGTTTTCTTTCTTCATCTTTTGCAATAGCTCGAGTCATAAACTTTTTACTTGTATATTTTACAATATTACATAAGCTATCAGTATATTGAATTTTGTAGAACCAACACTTACCATCTTTGGTAGGTGTGCTAGATTTATAAACAGGCATAAAAAATATCACTTTCCTTTCAAATTTATTCAAATAATTGTGTAAATTCCTAAAAAGTGATATAATAATAGTCGAAGACCAAAAAAATATCCTTTTAGGAATGTTTTAAAGTTTCGTAGACTTTTTAAAAAGGTTTTCATTTCGGATTTGCTTTGCAGAGCAAGTCCTTTTTTTTATAAATATTTTATTAATTTTTTTGCTACACCCAATATCTCAATTGGCATAGTTTCTATTTCATCTTTAGTATAAAGTCTAGGCAAGAAGCCAGAACTATTATCCATATTCAATGGAGATAGAATAATACCATCATCCTTAATTGTAACTCTTTTAAATGTGGCATCACATCCATTAATACGGACACAGCAATCCTGACCAGAATTGCATACAGGTGTTTTTAAAAATACAACCGTGTCACCATCTTTATACTGTGGCTCCATAGAATCCCCCGTAATCTTTAAAGCAAAGTACTCCTTATTCCCTGTGATCCAATCAGCAGGAACTTCTTCATAATCAATTGTGTACTCATCTTCTATTGCTTCCATCGGAACACCAGCAGGTATTCTACCAAGAAGAGGAACTCTGACAACTCTCTTCTCCATACTAGCAAGTCTGGTATTTCTATCCCAAACATAATCTTCGATTAGATCAGATTTTTGAATACCAAAGTAATCAGCTAGTATTTCGATTTTATCCATTTTAGGATAAGACTTACCATTGCACCAATCACAAAGAGTGGTGTATTTCATTTCTAATTCATCTGCTAACTTATGTCGTTCAACATTAAATATTTTCATGAAACGATTTAAGTTTCTAGCAAAGACTTTATTATTGTCATTACCTTCTACTGCACTCATGATTATTCTCCTTTCAATTATCATTATAGATTAAATCGTATTTTTTTGCAAGATAAAATGTAAAATAATACGAAAAAATCATAATTTTATACAATGGGTTATTGACAATACGAAAAAATCGTATTATTATTAAACTAGAAGGAGGTTACAGGAAGCTAATGAGAGATTATTCACTAAAGGCATTGAGAATAAATCTTGATTTAACATTGGAAGAAGCTTCAGCATTAATAGGTATTAGTAAGTATACATTGTTTAATTATGAACATGGCAGAACAGCACCAAGCATTGAAATATCAAAGAAAATAGCAGAAGTCTACAATGTAGATATCAATAAGATCAGATTCTCACCGAATAAGAAAAAGAAGTTAGCAGTAAAAAAATGAGAAGTAATTATGAAGTAAATATAGAAGTAAAAAAAGAAAAAAATAGTTACATATTTTTTTTACTAGCAGAATACGAAAAAATCGTATTTTAAAAAGTCTACGAAACTTTAAAACTTTAAAACATATGAAAGGATAGGAAAATGAAACCAAAAAGAAAATTGAAAAATTGGGTAAAGGTAACACTTGTTATTTTGCCTATAGCAGTGATTATTAGTCAGCTGTTTTTAATTGGTCTAAATATAAAAAAGATAGCTGAGAATCAACCAGAAACAATCATAATAACAGAAAGTAGGTGTTATTGTGGTTAAGAGTTTAACAGCTAAAGAAATATTAAAAATTATAGAAAAAATGTGGGCATCAACAGATGACATAAAAAAACTTGGATGTGTAGGAAATAATAAAGCATTAAAAATTAAGAATGAAATTAAAACCAGAATGCAAGAAGAAGGATATGCAATTCCAAGAAATTTAGTAGATATGAAACTTGTTACAGAATACTTTAACATTGATGAACAAAGAGTAAAGTTCTTAGCATCAAAGGGAGGTGTTTGTAATGAATGATTTATTACCATTAAATAATAATTATAATCAATCTATTCCAGAAGAAAAAACAAAAGAAGAATTAGAACTGATATCTAAACTTCAAAAGAAGAAAAATAAAATAAGAAAAGAACTAAAGGAAAAAGGAATATTACCTAAAGGTGCAGTTAATGAATATGATAACTACGAATATTTTAGTGAAGCACAATATAAGGAATTATTCACAGACCTATTTAGTAAACATGGAATTGAATTATATATTACAGAAATTGACTATGGAACATTCGAAGGTACTGATAAACAACCATTTGGTAGGACAGTAACTTTAGGGTGCAAACTAATTGATATTGATACAGGTTATTCAGAAGTAAGTAATCACACCGGAGAAGGATTAGATCGTGGGGATAAAGCAGGATATAAAGCTACAACAGGAGCAATTAAAAGATTTTTATCTTCTACATTTTTAGTAGCTACGAAGGATGATCCAGAAAGAGAAGATGAGAAACCTAAGAAGCAAACATCATATAGTAAACCAGCACCAAAGCAAGTTAAGAAAGTTGTTAAAGGTACAATATCTCCAGTTCAAGATAAGACACTTAGAGATTTGTTTAAAGATGATAAAAAAGAATTATCACAAATTATGAAAAGTTTAAAAAAAGTTAAAATCGAAGAATTAAGCAAAGAAGAAGCATCAGAGATTATCAAGAATAAGAAGGGAGAAAAATAATGAATGAATTAATAACAATAGTTGAAGATAGAGCAATATTAGATTCTGAAATGATACAGAGTTTAATAGTAGTAGAAAAACAAATGAAGGAATTGAAAGAAATCCAAGATACATATAAAAGAGCTATAAAGGAAGCAATGGAAAAGAAAAATGTTATAAAACTTTTAGATGAAATATCAGGGTTATCCATTACTTATATCTCAGCACAGACGAATCTAGAGAAATTTAATAAAGAGAAGTTCCAGGAAGAACACCCAGATTTGTATGACCAATATGTCACAATGGATGGAAAAAAATCAGCCTACATTACGGTAAAAATTAAATGATAGAAACATGGGAAATAGCAGGAGGGATACTCGAATATATTGATGAAACACATACATACATATTCGATGGAGTAATCCTTCCTAGCATTACTCAAATACTAAAAATAAAATTCGGAAACAAATACAAAGATGTATCAGCAGATGTATTAAAAAAAGCATCTGAAAGAGGAACTCAGGTGCATCAAGCAATAGAAGACTATGAGGTCAGAAATATAGATACAGAAGGATGCAAAGAACTATACAATTATAAATTTTTAAAAAAACAATTTAAGTTTGAATGTATAGGTAATGAGGTACCAATCGTTCTATTTTATGATGGGAAACCTGTATCTGCCGGAAGAATAGATTTGATACTAAAAGAAGGAGAAAATGTAGGAATCGGAGATATAAAAAGAACGAGTGTATTTGATAAAGAATATGTTACCTATCAAACCAATTTATACAGGATAGGTTATCAACAAACTTATGGAGTAAGTATTACATTTTTAAAAGGTCTTCATTTAAGGGATAAAGTCAGAAAATACATTGACCTACCAATAAATGAGGAAATGTCATTAGAACTATTAAAAAAATATTTAGAGGAGGAAAATAATGAACAAAGTTGAATTAATAGGAAGACTAACAACAGATCCTGAATTGAGATATACAGAATCTGAAAAAGCATATACAAGATTTACAATAGCAGTAAATAGGAAATATAAGAAAGATGATGAAAGTAGAGATGCCGATTTTATTCCGGTTGTAGCATGGGAAAAAAGAGCTGAAACTATTTGTCAATATGTAAAAAAAGGTAATAGATTAGGAATCATCGGAAGAATACAAACAGGAAGCTATGATAAAGAAGATGGAAGCAGAGGATACACATATGATGTAATAGCTGAAGAGTTTGAATTTTTAGAAAGCAAAAATAAGGATGATAGACCAGCACCAGAATATACAGATCCAGAAGATCCATTTGCAGACTTTGGAGATAGCATTGAAATAAGTGATGATGACTTACCATTCTAATGAAAACCACAATTAAAATAAGACAAGTATTTAGAAACATACAAAATCAAATGTTTTTAATGGAAAACCTATTCTCAGATATAGATGTTGATATAACTAAAAATTATGTAATTGAACTAAAAGAAGTTAGATCTAAAAGAACTTTAAAGCAAAATAAAATGATGTGGGCATTAATTCGTAAAATAGCTAGTCACGAAGATATGCAACAAGAACCAGATGAAATATATATATCAGCATTAGAAGAAGCTAATCTAAGAAGCACATATTTACTAGCTCCTGAAGAAGCAGAAGATGAATTGAGAAAAAACTTCAGAGCTGTAAAGGTTGTAAGACCAGAACAATTTAAAGGAAGAGAAATGATAGTTTATAAGTGCTTCTTGGGTAGCTCCAAACTTAATACCAAAGAAATGAATCAACTATTAGAAATCATTAAATATTGGGCTGAGGATTTAGGAATAGATACAAATGAAGAGCATTATACAGAATAAGAAACAATGTTTTATATGTTCTCGAAGATATTGTCTACATGACCACCACATATATTTTGGCACAGCTAGAAGAAAAATTAGTGAGAAAAACGGATTTAAGGTATGGCTTTGTTATCAACACCACGAAGGAACATTTGGTGTACATGGTAGCAAAGGTCATGAAACAGATTTATATTTAAAAAAAGTGTGCCAAATAGAATACGAAAAAAAACATAGTAGAGAAGAGTTTATAAAATTAATAGGCAGAAATTATTTAGGAGGAGATATAGATGAGTGATGGAGTAATAATAACTTTAATTATTTGTATAACCTTATTAATAATTTATCTCATAGATAAGAAGAGTAAAAAATGAATTCGGAAAAAAAGTTTTATTGGATAAAATTAAAAACTGACTTCTTCAGCAGAAAAGATATTGATTTTCTATTATCACAGAAAAATGGAGCAGAGTATGTTGTAATATACCAGATACTATGTCTAAGTACAGCAAATAGCAATGGAGAATTAAAAAGCACAATAGGAGAAATTATTGTTCCGTTTGATATTGATAAAGTAGTTAGAGAATGTAAGTATTACGATATCGACACCGTAAGAGTTGCTATGTCTTTATATAGAAAGCTAGGACTTATATATGAACAAGATGATGGAACTTTAAAAATCTCTAATTACCAGGAAATGGTTGGAAGTGAAGCCGGAAATGCAAATGCACAAAGGCAAAAAAGATTCCGTGAAAGACAGAAACAACTAAAATTAGCCGTTACGAATAGTAACGATAATAGTAACACCAATAATAACGAAGAGATAGATAATAGAGAAAAGAGTAAAGATATTATAGAAGAAGAGAATCAGATAATAGAATATGAGATAGAAGAAGAGGAACCAAAGGTTCCTTACAAAGAAATCATTGAATATTTAAATAGTAAAACCAATAAAAATTATAAGCCTAGCAGTAACAAAAACAGATCAGTAATTGATGCCAGGTTTAATGAAGGATATACATTAGAAGATTTTAAAAGAGTTATTGATATAAAAACAGAAGAATGGTTGAATACTGACTTTGAACAATTTCTAAGACCTGAAACCTTATTTAGTAATAAGTTTGATGGATATTTAAATCAAGTACCAAAGTCAGAAAGAACACCAAAAAGAAAAGATAAAGTTTTATCTACATTGGAGGCAATATATAATGGATCAATCAGAATTGAGTAAGATAATAGCAAAACTAAAAATTGCATATGCTTATTATTTCAAAGAATTAGATGAAGATTTAATAGTAGCAATGGCTAGTTTATTTTATGAAAATTTAAAAGATTATGAATATGAAAGAGTTAATAAAGCAATTAATAATATAATTAGGAAATCAAAGTATATGCCAAGTATATCTGATATTTTAGAAGAAATAGATAAGATAGATAAAATAATAGAATTTGATATTCTAAAAAAAATGCTAGAAGATGGCTATTTCAAATATGGAGCATACGGAGAATTAGATTCGGTACAGCAAGTAAGAAATTATGAGAAAGCAACGATGTGGTTAGAAAAAGGAATAATTCCAGAATGGCTACTACAAGATATGATGAAATATGGGTATAAACAACCATTAGCATATACAGAAAAGAAACAATTGGCAGGACAGCTGTTACTTGGAGAATAAGAGGTGGTGGAATGGAAGAACAAGTATATAGTTATCTGATATCCAACCATATAGGAAAAAAGAACCTAATCAAAAATGTAGAATTAAGAAAAATGTTTAACATTAACAGTGATAAATCGATGAGAAAAGTTATACAGAACATCAGAGAAAATAAAGATTACTATTTAGTGGTAGGGAGTATAAGTGGAAAAACAGGAGGCTTTTATATTTGCCAGACAGAAGAAGAAATTGATGAAACCATAAATAACATTAAACACAGAGCAAATCAAATGCATAGAATGTGCCACATACTGAAATGGAAAAAAGACAAAGTAATCAAAGGATGAAATGACTAAAAAAGAACTCTCAAAGTATTATTATTTAAGCAGAGAAATAAAGGATCTGGAAGAGAGGATCCAAACATTACAAAATCAATCAGTTGGAGTATCTAAACTAACAGGAATGCCATTCAGTAATGAAAAGAGTAATCCGGTAGAAAAAAGAGCCGAGCTGTTAATAACATTAAAGAATAAGTTAGAAAAAAGAAAAACTAAGTCTTTAGAAGAACTAATAAAAATAGAAAAATGTATATCTGCTATAGAAGATATAGAAACCAGGATGATTATGACAAAGAGATATATAGAACTTAAAAGTTGGGAGAAAATATCAATGGAAATGTATATGAGTGAGAGAACTTTATTCCGAAAACAAAAAGCATATTTTAAAGAGGCTAATAATGAAAGAACTATTTGATTTCATAAAATTAAGAAAAAAATATAATACCTTAGAAACAAAATATGAATCTCTGGTTGCAGATGTAAAAAATGAGTGTTTTAAAAAAATATTGGATAAGATCGGAGAACCATTAGAGATAAAAAGATTAAGGGAAGAAAATAAAAGATTAAGAATAAAACTAAAAGAATTAAAAAAATGCACGAAAGGTTAATATTTATGTATGAAATGCCAAAAATAGCATTTAAAACATTAAAAACAACACTTCATACTATGATTAAAAATCATCAATCAATGCTAAATCAACTACACAAATAAGTGTAGTTTTTTGATGGATCTTATTAACAGGATCTGTGGTATAATACATGTACATAGAAACCGGAGGTGCATTATGGAATATATACATTACGGACACGAAAACTTTGATATAAAATTATTTAATAAAATTAAGAATAGACCAGAAGCAGTAAAACCAATCGGTGGGTTGTGGGCAAGTAGAGTAGATACAACAGATGGTTGGATAGATTGGTGCAAAGGAAATGAAATAGATTGGGCAAGATTAGATGTGAGCTTTAAATTTAAATTAAAGCCAGAAGCCAAAGTATTACTAATAGATAGTATGGATAAATTAAAAGAATTACCAAAACAAAAAAGTATTCTAGGACATTCACCTTGGACTTTGCTAGATTTTGAAAAATTAGCAGAAGAATATGATGCAGTAGAAGTTATATTAAACAGGGGATTATACTTTGAACTCTATGGTTGGGATTGTGACTCAATAATAATTATGAATCCAGAAATTATAGAATTGATAAAAGAATAGTAAATCACATAAAAGATTTGCTTTTTTTATGGTATAATATAACTGAAAGACAAATAGTAATTTGAAAGTGAGGTAAGAAAATGAGAACATTAACTAAATAAGTTTGGCATAAACTTCGATTATGCCAAAAAAAGGAGGCATAATATGTTAGAAATAAAAGATTTAACTATATCTATTAATGATAGATATTTAATTAAGAATTTAAATTTAATACTAAATAATAGTGATAAACTTGCTATTATTGGTGAAGAAGGAAATGGAAAATCCACTTTATTAAAATCCATTCTAGGCATTTGTGAATATGCTGAGATAAGTGGAAATATTAATCTAAAAGGTAATAGAATTGGTTATCTAGAACAATCTATTAGTGCTGATAAACTAGATCAAAGTGTATATGAATTTTTATTTGTAGACGAAACTGATTATTATGATAAAGTTAATAATCTATATAAATATCTAGAATTAATTAATTTAACTGACGATATATTAAAACAAAAAATTAGAACATTATCAGGCGGAGAAAAAGTCAAAATTAGTATTTTGAAATTATTATTGAATGAATATGATATTTTATTTCTAGATGAGCCAACTAATGATTTAGATATTGAAACATTAGAGTGGTTAGAAAAATTTATTAATAGTACAAATAAACCAATTATATATGTTTCACATGATGAAACTCTACTTGCTAATACAGCAAATATGATTCTACATTTAGAGCAAATAAAAAAGAAAACTGAATGCAGACATACATTATTAAAAATTGGTTATGATACCTATGTTGAACAAAGACTTAGAAAAATAGAAAAGCAAACACAAGTTGCAAGATCTGAAAAAAGAAAATTTACCAAACAACATGAAAAACTGCAAAGAATAATGCAAAAAGTTGAATATCAGCAAAATACAATTTCAAGAGCAGATCCACATGGTGCCAAAGTTTTAAAAAAGAAAATGCATTCTTTAAAGTCACAAGAGAAAAAATTAGATGAAGCTGAATTAACTGAAGTACCAGATGTTGAGGAAAGTATTAGTTTCTTTTTTGAAGATGTCGAAATGCCAAGGACAAAGAATATTATCAGTTTAAACATTGATGAATTAAAAGTATCTGATAAGATATTATCTAAAAACATAAAGTTAGATGTAATTGGTAATATACATTTATGTATTATAGGTAAAAATGGTGTTGGTAAATCTACTCTAATAAAATTAATTTATAACGAATTAAAAGATAGAAATGATATTAAGGTTGGATATATGCCGCAAACATATGATGATATTCTAAATAATTATGAATATGTATTGGATTTTATTTCTTCACAAGGCAATAAAGAGGAGATTACTAAAGCAAGACTACTTTTAGGTAATATGAAATTTACTAAAGAAGAGATGATTGGAAAAATAAAGAATTTAAGTAATGGATCAAAAGCAAAGTTATTTCTTGTTAAATTAGTGTTAGATAAATGTAATGTTTTAATACTTGATGAACCTACAAGAAATGTTAGTCCTTTATCTAATCCAATTATTAGAAAAGTATTAAGTGAATATGATGGAACAATTATAAGTGTATCTCATGATCGAAAATATATTAATGAAACAATAGATAATTTATATATTTTAACAACAGAAGGTTTATTAAAAGAAAAATAAATATGTGATCATAACTACAAATTACAATTTATTAAGCAGATCTATAATAAGATTTGCTTTTTTATGTTATAATGATTATAGAAAGGTAGGTGGTTTTAATGAAAAACAAAAAATGGGTTAATAGTGTTGTTTTAGTTTTAGGATTAGTAGTTATTTTAGCAGGCATAATATTTTTGTTGCCAAAAAATGAAAGATCAATATATTGTGTAATGGAAGATGCAACAAAAGAAAATAAAATGGAAATTTATTATGATTTTAAGGATGGGGAAGTATATAGATATTCAATAGTCAATACAAATAAATTGACTGACAATATCAATATTGATGCATACAAAGAATTGATTCAAAAATCTAATGATAAGTATAAAGGTGCAACAAGTAAGTTTTGGAAAGATGACAATACTTATATGACAACAGAAATATATAATTTAGATTTATTAACAGAAAATGAATTTAAAGAAATAACAGGTATGTCGATAAAAGATATAAAATCTAAAACAAGAAAAGAAATAATAGAGTCTATTATCCCAATGGGCGAAGATGGAAGTTTCAAATGCAACTAATTTCAAATTACAATTTATCAATTAGATCATAAACTTGTCAGTATATGTCAGTACACTTAGTGCTATAATGATATCATAAGAGGATTATCCAGAAGGGTAATTCTTTTTTTATGCAACAAAGGGTGTGGATAAGATGATGAAGACATGTTCAGTATGTGGGAGAATCCATGACATCAATAAAACTTGTTATAGGAATAAAAAGAAACCTAAGAAAACAGCCAATCAGTTCAGGGATACATACGAGTGGAAGGAAAAAAGAAACCAGATAAGGAACAGAGATAAACATCTGTGCCAGATATGTCTAGAAGGTAAGTACGATACATTCTACAGATATAACTATAATCAATTAGAAGTACATCACATCATACCAATAGAAGAAGATAGTTCTAAAAAATTAGATAGTGAAAACCTAATCACATTGTGCAATATGCATCATAAGATGGCAGAAGACAATAAAATTAGCAGAGAAGAATTGCAAGAGATAGTAGCCAGGAAATATAGAACCCCCCAGGCATAATCAAAGCAATTCTTTTTATTTTTTCTCCACCCACAGCCCACCTACATTCACACAATTTTAATTTTTACATGAGTTTTTTGGAAAGGAAGGATTAGATGAGAAGATATGAGAATGTAAAAATATCAGTCCTGAAGCCATACGAAAACAATGCCAGAACACATAGCCAGGAGCAAGTAGAGAAGATAGCCAATTCAATAAAAGAGTTCGGTTTCATCAATCCGGTACTGATAGATAGTGACTATGGAATAATAGCAGGGCATGGAAGAGTATTAGCAGGACAATTATTAGGGATGGAAGAAGTCCCATGTTTATTTATTGAGGATTTAACAGAAACACAAAAAAGAGCCTACATATTAGCTGATAATAAATTAGCTTTAGATGCAGGATGGGATGATGAAATATTAAGACAGGAAATCCTAGCACTCGACAAATTAGATTTTGATGTTTCATTAGCAGGATTTGATATCAATGATTTTGATTTTACACAGGAAGACATAGAGTTCCAGGAAGATGACTATGATGTAGAAGCATCATTACCAGAAATACCAAAAGCAAAACCAGGAGATGTCTATCAGCTAGGAAGACACAGATTGATGTGTGGAGATAGTACAAGCCAGGAAGACATTGATAAGTTAGTAAATGGAGCAGTAATGGATTTATGTGTAACGGATCCACCATACAATGTTAACTATGGTTCAATAAATGAAACAGGATACGGAAAAGAAAGAGAAAACGGAAATAAAATATTGAATGATAATATGGATGATGAATCGTTCTACCTATTCCTAAATGCATTTTATGAACAGATGTTAAGAGTGCTAAAGGAAGGTGGAGCATATTACATATTCCATGCAGATACAGAAGGCTATAATTTTAGAAAAGCATTAAGAGATGCCGGAGGTCAGGTAAAACAAAATCTAATATGGGTAAAAAATGCATTGGTGCTTGGAAGACAGGACTATCAGTGGAAACATGAGCCTTGTCTATATGGCTGGAAGGAAGGAGCAGGTCATTATTTTATAAATGACAGAACACAAACTACGGTGTTTGAAGATAAAGCTGATTTAGATAAATATACCAAAGATGAATTAAAAGAATTAATTGGAGAAATATTAGCTGATAAACTTCCGACAACAGTAATCCATGAAGATAAGCCACAAAAGAACGATGTTCACCCAACCATGAAACCAATTAAATTAATTTCTAGGTTAGTTAAGAATAGCAGTAGACAGGGAGAAAATGTAATTGATTTCTTCGGTGGCTCAGGTTCAACATTAATAAGTTGTGAACATCTAGGAAGAAATTGTTACACAATAGAATTAGATCCTAAATATGTAGATGTCATAATTGACCGATGGGAAACTTTAACAGGAGAAACAGCAATAAAATTAATCGAAGGTGTAGTAACAGAAAAAGAATTAGAGGAGGAAGAAGAATGATAGAAAAAGTAAATCCAGCTCATCCAGATAAAATAGCAGATAGGATAGCAGGAGCAATAGTAGACTTAGCCTACAAAAAAAATAGTAATCCAAAAGTAGCAGTAGAGGTGTTGATAGGTCATGGAGTATGTCATGTGATAATAGAAACATCTGAAACTTTTACTATTGATGAAGTTGAAAAAGCAGTAAAAAGAATAGCAGGAGATGTAGCTCTAGACTTAGTAGTTGAAAAGCAAGATGAACATCTAGCCAAGAATCAATCAGATAAAGTTAGATGTGGGGATAATGGAATATTTAAAGGTGTACCATTAACAGAAGCAGAAATAAAATTATCTAGCTATGCAAAAGATATATATGCTAAGAACCCATTTGATGGTAAATACATATTAGATGGAGATAGATTAATAATTTGTCAAAGTAATACAGAAGAAAATGATATCTATGAAGACTATCCAAATGCAATAGTAAATCCGTTAGGATATTGGACAGGAGGAATTAATGTAGATACCGGAGCAACAAATAGAAAGCTAGGATCTGATATGGCACAAAGTGTAACCGGTGGAGGGTTACATGGAAAAGATTTATCTAAAGCTGATGTATCAGTAAATATCTATGCATTCAGAAAAGCTCAAGAATTAAATAAACCTGTACAATTTAGCTGTGCAATCGGAGATGAAATCATAGATGGAAAACCATATAGTGAAATAGTAGAAGAAGCCAGAGAATACATAAATAAAATTGGTGGATTTGAAAAGTTTGCTGAATGGGGATTATTTTAGGAGTAATAACACATGAATAAAATGTCCTTAAACGAACAGGCACAAGAAATCTTAAGGATAGCAGAACAGCACGGAGTAGAACAAAACTTTTTCTTCTTAACTACTTTTAAAAGATACCAGGTACAATTACAAATACTAAATGACCTAGAAAAAACAATAAAGGAAGATGGAACATTAGTAACTAAAGAATATGTCAAAGGAAGAAAAAATGTTTATTCACATCCAGCCATATCTGACTATAACAGAACTACAGATAGTGCAAATAAGACAGTAAGTACATTGATGAAGATAATCATCTCGTTACGAAAAGATGATGTTACAGAAGAGGATGATCCACTGCTACAAATAATAGCAGGTGGCTCAATTGAAAAATAAGGCATACCAATATGCATCAGATGTAGTAACCGGAAAAGTAGAAGCACCAAAGTATGTCATAAAACAATGTGAGAGCTTTCTGGAGATAGCAAATGATAAGAACCCAAAATATAAAATCAATGAAAAAAAAGTAAAGCAGATAGAATCAATCCTGAAGCTGTTAATAATGCCAAAAGGTTTAAAGGCAGGACAAACGATATACCAATGCTCGTGTGGATACCAATGGGTATTCTACATATCAATTCTATGTGTTGTTTACAGAAGCAATCCAAATAAGAGAAGATATGAAACAGCTATTCTAGAGATAGCCAGAAAGAACTTTAAGACCTATACAATAGCAACGATATTCATCTTGCTTTTTTTATTGGAACCAAAGTATTCAAAGTTTTATTCAGTAGCTCCAGATGGATCGTTATCTCGTGAAGTTAAAACAGCAATAGAAGAAACATTGAAATCAAGTCCACTTATTTATCTACATAAAGAAAGTAAGAGATTTAAGATACTAAGAGATTACATACAATTTAATTTAACAGAAAGTAGATATTATCCGTTGAACTACTCATCAAGCCGTATGGATGGAAAACTTCCAAATGTATTCCTAGCAGATGAGGTAGGAGCATTACCAAATCCATATGCAATAGAATCCATGAGGTCAGGACAATTGAATATTCTGAATAAATTAGGATGTATAATCTCGACTAAGTATCCTACAATCAATAATCCGTTTGAAGATGAAGTATCATATGCAAAAAGAGTATTAGATGGAATAGAACCAGATGAAACCATATTTGCACTTTTATATGAACCAGATGAAGAAACAATAAATAAATGGACTACTGATGACACAGTGCTAAAACAATCAAATCCAGTAGCTTTAGAAATACCAGAAATCTGGGAAGATTTAGTTAAGAAAAGAGCTAAGGCAATAGCAGTAGAATCAGTAAGAGAAAACTTCTTAACAAAACACTGCAATATCATATACCAGGGAATGGGAACTGAGAGCTATATAGATGTAAATGAAGTTATGAGTTGTAAGGTAGCTAAGATAGATTGGACAGGCAGAAAAGTGTACATAGGAGTAGACTTAGCCATGACCAATGATAACTGTGCCGTAGCAATGGTATCAGAAGATGACCACGAAATACTTGCTGATGTATTTGCATTTATTCCAGAAGGAAGAATAGAAGAAAAGAATAAGTTTGAAAGAATCAACTACTACGATTTTATAAAAACAATGAAATGTATAGCCTGTGGAAATAAGACAGTTGACTATGGGATAATCGAAGATTTCGTATTCCAAATAGAAGAGAAATATAAAGTAACAATTATGGCAATAGGATATGACCGATACAATGCTTTATCATCAGCTCAAAAATGGGATAAGAAATATAACACAATAGTCATAAGACAACATAGTGATACATTACATAGTCCAACGAAATTATTATATGAAAAAATATTGGATCGTAAGTTCCGATATGAAGAGAATAAATTATTAGAAATCAACTTCGAAAATGCACGATGCACCTATGACACTAACATGAATAGGTACATAACTAAAAAAAGAAGCCAGGGAAAAGTAGATATGGTAGTAGCATTAATAAATGCAGTACACCTTCTACAACAAGATGTATTCCTAGATAACGATGACTTCTTTGTACAGATAATTGAGTAAAGGAGGTGGAAGATGAGAATAAGAGATTTATTCCGAAGAAGAGCTGAAGAGGAAACAACAAAGCCACAGACAGAAGAGTCAGCAAGTGATGTTTTACTTAAAGCAATTCTAAGAGGAGAAACAATTGACAAAGATAAGGCAATGTCACTACCAGCAGTAGCCAGTGCAGTAGATAGAATATGCAACACCGTAGCAATGATACCGATAAGGTTATATCGAGAAGTTCAGGATGAAAAGACAGGAAAAACTAAAGTAGAAGAAGTTAAAGATGATCCAAGAATAAAATTGTTAAATATAGATCCAGGAGATACATTGGATGCATTCCAATTAAGAAAAGCTTGGGTACAAGATTATTTGTTGGATAAAGGTGGATATTTATTTATAGAAAAACAAAAAAATAAATTTAAAAGTCTGAGATATGTAGAAGCATCACATGTATCGATTAACACTAATACTGATCCTATTTTTAAAGATATAACATACATGGTAAATGGAAAAACATATGAAACATTTAACTTTATTACAATACTAAGAAGCACCAAGAATGGAGGCTCAGGAAAAAGTGTAATTGGAGAAGTATCAACAGCTATTGAAAATGCATATCAAACATTGATGTATGAGCTCGGACTTGTAAAAACAGGAGGAGCAAAAAAAGGATTTATAACTTCACAAAGAAAACTTGGAGAAAAAGAAATAACAATGCTGAAACAAGCATGGTCTAATTTGTATTCAAACAAAAGTGAAAATGCAATTGTCTTGAATGAAGGAATGGATTTTAAAGAAGGATCTAGTACAACAGTAGAACTTCAATTAAATGAAAGAAAGAAAACATTACAGGAAGAAATAGACCACATATTTCATAACAAAGAGAACTTTGATGAATTTATGAAAGAAGCTATTATGCCAATACTAACAGCAATTAAAATAGCTTTGAATAAAGACTTACTACTCGAAAAAGAGAAGGAGTCTTTTTATTTTGAATTTGATACCAGGGAAATAAGTAGAGGAAACATTAAAGAAAGATATGAAGCCTACAAAATAGCATCAGAAACAGGATGGATATCAAAAAATGAAATCAGATATCTAGAAGACTATGACAGCATTGAAGGACTTGATGTCATAACTTTAAATCTTGGAAATGTAGTATTCGATACTACAACAGGACAATACTATACCCCAAATACAAATTCAATAGTAGACATGCATAGCACCGGAGAAGGAGGTGGTACAGATGAAGGTGGAAGTTAGAAATGGAAAAATCGTAATAGATGGCTATGTCAATGCAGTAGAAAGAACATCCAAAGTCTTGTGTGATACCAGAGGACAATTCGTAGAAAGAATACGATCAGGAGTATTTCAAAGAGCCTTAGAAAAAGCAGAAAATGTCCTGGTGTTATTAAATCACGAAAGAGATAGGGAATTAGCTGATACCAAGAGTGGAAAAGCTAAGTTATACGAAGACAACATTGGATTAAGAGCCATTGTAGAAGTCGAGGATCCAGAAGTAATACAGAAAGCCAAAGACAACAAATTAAGAGGTTGGTCATTTGGTTTTTTATGTAATAAAGAAGATAGAAAAGTCAATGATGATGGAATAGAAGAAAGAATCGTCAGAGATTTGGATCTTCTAGAAGTCTCAATTATAGATGATAGAAAGTATCCGGCATACATCGGAACTAGCATCGAAATGAGAGATGACCAAGTAAAACTTATTGAATATCGTGGAGAAGAATCACAAACGATAGACATAAGACAGGAAACTAAAGAGGAGCCTGAACAACATGCCGATAAGGAAGTTGTCAAAATAGATTATTCAGATTATGAAGAAAGATTAAGAAAGATAAGAGAGGAGAAATAGAATATGAATCTAAAAGCATTAACTGAACAAAGAGCTGAAAAGCAAACTGAAATGGAAACTTTACTTAATACAGTAAAGACAGAAGAAAGAGCATTCACAGAAGATGAGAATGAGTTATTTAAAAAATTAGAAAGTGAAATTGGTTTAATCAATGAAACAATCTCAGCCATTACAAAAGGTAGAGAGTTAACTGAAGAGCCAACACCAGAACAAAAAGAAGAAGAAAAGAAGGAGGAAGATGAAATGAAAGAAAACGAAGAAAGAGCTTTACAAGAAGAAAAAGCATTCGAGAATTATATCAGAGGTGTAGTTCTAGAAGAAAGAGCAGATGTTAATTTAACAAAAGGAGATAATGGAGCAGTAATTCCAGTAACTATTGCTAAAAAGATTATTAAACAAGTTTATGATATCTGTCCTATTTTAGAAAAATCAACTAAGTATAATATCAAAGGAAAATTAGAAATCCCATATTATTCAGAAACAGCAGATGCAAAAGTAAACATGGCATATGCTACAGAATTTAAATCATTAGAAAGTAATGTTGGTAAATTTGCTAGTATTGAATTAACAGGATATTTAGCAGGAGCATTAGCTAAAATATCTAAATCATTAGTAAATAATAGTGACTTCAATATCGTAAATGAAGTTATCAACATTATGTCTGAATCAATTGCATTATTCGTAGAAAACGAATTATTAAATGGTACAGATGGAAAAGTAACAGGATTAGATAAAGGAGTAAAATTAATCGTTACAGCTGAAAGTGCAAATGTTATTACAGCAGATGAAATCATCAAAACAAAAAGAAAAGTAAAACAAAAATTCCAAAAGAATGCTGTATGGTTAATGTCACCAGAAACATTAACATCAATCTCATTATTGAAAGATGCTAATGATAGATATTTATTACAAGATGATATAACAAGTGACTTCGGATATACATTATTAGGGAAACCAGTTTATGAAACTGATAACATGAAAGATATTGGAGCAGGAAATACTGCTATTTTTTATGGAGATTTATCAGGATTAGCAACTAAGTTTACTGAAGAACTTGAAATGGAAGTTCTAAGAGAAAAATATGCTGACCAACATGCTATTGGTGTAGTAGCATGGATGGAATTTGATGCTAAAGTTGAAGATGCTCAAAAGATTTCTAAATTAGTTTGTCCAGGAACTGCTGAATAATGTTTAAAGTATTAAAGAGTTTTAGTGGAAAAGTATCTGGCTCAAAAGGTCATGTTATTGAATTAAAAGATAAAGCAATAATCAGTGACCTTTTAAAAGCTGGTTACATAGAAGAATACTCTGAAAAAAACAGAAGCCAAGCAGAATTAAAAAAAGAGAATGAATCTCTAAAAAAAGAAAACGATGAACTAAAATTAGAAATTGAAGAGTTAAAAGCTCAATTAGCAGAAGCTACAAAAGAACCTGAAACGGATCCAGAAGCACCAATAGATCCGGAAGCTGGAAAAGATCCAGAAGATAATCAAAAAGATAAATAAGGTCATTAGTTGTTCAGGCAAGACCTCAAAGAAGGAGGAAACTAATGAAAGTAAGTACAATAACATGTGATGATATAGCTAACTATATCAGATTACAAGAAGTCGATGAAGCAGATAGGAAATTACTTAATGCTTTAATAACTATTGCTAAAAAATTTATAACAGAAAATACAGGAGTAAAGGATTTAGATGAATACGATGATTTTTTAATTGTCGTTTTTATTTTATGCCAGGACATGTATGATAATAGGACTTTATATGTGGATAAAAACAATCTAAATAAAGTTGTAGAAACCATACTTGGAATGCACTCTAGAAATAACATATGTTAAACCCAGGAGATTATAGTAAAAAAATATCAATATACAAAGTAGCTATAAAGGATGATAGTGCAGGATTTAAAAATCCAGAAGACACTCTCATCCTAACTACTTGGGCTAAAGTCAAAACAACAAAAGGATTTACTTTGATAGCAAATAATAGTGATTTTGAAAAAGCCTACACTAACTTCACAATTCGTTATCCAAAAACTGAAATAACCAGGGATATGATAATTCTGTTTAATAAGAAAAGATATACCATAGAGTATTTGAATAACATTGATGAAGAAAATATCGAATTAGAAATCCAAGCAAAAGAAGTCACAAAATAATGGCAGGATTTAATGCTGAATTACCTACTGAGCTAATAAAAACATTCCAGAAGCTAGAATCCAATACTGAAGAAATGCTAAGTGAAATGACCAGAGCAGGAGCCGAAGTGGTATATAAACAAGTTAAATCAAATATGAAATCTAGTTTTAAAAGTACAGAATCTTTGGATAAAGGATTGAAGATTACGAAATCATACAAGACACCAACAGATGATGGAATAAATACAAAAGTTGGATTCTATGGATATAACGATGAAGGTGTGCCAATTCCACTAATAGCATTAGCTAGAGAATTTGGAACCAGCCGAGGAGAAAAGAAGAAGCCATTCTTCAGAAAAGCATTCAGACAGGAAACAGCAATAACCAATGCAATGATTAAAGCTCAGGAGAAATACATAAAAAATGAATGATTATGAATTATTAAAATCTATATTCGATAATTTTGAAGTGGAAGGCAAAAAGATTCCGGCAGAGTTTATAACATATACCGGAAAAAGCAAAACATATATTACTTATGCTTTTACAGATGATGATCCTACATTGTTTGCAGAAGACCAAGGAGTTGGAAGTGTAGCATATATAGATATTGATATCTTCAGTAATGGTAATTATTTAGCAATAGAGAAAAAAATAAAAGAAGTTATGAAAGAAAATAACTTCATAAGAACAGGTAGTAGCCCTGATATGTATGAAAATGATACAGGGTTATATCATAAGACTTTAGAATTTGCAAAAGAAAGGATGGAAATATAAATGGCAAGAATAGGGTTGAAAAATTTTAGATATGGAATCTTAGATGAAGAAACAGAAACATATGCTGAGGTTAAGACACCAGGAAAAGCTGTCGATTGTAAGGTTTCATTAGATCTAAATTCAGCAGAATTATATGCTGATGATGGATTAGCAGAAAGTGATTACACTTTCAAAAAGGGAACTGTATCAATTACGGTAGATGAGGATGATGACCAAACATACTCAGACTTAACAGGTCATGAGATGTCAGAAGCCGGAGAAATAATCCGTAAAGATACAGATATAGCTCCATATGTAGGATTCGGAAGAATAATTACAAAAGTAGTAAATGGAGTATACAAATATAAGGTAGAGTTCTTAAGTAAAGTAAAATTTAAGGATGCATTACCAGATGAAAAAACAAAAGGAGAAAGTGTAGAATTTACTACAACAACTCTAGAAGGTACAGTCCTAAAATTAGAGGATGGTACTTGGTCTAAAACTCAAACATTTGCAACATTTAATGAAGCAGTTGAGTATTTAGAAGGATTATTTGAAAAGACAGCATAAGGTGGATAAATGTCCACCTTTAATATTTAGGAGGAAAAATGAAAGACTATAAATTTGAATTTGAAATAGAAAATGAAAAATATGCATTAGTATTTAATTTAAATGTAATGGAAGCCATACAAAAACAATATGGCACCGTACAAAAGTGGGGAAAACTGACTGATAATAAAGGTGGCAAAGAACCGAATGCAAAAGCTCTAATATTTGGTTTTACAGAAATGATAAATGAAGCCATTGAAATAGAGAACGATGAAAAAGGCAATAATAAGCCTTTGTTAACTCAAAAACAAGTGGGTAGATTAATAACTCGAGTTGGTGTTCAAGAAACAGCCAAAAAGCTAAATAAAGCAATAACAGAGAGTGTTAAAGATGATCACCCAAAAAACATATAGTCCACGAGGAAGATGAACCGATCGATTTCTCGTGGATTTTATTTACAGGAATAAATCTTCTAGGTCTATCAGCTAAAGAAGTCGGTAGACTAACATACAGAAAATTTAGAAATCTCTACTATCATTACCAAAGATTTTATGATTTCAAATTAAGAAAAATTAGTTACCAAAAATTAGAGGAAATGGCAATTGAAGAAGAGGAATGGTTATAAGAAGGAGGGATGTATATGGCTGGATCATTTGGAGGCTCTGTTAAGTTAACAGGAGAAAGTGAATACACTAAAGCTCTAAAAACAATTACAAGCAATCTGACAGTTATGGCTAGTGAAATGAAAGTTGTATCGAGTCAATTTGATAAGAATGATAAATCAGTTCAAGCCATAACTTCTCGAAACAATGTCTTAAATAAAGAAATAGAAGAAGGTAATAAAAAGATATCCACATACAAATCAGCATTAGAAGACTTCAATAAACAACAAGACAAAAATGCAGTAGCTATGATGGATATGATGATGAATCTAGAAAAAGAAAATAAGAAGCTAGAAGAATTAAAAAATAACACTTCCTCAACTTCTGAAGAGATAAAAGCTCAAGAGAAAGTAGTAAGTGAATTATCAACTGAATTAGCCAAAGCAGAGTCTCAATATGAGAAAAATAAGATAACAATAAATAAGTATCAGAAGGAATTAAATCTAGCTCAGGCAGAAGTTAATAACTTAACTACAGAATTAAGTAATAACCAAAAAGAATTAGAAGATAATAGAAGCTCTTACCAAAAGATGAACGATACGATAGATGAGCAAAAAACAAAATTATCTACTTTAAGAGATAAATATGCATCAGTAGTATTAGAACAGGGTAAGAATTCAGCAGAAGCTAAAACACTAAAAGCAGAAATTAAAAATCTAAGTGAAAATATCAAAGAAAATGAAACCAGAATGTCGAAAGCCACAAAGGAAATTGATGAATTTACACGATCAGAAAAAGAAGCTGGAACACAAACTTTGAAACTTGGAGATTTAATTAAAGCTAATCTAACAAGTGAAGCTATAATTGCTGGAGTAAAAGGATTAGCAAGTGCTATGGGAGCCGTAGCCAAAGGAATTGTAGATCTAGGAAAACAAGCCATACAGAGTTATGCAGAATATGAACAATTAGTAGGTGGTGTAGAAACCTTATTTGGAGATAGTGCTGGAGCAGTTTCTGAATATGCTAACAATGCATATAAAACAGCAGGATTAAGTGCAAATGAGTACATGTCTACAGTAACAAGTTTCTCAGCAAGTTTATTACAGAGCCTTGATAATGACACAGCTCAATCGGCTAAGATAGCTGATATGGCAATAAGAGATATGTCAGACAATGCTAATAAGATGGGTACAGACATGTCACTAATACAAAGTGCTTATCAGGGATTTGCAAAACAAAATTATACCATGCTTGATAACCTAAAACTTGGATATGGTGGAACCAAAACAGAAATGGAAAGGCTGTTAGCAGATGCACAAAAAATAAGTGGAATAAAATATGATATCAGCAATTTAAGTGATGTGTATGAAGCCATACATGTCATACAAACAGAGATGAAAATATCCGGATTATCATATGAAGAAGCAATGGCTAAAGTTGCAAGTGGAGAAATGACATTAGAAGAAGCTACAGAAGCTATGGGAACCACAGCTAAAGAAGCTACACAAACTATAAGTGGATCCGTTAGTGCAATGAAGTCAGCTTGGTCGAATTTAATCACAGGAGTAGCAGATGAGAATGCTAACTTCGAGGGATTGATAACAAACTTCGTAGATAGTGTAATGATAATGGCAGAAAACATAGTTCCAAGAATAAGTATAGCCTTAGATGGAATCATAGAATTGGTGTTAGGATTAGCAGATACACTATTACCAGAAATATTAAACATAGGAGTAGAATTAATACAAAAATTAATTACAGGAATAACAGGAAATATTGGAAGTCTGATGACAGGACTGAATCAAGTAATAAATACGATACTTAATGCATTGATAACAATGCTCCCACAAATCATATCAGCAGGAATTCAGATAATAGTATCTTTGATCCAGGGAATAGCAACATCATTACCAACACTAATTCCACAGATAATTGAATGTGTAATTTTAATGGCAACAACATTGCTAGATAACATCGGATTAATAATAGATGCAGGAATCCAACTAATAATTGGCTTAGCAGAAGGACTTATGAATGCTCTTCCAGACCTGATAGATAAGATACCAGTAATTATTGATAAATTAATTCAGGCAATAGTAGATAATCTACCAAAAATAATAGCAATGGGTATTGAACTAACAATTCAATTAGCAGTAGGTCTTGTGAAAGCAATACCAAATCTAATAAAGGCAATACCACAAATCATTACATCGTTAGTTACAGGAATAGCTAGTTACTATTCGAACATGGTAGCCAAAGGTAAAGAATTACTTGGAAAAATTAAAGATGGAATAGTAGAAGGAATCAAAAAAATCCCAGAAGTAGGTAAGAATTTAGTTCAGGGATTATGGAATGGAATAAATAATGCTAAGGATTGGGTAATTGGAAAAATAAAAGGATTTGGAGATTCCATTTTAAAAGGAATTAAGTCATTCTTTGGAATCAATTCTCCATCAAAATTATTCGAAGACCAGATAGGTAAAAATTTGGCATTAGGTATTGGAGAAGGATTTACAGATGAGATGGATAATGTAGCTACAGATATAGAAAATGCAATACCTACAGAGTTTGACTTAGGATTAAATACAAATATTAATTCTGCAGGAAGCCTAGAAACAAACTTCAGCAAAGAAGTATTGGTAGATGCATTTAAAGAAGCATTATCTGGAATGACATTTAAAGCATTTGATGAAACCTTCGGAGAATTAGTAGTAGATAATGTGGAAAAGGTGGTGTATTCATAATGGCATATATAGAATGGAAGGGAATAAAGAGTGAAACTATACCAGGACTATTGATATGTGAATTACCACCTATCACAAAACCTAAAATGAGAACTTCAATAACCAAAATTGATGGAAGAGATGGGGATATTATAGAAGACCTAGGGTATGAAAGCTACACTAAGAATGTAAAAATAGGATTAACCAGAAACTATGACTTAGATGCAATAGCAAAATATTTTACAGGAGAGGGTAACCTAACATTATCTGATGAACCAAATAAAATATATAATTGCAGAATCATGGATAAGATAGATTATGAAAAATTGCTAAGATTTAAAACTGCAGTAGTTAAGTTTTATACACAACCATATAAATATTTGAAAGATGAGGCAGTAAAGGATTTAAGCATTACTACTCAAACATCGTTAGTAGTAAATAACCAGGGATTAGAAATGTCAAAACCAATTATTACTTTATATGGTAGTGGAAATATAGAAATAGCTATAAATGGATCTACAATTTTTGAATATACATTCCCAGAAGGAGAAACATCGGTAGTTATAGATAGCTTACAAGAAGAAGCATATCTGAATGGAGTATATAAAAATAGATATATGCTTGGAGAATTTCCTAAATTAGCAGTAGGAAACAATACTATAACCTGGACAGGTTCCTTGACCAGAATAAAGGTTGAACCAAAAAGTAGGTGGATTTAATGATAAAAATTTATGAAGCCAACGAAAAACTATTCAATCACAATGGGTTAAAAATACTACATCCAACTAAAGCTGATATTTTTATAGAAGATAATGGAGATTATTATATCGATATAGAATCCACAATAGAAGATATTGATTATTTACAAGAAGGAATGATAGTAAGAGCTAATACCAGGTGGGGAGAACAGGGATTTAGATTAACGAATCCTAAAAAAAGAAATAATAAGATATCTGTAAGAGGATACCATCTGTGGAAGGACTCGGCTAGATATGTAATAGTAAATGCATATGCTGAAAACAAAAATTGTAATGATGCCTTAGATCATTTTAATAATGCTTGTGATAGTGCTACACCATTTAAAATGATATCAGATATAGCTGATTTGAACTCGGCTAGAATTGTTAGAAAAACTTTAGAAGAAACCATATCAGTAGTAATCGAAAAATGGGGAGGTCACCTATACAGAGATAATTGGAATATAGGTGTGAAGAAAACGATTGGTATGGATCGTGGAGTCACAATTAAATATGGAAAAAACTCAACAGATATTGAAGCAACAGAGGTATGGGATAATGTAGTAACAAAATTATTACCTGTCGGATATGATGGAATAACATTACCAGAAGTATATTTAATATCAGATATGGATATTTATGATGTACCATATACGAAAGTAATAAAGTTTGACCAGGAAATAGACCAAGAACAATTCAAAGATGATAAAGGAAATCTAGATGAAGTTGCATACAAAGAAGCAATACTAAAAGATTTAAGAAGTCAAGCAGAAAGATATCTTAATGATAATCAAATATTTAAATGTAACTACAAAGTGAAAGCACACATCGAAGGTATCGTTGATTTAGGAGATGTAATAGTAGTTAAACATGAGAAACTTGGAATAGAATTATCCACAAATGTTATCTCATTAAAATATGATTGCATAAGAGATAAATATATAGAAATAGAATTTGGTAATTTTAAAAATAAACTAAAGGATCTAATAAGCACAATAAAAAATGATACTGATAAGACAGTAGCATCAGCAAAAGAAGTAGTAACGGTGCAATTACAAGATGAACTAAATGAAGCCACATCTAAAATATGGGGAACTTTAGGAGATAGCTATGTAATATATGAAGGAAATAGAATATTAATAGTTGATAAATTACCAAAAGAAGAAGCAACTAATGTTATGATGATTAATTCAGCAGGAATAGGATTCTCAAATTCAGGTATAAATGGAGCTTTTACTTCAGCATGGTTAATTGATGGAACTTTAGATATGCAACAAATTAATGTAATAAATATGACTGCAACACTTGTAAAAGGAGGAACATTTAAAGTAGGTTCTCATGTTAATGAAGCCGGAAGAATAGAAATCTATGATATAGCAAATACATTAATAGGAACATTTGATGAAAATGGAATCTGTGTGTTTGGAAAAGATGGAAGTAAAGTAATAATTAATCCTGAAGAATTTGCAGGATATGATTTTAAAGGCAATAAAGTATTCTGGATGAATGGAGATGAGTTCCATATGAAAAAGTCAGTAATAGAAGAAGAGATTACATTATGTAATAAAGCCAGATGGTTGGGAATAGAAACCACAGATAACACAGGAATAGGAATTGTTCCGTTAACATAGGAGGTGGAGAATGGAAACATTATTTAGTTCAAGACAATGGTGCAGTAGCCCTAAAGGATATTGGACAATAGAATATGAACATCAACGATCTGGATCAGATATGCAGTATAGATTTAAATATACCGTGTGGATAAATTCTGGTGGCTGGTTTTATAATGCCATGAAGATGCCACTATATCTAGATGGAACTAATATAGCAACA
>JAFQQR010000047.1 GCA_017410505.1 Clostridia bacterium | reverse complement strand
AGAGATGAGATGTAGTTTTTAAAAAAGAAAAAGGCTATGTTTTATTAATAGAACAAAGAAATAAATAAAGATTAAAACCGAAGGCATTTGAGGATTAAAAATAAAAGATAAAAAAATTGCCTACATTTACTTGACACATACCTACTTGTTTTATTATTAAAAAGGAGCTTGAAAAAGGAGTTTTTTTTTTGTATAATAATAAAAGTTAAAAAATATAGTATAAAAGAGGTAATAACTATGGGATTAAGAGATTTAAAAGTTCCAAAAATGAAATTTAAAAAAATGAAAATGGATGTAATGGATGAATTAGACAAAATAGATTACGAAAAATTAGAGAAAAAGAATTTGAAGAAAAAAAGAGAAACTCCATATGAGGATATGACACATTATAAAACAGTGAAAGAATTTTTCTTGAAGTCAATAAATGAATATCCAAATAACGCATGTATATTAGAAAAACCAAATCATAAAGAACCTTATAAAACAACAACATACAAGGAATTTGGAGAAGATGTATTAGGATTAGGGACAGCCTTAATAAATGTTTTAAATTTAAAAGACAAAAAAGTAATTATTATAGGAGAAACTCAATATGGATGGTATGTATCATATATGGCAATGCTTTGTGGAGTAGGAATTGCTGTGCCTACAGATAGAGAATTACCTGTAAATGAGTTAGAAAATATAGTAAGAAGATCAAAGGCATCTGCTATTATATATTCACCTAAAAAGGAAGAAGATATTAAAAAGATTAAAGAGAAAGTTCCAGAGGTAGAGTATTTTATTGAAATGAATTCTGATAAGAAAATAGAAGGAAAAGATGTAGGTCTACAAAATTTAATAGATTTAGGAAAAAATATTGTAAAATCAGGAAATGACAGCTTTCAAAAAATAGAGATAGACCCAGAAGAATTTAAAATACTATTCTTTACATCAGGAACAACATCAAATGCAAAAGGTGTAATGTTAAATAATAGAAATCTAGCAGAAAATATAAATGCAGTTTCAGCATATGTAAAAATATATCCTATAGATAGATTATTTTCTGTATTACCTTTACATCATTGCTATGAATCAACAATAGGATTTTTACTTCCAATTGAATGTGGTGCATCTATAGCGGTATGTGAAGGATTAAGATATATAGTACCAAATTTACAAGAGGCTAAACCAACAGCAATTTTAACAGTTCCACTTTTAGTAGAAAGTCTTTATAAAAAAATAAATGAAAAAATAGTTAAAAGCAAAAAAGACAAAGTAGTAAATACAATGATTTCTGTTACAAATGCATTAAAAGGAGCAGGAATTGATATAAAGAAAAAAGTATTTAAAGAAATATATGACAATTTAGGCGGAAACTTAAGAATAATCGTTTCTGCAGCAGCACCAATAGATAAAAAAGTAGGATTATGGCTAGAAGATATAGGAATTACATTCTTACAAGGTTATGGATTAACAGAAACAGCGCCAATATCAGCCTTAACACCAGAATATAAAACTTGTGTTGGTTCAGCAGGAAAAGCAATTGTTCAAGCTGATATAAAAGTAAAAGAACCTGATGAGAATGGAGAAGGCGAAATATTAATAAAAACACCAACTTTGATGATGGGATATTATGAAGATGAAGAAGAAACTAAAAAGGTTATAGGCGAAGATGGATATTTTAATTCAGGAGATATAGGGTATATTGATGATGATGGTTACATATTCATAACAGGTAGAAGTAAGAATGTTATTGTTACTCAAAATGGAAAAAATATTTATCCAGAAGAAATAGAATTACTTTTAGATAAAGTAGATGAAATAAAAGAGTCTATGGTATATGGAAAAAAACCAGAAGCTAATAGCAAAAAAGAAGAAAAAGAATTGATAATTACAGCTAGAGTTATACCTGATTACGAAAAAATAGAAGAATTACATGGTGAAGTTTCTGAAGATGAAATCTATGATTTGATATGGAAGAAAATAAAAGAAGTAAATAAAAAATTAACATCTTATAAAGCTATTAAATCGCTAGAAATTAAAGAAGGTGAATTTGAAAAAACTTCTACTATGAAAATAAAGAGATATAAAGAGTTGAATAAATAGGGTTCCAGTTCAGCACAAATCCAGATACATATATATTAAAATTCCGTTCCTTGCTGGTCGGACTAATCATATGAGGGAGATATAGGCAGTTCAGAGCTTGAAAAGTTAATCTGGCTAATCTATATGAATATAAGTCCTTCCAAGCTGCGCGTCACTGCATTTTAATATATATGTATCTGGATTTGTGCTGAACTAGAACTAAATGAGAATTCGAGTGATATATAGTATTTGATTTTTATGTTAATATATGGTATAATGCAGGAAACACCCTGTTAGCTGATATCTGATAATTAGCAGATTTAACAAAACCTAATTACTTGTAAATACAATTTTAGGAGGAAAACTATATGTTAGACTTTATATATTCAATTTTAGCAACATTAATTATAATTTTGATAATTCTTCACTCAGTTATGATAAGAAAGTTGGGGAATACTACGAATAAAATAATTAGAAACATTAAAATTCGGCTGGTAATTGCTATTATGCTAAGTGTTATGCTTATCATATATACCAGTATTCAAATAATTATAAGAGTACACGCAATTATTATTGTAATTAGTATTATGGCTACAATAAATTGGGAAACCAATGTAGATAGGGGGATTAGAGCTTTAAAAATTTATAAAGAAAAATTAGAGTGTAATGATAACACCAATTAATTATTAAAATAATATCAGGGAAAATTGAGAAATTAGGTTTTGGAATAAGATGGACAATTTTGTTCATCTTTTTCTTTGTATATGTGCTATATATTTTTGTTTTTTTTAGCTTATTGAAAAATTAATAGAATAGGAATATTTTTGAAGATTTGTCATATAATATAAAGAAAATAAAAAATATGTATTTGTAATGAATCAAAATATTTTCATATAAATTTTGCTAAATTCTTAAAATCTATTGACAAAATTACTATAATAGATGTATAATAAAAAACGTAGATACATCGCGGGGTGGAGCAGTTGGCAGCTCGTTGGGCTCATAACCCAAAGGTCGGAGGTTCGAGTCCTCCCCCCGCAACCAAGAAAAGTAAGGCATTTGCTAGATTTTAGCAAGTGCTTTTTCTGTGCCTCAAATACTACTTAGATAAAATTAAAAGCAAAGAAAATCGATATTAATAAATTACTTTATATTTAGTAAAAAATAATAATATTCATAAATTTCGACAGAAAATGCAAATATAAAGTGTTAATATATGAAAAATGAGGAGGGAAAATATGAATAGTTTTAAATTAGCACTTAAAGTAAACAATCGTAGAAGTATGGATGAACTAATATGCAAAAAAATTATTTTTGAGATGAGAAAATTATGTAGAGATATAAAAGAAAAAGAAGAATACAAAACAGAAGAAGATGATAATGAAATAAGAAGAGTAAAAATAGAACAAATAGAAAACAGAATAAGAGGAATATCAAAAATATTTATGAATTATCAAAGAAATATGGAAAATATAAGGGAGAATGAATCAAGAAATAAATTATTAAATGGAGAGACAGAACGTGAAATAAATGAAACAGATAAAGAATTACAGAAAGTTTTAGAAAAAGCAGAAAATGAAATATGTAAAAAAATACATAAAGAAGAAGACAAAAAGCAGGTTTCAGATAGAATGAGCGGAATAAAAGAATTATTAGAAAACTTTGATGATGACATGAAATTTATATTAAAATTAGAAATGCAACAAACAAAAATGGGAAATTTAATATATGAGGAAGAAAAGACAAGCTAGAATATAGCCGAATTTAGTATAGATATTATTAATATAAAATTATAAAGGAGGAATTCTATGATAAAAATGATAGAATTACCATATCCAATAGATGCATTGGAACCATATTATAACAGAGAAACATTAGATATCCACTACAACATTTTATACAAAGGATATGTAGATAATACAAATAAAACAGAAGAGAAGTTAAAACAAGCAAGAGAAACAAAAAACTTTGAAAATATAAAATGTTTAGAAAAGGACTTATCATTTTATGGTTCGGGAGCCATATTACATGAATTATTTTTCGAAAATATGGGGCCAGCAGTCCCAAGCAGTCCAGATATTAATTTAATGGAACAAATAAATAAAGACTTTGGAAGTTACGAAAAATTCAAACAACAATTCACAGAAAGCTCAAAGGTTGTGGAAGCATCAGGATGGAATTTGTTAGTATGGGTACCAAATTTTAAAAGACTAGAAATATTACAATGTGAAAAACATCAAAATTTAACTCTATGGGGTTGTAAGCCTTTATTAGTTCTTGATATGTGGGAACATTCATATTTTTTACAATATAAAACTAAGAGGCCAGAGTATATAGATGCTTTTTGGAACATTGTTAATTGGAATATTGTTAATAAAAGATTTATTAATAAATAATAAAATTTGAATAATGACAAGTATAAAAACAAAGATGAGTTCAATGAACCCATCTTTATTTCTGTAGTTATTTAGATAACAAAATCAATTTTGCCTGTACACACTCTTCACCAGTAAAGCAGACAATTTTTTCTTTTTGTGGATTCAGAATAATAGATAAAAAATCACCAAACTGATTAACAAAATCCTTATGATTTTTAGTATCATTCATACTAAATCTAAAATCTGTTTCCTGAGGATGACTATGTGCAAATCCAACAAATAGAACATCTCCAAGTGAATCTTGATAAATCAAATCAGATTTTGGAATATTTTCATTTATAATTGACACTTCATCCATAATTTGATTTATACAAAAATCATCCATTGTTGCCATATTACCAGCTCGATTATACAAAATAGCCGGAACTACATATTTCACTAAAGAAACATCACCAAGTACATTTCCAATCAAAGCAGCCTGCTGTTCATACAAGTTACTAGGATGGCATTCTCCATAATGAAAGAAATTATATAAATCCTTTGTAGCTTGCGGAGTAAATATAACTATCTTATTCGCCTGAAATTGCGATGGCTCAACTGTGAAAGACTGCATTATTCCATTCTTTTGAAATAACATTTTTAATACCTCTTCAAAAGAAAAATCATCGGTATTTTTCACAATTTGCTTTTTAGTAAAAAACTTTTTGTAGCAAAACTGTGGTGTATTAGTTTCGAAATCGAAAGTGTGAAAACTATCACCCTTACAATAATCCCAATACTCACAATTTTCACATTGTTTAGCCTTCGTTCGATTAGGATTTCTGTAAAATTCAAAATTATTTTTCCAGACTTCACAAAAATTATCCTTAAGAACATTACCTTGTATCAATTCCTTCCGTCTAGGAATATTAGGACATCCAAAAATATCACCATTAGAAAGAACTGACGCGACATGAATGCCGGTATAGCAAGTAAATTTCTTGCCAGTTGGATCCAAAGTATTTTCAGTATTGCCAAAGTAATGGCTGCAGCTCCATACCACAGGTAAAGAAGAATTTGAATGCTTTTTTATAAAATCAAAAAGAAAGAAATAATCCTCTTGATCAAGCATCAAATTTTCATTATCTTGAGCACGACCGATAGGGTCAATACCGCTAATTCGTAATGAATCAATTTCTAGCATACTAAGCAAGCGATAAACCTCTGGTAGTTCAGAAATATTATTTTTAGTCGCAATAAAAGTAACCTGAATATGTTCCATAAAATTACATTCTTTAAGCTTCTGAATAGCAGAGATAATTTTATCAAAAGAACCGGGAGCATGCCTAAATTCTTCATGAGTCTTTTTCATACCATCAAGACTAATTGAAATTGTAGACATATGAGTTTCTTTCATCTTAGCTATAACATCATCTGTTATTAGCATACCATTAGTTACTAACCCCCATTTAAATCCAAGACTATCTGCATATTTTGTGATATCAAACAAGTCTTTTCTCATAAGAGGTTCTCCACCGGTGATGTTAAGCATGATGGCTTCTGTACCAAAATTTTGAGCCACATCATCAAGTACTTTTTTGAAAACTTCAGCAGACAATTCATCCGTCTTTTCAGAATTGCATCTGCTACCACAGTGGTCACATAGTGCATTGCACCGGCTTGTTACCTCAAAAAAGAGAGTATGCAATGAATAAGTTTCTTTGTAAATTTCCATGTTGAAAGCTCCTTTCAAGAGTTAAAGTCAATATCAGAGATGAAACCTGTTGTTACAGTGCTGTCTTTTTCCGAATATTTTTCGGCTTGAAACATTGCCTCTTCAACACTTTGAGCCATTGGACAACCATACAAACATCTCATAGAGCCTGGATTTCTATATACAGGTTGAGGTTCAGGATCCCCTGGTTTGATAATAATGCGACTATTTTCTTTAATATTCAAATCCTTAAGTAGACGATATTCATCAGTGCCAATTTCTTTCTCATCACCATTATCTTCAAGATAAAGTTTGGTCGTAAGATAAGAATGACGATAAGATGAAATATAGCCCAGGTCTCTAAGTGTAGCTTTGAGCTCTACTTCATTGATGTTGTAGGGAATTGATATTTGTCTTGTTTCCCTCCGATTAAAAGTTATAAGTACCTGAATAGTTTCTTGATTTGCCATAATAGTACTTCCTTTCTGTGATATAAAGTTTGCTTGTTACTAAATACTACCCTCCTTATTATAAGTTTTTGAGTTCTGTTAGTTAAGTGAAACTCAGTATTTTAAAAATTTGCTATTAGCAAATTTGGCCTAAATATTATATTATTTTTTATGCTTGATGTCAATAAAATATGACAGGCACTTTTTTAGAAAATTATTTAAATAATTTGTAGAAGATGGTATAATAAAAAAAGGATATAAAATGAAAGAAAAGAGAGAACTATTATGAAAAACAATAAAAGAGAAGATGGAAGTCCTATGGATGATGGGATAAATAATAATACTTATAGACTACTATTTGGAGATAATCTAGATTTGCCAAAAGAAGAAAGTGGAACTAAGGAAAATGCTACTGCTTTTGCGACCATTGATCGTTTTACCAAATTACAGGAAAAGAAAATATTTACGAAATTATTAAAAAAGATCTATAAAAAATCAAATATTGACCTAAATAATATTAGTTTTAACAAGGAATTAAAACAATTTGAATACAGGAAAGGAAATAAAGTAATAACTTTTGATAGATTATCTGATCACTTTAAAGATGATGAGATAAAAAAGATATTAATGTCAAATAAAAGGTATGGAGAATGCCATACTCAATCAATGAAAATTGCACCAAGTATTGAAAACTCTAGAGTAGTAACTGGATATGTAACAGTTGGAAATAGTAAAGTGCTACATTCTATTGTTGAATATGATGGAAAGAAGGGAACGATAGTATTAGATTGGACAAGAAATTTGCATATTACTAAAGAACAATATGTTGAATTAACCAAATTTGTAGAGTTAGCATCTTTTGATGGAAAAGAAGTTATTAACGATATGGATAAAATAATGAGTAATTTAAAAATAGGAGTTAAAACGTATGTGGTATTTAGAGATGAATTAATGAGAGATATAGAGAAAAATTCTCATATTTTTAAAGCTACTGAAGAGGAAAAGAAAAGAGTAGAAGGTTTTAGAAGTGAAGAAAAAGAGGATGAAGAAAGATAGGGCATGACTATTTGGTACTGTGAAAGAGAAATAGTGAAAATTATATTAAATAATGAAGGGGAAAAATTTTGAAAAGTTTAGATGAGTTAATGGCAGATAAAATTTGTGAATTAATAAATTATGTATTATCAAAAATTATAAAGCCAGATATAGAAATAGATAAGGTAAGAGAGCTAGATGGAGAAATGATTGCAAAATTAAAGCAGGAATATGGAATTGAAGGGATAATATTAGATGTGGATAAGACGTTAAGAAAGGATATGAAGAAGATTCCTAAGTGTAATCAAGAGTGGATTGAAAATTTGAAGGGACAATTGAAAATTATTATTTTGAGTAATGGGATAGATAGAGATATAGATCAGTTTTTTAAAGAGAGGGGCATTGATTATATTGGGTTTGCGCATAAGCCTTTAAAGAAGAATTTTATAAAGGCGTGTCAAATGATGAATGTGGAGCCGGATAAGGTTTTAGTGGTTGGTGATAGCTTGTTTGGTGATATACATGGTGGAAAGAGAAATTGTATGAAGACTGTCTTGGTGAGAGATGTGGAGGATGAGGAAAGGTAGTGCCAGAAAAATTGTGAAATTAAAGAGTATGAAATGTAAGGAGAAAGTTATGAAGTTAACAGTAGATATAGCAATGCAAATGTTAGAAAATGCAAGAGGTAAAACTGCAGATGATCATTGGATAAATCATTCAATATGTGTAGGAAATTCAGCAGGTAAAATTGCAGAAAGTTTAGGATTAGATGTGGATTATGCTAAAACACTAGGATATATACATGATATAGGAAAATCAGTTGGAGAATTTAAAGATCATGTTATGAATGGTTATAATTATATAAAAGAATTAGGATATGATGATGAATATGCTAATGTATGTTTAACCCATTCATATTTAAATAATGATGTATATTGTACAGCGGTAGGAGTGCCAAGTGATATTCCGCTTAGAACGGAGTTTATAGAAAATCATGAATATACGATTTATGAAAAAATAGTAAATTTATGTGATTTAATGTGTACAGATGTTAATTTGACAGTCGATAAAAGACTTATTGATATTATGATTAGAAGAGGTGCTTATGAGAATACTCAATATCATATAAGGGAGACATATAAGTTAAAAGAATACTTTGACGGAGAACTTGGGTTTAATGTGTATGATTTATTTCCGAGTATAAAAGATAATTTATGATAAAATAAGGAAAAAGAGAAATACAATTTATTTCCTCATAACCCGAAGGTCGAAGGTTCGAGTCCTTCCCCCGCAACCACTATAAGTCGCTAGAGCCTTAAAGGTTTTAGCGATTTTAAATTTTTGTAAAAATCGCTAAAATTTGGCTGTTTTTAACCAAATGGGGAGATTTTGGGGAGAAATCGAACTTTTTATAACCTTCAAATACTATATATTTCAATAAATTTCTTAATTTTACTTTTTATCATTTTTTTTAATTTTTTGGTGCTAACAATAAATTTTGCAATACATTTCCTGCAACTTTATTGTGCGATATTACAGGATGCACATAAAAGTTTAATGTTGTTGTAATCTGTGCATGTCCTAGTCTTGCTGCTACAACTGCAATATCTATGTTTTGAGATATTAGAAGTGTAGCATTTGTGTGTCTTAACCCGTGAAAGTTGATTACGGGAAGACCAATGTTTCCTACAAATTTTACAAACCATTTACTAATTGTATCTGGATGCATAGGTTTGCCATCAGCTTGTACAAATAACCTATTTGAATTCGTCCATAATTCGCCGTATAACGATTTTTGTTCTTCATACCACAACTTATATTCTTCAAGTAATGAAATCACAAATGTGGGTATTGCAACCTCTCTAACAGAGTTTTCTGTTTTAGGGTCTTTAGTAAATACTCCTTTGTCAGCTAAATATTGACTTGCTTTGTTAATACTAATAATTCCATTTCTAAAATCGATATCATCCCATTCTAATCCCATAAGTTCTCCAAGTCTTACTCCAGTAAATATTGTTATAATAATAGCTACTTTGTATTTGATATTATCTGCATTTAATCTTTCTAAATTTTCCAATAAGAATTTACATTGCTCATCATCATAATATCTTCTTTTTGGTTTATGAACTCGTGGTGGTTGAACTCTTTCTGCTGGATTATTTACAAGTAGTTGCCAGTATACAGCTTTGTGTAACATCGCACGAATTAATCTGTGATGTTCTAAAATAGTTTTTCTAGATAAGGGCTTTTTAAGTCTTTCACCTTTATTATTTTTTAATCTTTTAATTTGTGTATCACTTTCAAGCATGTCGTAAAATTTCATAATGTCTGTTGGTTTAATCTTATCTAGTTTGAACTTTCCAAAGTATGGTAGAATTCTAGTATTTAATATTGCAACATATCTAGAATAGGTTGTAGGTGCAAGTTCTTTAGAACCATAATCTCTCTTCCAAATTTCGACAAATTCCTCAAATGTAATAGAGTTGCCCTCAATAGCATTTCCTTTCTCAATATCTGCAACAAATTTTGCTAGTTCAAGCTTGGCTTCTTTTTTTGTACAATGAACAGTTTTTGTATGTCTTGCAGGACTACCATCTAGGTTTTTACCACAAAAGTAAACTAACCTATATGTGTCTTTACCTCTTTTTTCTATACTCCCTGCCATAAATTCCTCCTTTCTGTGTGGGAGAGAGTACATCAATCTACAATTAGATTGAAATATAAAGATTGTATATATTAATTATACAAAGTTAAAAAACAAAAGTCTAACCAACAATTAATTTTTTATAAAAGTTTTTAGGAAGTGTATGGTAAATTTAATAATCTTTTTATAGAATTACCATTATTTGTTGAAAGTACTGGTGTTTAAAGGCTTTTTATGATATAATTTGTAAAAAAAGTAGGAGAAAAGTTTTATGAAAATATATTTTTCAGATGTCTTTAATGTTAGTAAAACAGTAATAGAAGAATATGGGGCTTTTAATATTTCATTACGTAATGATTTACCTTTATTTGTTGATCCGTTTTTGTTATTTTATAGTAAAAAAGAAGAATACAAAAAATTACATGATGAAATAATAAAATATTTAGTGTTCTTGAAAGAAAAATCAATGATAGATTTAAGCGATGCGGAGATAAAATTATGGTATATGTTTCCAGAACAAAAACAAAATTGGTTAGGATATAGTAAGAAAGGCAATTTAGGAAGTGGATTAGGTAAAGATTTTGCCCAGAATATAAGATATGTATTTAAACATAAATTTAATGATTTTGGAGAAGAAAAACTATCTAAAGGAACTCATCTTGAAAAATTATGCTTAATAAATGAAGGAGTTGGTAAGGACAATATAAGTGATTTTACAGTTAATTTAATACAAAGCTTTCTTTTAGAATATACAGAGAAATTTGCTAAATTATATTTAAAAAGTGAACAATGTGATTATTTTTGGATTCAAAAAAATAAATTTAATTATGAATCAGAAATATGGGAAAGAAAGCAATATTATTTACCTAAATATAATGGCGATTATGTTATATTGACACCAAGAGATATATTGACAAGAGAAGCAGCTTGGATAAATAGAGAAGATTTATATAATAGATTTGAACATATACCATATTCTATAGAAAATGATGTGCTTAGAATGGAAATTAATCAATATTTTAATAGTCAATTGGCAAATTATGAAGATAGAAAACCTACAAAAGAAGAAAAGAATAAAGTTATTATGGATACAATAAAAGAATATCCAGAAATATTAGATTATTACATAAAAGAAAAAGAAGATGATGGAAATAAGGCTATTGATATTAGTGAAAAGAGGGTTAGTGATACTGAAGAAATATTAATAAGTAATATACAACAATTAATAGAATGCTTAAAGCATACGAAGTTTTATACAGAAGAAGATGAAAATGCATATATAGAAGCACGAAAAAGAGTAGAGTATTTAAAAAATGCAATAGAAAATCAAGATTGTTATAAATTATTTTATAATGGGGATGAACCTATACAAAAAGAAGAATATTTGCAACTTATGTTTCGTTTAACTTGTTATGGATCTGACTATGATGTTAATAGGGAAGTAAATAATGGAAGAGGTCCTGTAGATTATAAATTTTCTAAAGGTCCAATTGACATTTCTTTAATAGAATTTAAATTAGCTAAAAGTACTAAACTTAAACAAAACCTTCAAAATCAATTAGAAGTTTATCAAAAAGCTAATAATACTAAGAATGGATTAAAAGTTATCTTGTTTTTTAATGAAAAAGAAGAACAAAGAGTTAAAAAAATTTTAAAAGAATTAAAATTGGAAAACAATAAAGATATATTTTTAATTGATGCAAGAAAAGATAATAAACCTTCTGCATCTAATGAAAAATAAGGTAGATTTTATAATCTACCTTATTTTCTTAACATTGTACTATCAATCCAAGCTTTAAATTCTTCAGTGGATATTAGTCCTTTTTTATATTTTTTTGCTAGTTCAGGACCTTCTTCTTTGAAACGTTTATACATTTCAGGTGCTTTAGATTTAGAACCAGGTTTTGTTCTTGAAGCTTGGGTACAAAGTGTTTGACTTCTACTTCTATATATTTTCAAAAGATTATCTTGCTCTAAACTTTCTGCATAAGCTTTTTGAGCACCAATTTCTTTACAAGTTTTTTTACCTCTAAAAACAGAATCACAATATTTGGTATCGTGAGCAGTAGTAGGTATAAAGTATTTTTTACAATTTTCACATTGTTGTATAATTATATCTTTTTTCATATAAGCAAATTCTCTAAAACTTATAAATAAAATATCGTAAAAGTATTTAGAAGAAAAGCTATATGGAATATTTTCTATAACAAAGT
>JAFQQR010000046.1 GCA_017410505.1 Clostridia bacterium | reverse complement strand
GGATAATTCGTAGTTATCTATTATAAGTAGATAATTATACATTTTTAAGAATCTTATTTAATTTGGAAAGGGGTAGTGTATGGAAGACAAAAAAGTCTCTGTTATTGTGCCATTATACAATGGAGAAAAATATGTTGTGCGTTGCATAGAATCTGTGTTAAATCAATCTTATAAAAATATAGAATTAATAATTATAGATGATAATTCTAATGACTATAGTTATAAAATTATACAAGAATATTTATATACTTTTAAATGTATTAATTATTTAAAAAATGACACCCGCATAGGTCCAGCAGAAACAAGAAATCGCGGTTTAAAATATGCGAAAGGGGAATATGTTTTGTTCCTGGATTGTGATGATTGGATAGATTTAAATTGTATTGAAAACGCCATTGAAAAATTTGAATCTAATCCTGAAATAGATATTGTATTGTGGGAAATAAAAACAGCATATGAATATGCCAAAGTTAGCTCAAGATATGAATACATATATAATAATGTTTTAACAAACAATATGGCACTTAGTTTATTATCTCACACTTTTGAGAATGAATTTTTTTTAAGTCCATTATTAGGATGCAAATTATTTAAAAAATCATTGTTAGACATAAATAACATTATATTTCCTGATACAATATATGAAGATGATATGTTCAGTTTTCTAAGTTTTTTATATGCAAATAAGGTCGCTTTAATTACAGGCTGTTGTTTATATTATTATCAACATTCTGAATCACTAACACATCACTTTACAGAAAAGCATATTACCGATTTTTTTAAAACATTTTCTCGCCTTTACAATTATATAGACGATAAAACCAAAGAATATTTTTATAGATATCTCAATAAAAGCTTACAATCTATGATTGATTGTCTATATAATAATTCAGATTTAGAAACTGTAAAAAAATTTAAAACATTAATATTTTGTCTTTTTTATGAAAATATAAATATAGAGGAATACTATTCGTATTCTTTTACAATTACAATATAGATTGCCTAAATGCAATCTATATTTCATTGTTTGCTTTTAAAGTGTCATAATATTTATTATCAAAATCTTTCAATGTTTTGTTATTATCAATTTTAACTATTGCATTTCTAAAATGTTTAATCGCAAAATAATGACCATTATTTAATGCTGAATCAGCATTATTTTCTAACCACTCCTTAATAGCATCGATAGATTTTTTACTATTAATTTTACCTAACGCTTCCACAATACTTGAAGTAGTATATATATTTGTTTCACGTTTTAATTGTGTAATTAGATTATCTTCTGCAATATATAATTTTTTTTCTCCAACAATATCGGCCATATGTTCTCGAATATATTTATTATCTGAAATTAGTGCATTAACGATATATTCGTTAATTTGCTCAGAATCACTTTTTAATAAAAAAGCCTCTAATTTATATCTATTTAGATCTACATGTGTTGACTTAGACCGTTGGAAATATTCAATAATCCATTTTCCTACGATATCAACTAATTTTGAATTTTCTGCAAATTTTATTGCCAAATCTGTCTGATATGATAAAAGCGCTTTTCCATATATTGCACCATATTCATGATTATGCAAAAATTCGCCAATAAATATAGCAATTTCATCAATTTTATAACACGACGAAAGTATTTCAAAAAAAAGTTTGAATAGAGGTGTAATATAGTCACTTGTTTCAATAGTGTATGTTTCATTCCTTAAAACTCTGTCGTACTCCCATATCGCTGATGTTATAGATGGAATTGACGAAAAAGTTGTTACATCTTCTAAAAGTTCGCTAAATATAGAGATTTGTTCTTCCGAAAAATGTCTTGAAAAATAATCTACAAAATCGTCTATATCATCATATTTAAGCAATTGTTTAATCAATAAAATCTTTTTAAATATTATCTTATATTGATTAGCTTTCAATCTTTCTAGCAGTTCATTCGCTAATGCTTTTAAATTATTCTTATCATAAGAAATATATTGGAGGTGTTGGATATCAAAAGGCGTTTTGGCTTCTTTTTCTTTTATAATAAAGACATTTTCATAATCCTTTATAGTATGAGTAATTCCTAATTCATAAAAAACGTTTGCATTTGTTTCAGAAATATCCACGATAACAAATTGAGAAGTAGCTATTCCATTTAGTATTAAATTTATAATTGGTACAGAAGCGGATAAATTATTATCGACTCTTATACATTTATAACCATCATTTTGTAAATATAATGTTAAAGTATCATATAAATTGGTGTATTGGTCTGAAAAAGGCATTGCAAAAAAGCATTGATTTTCTAATGCAGTTATTTTGGATTTGTTAATTTGTTTTGGATAAAATATATTTCTCATAAAATCCTCTCTAGTAAAATTGTTAATATATGTTGTTTATAGGAGACATTAATCATAATAATTTCTAACAGATAACTACGAATTATCCATCATTAAACCCTCAAATCCTTCCTTGGATGCTTCGTCGTTAAAATATCCCTCTGCTTCGCCATAGCCACGTGAGTATATATTTCTGTAATATTGATAGAGCTATGCCCTAGCATTTCCTGG
>JAFQQR010000045.1 GCA_017410505.1 Clostridia bacterium | reverse complement strand
TGTCTAAAGAACGAAAGATTATCGGCTTAAGAACTGTTATGTTCATATTATATAATAAAACTTGTGACTATTCAAGGGTGAACAAGTCACAAGTTAAAATTATATTTTTAGGGTGTCCTATTCAAAAGTTATTGACAGGTTCAAATTGTATTTTTTTGTAACTTTTTTGCAATTAATTTTTGAGGCAATAATAAGCCGTTGAAATCACTGATATAGCTATCAATTTATTTCAGTCACATTTGTTATTGCATAAATTGATAGCTATATCAGTAATTTCAACTACTCTATGTTCTTAAGGATGAGTTTAATGTAACTTTTGTACAAAGCGAAACTTTTTAAAAATTATTGTATTTTTTTTTATTATTTAATATAATTACTAAAAATGAATTAGTAACAAAATCAAGGAGAAAAAATAGAATGAAAAACTTTTTTATAATATTAGTAATGAAAATATTAAATATTTTACTGAAAATATTTCGTAAAAATGGAGGCAATTTTTTAGGAAAAATAGCTTTTGACTGGAATCCTGAAATATTTAAATATTTTAAAGTAGACTGCCCTGTAATTGCAGTATCTGCAACAAATGGAAAAACAATGACAAATAATTGCATAGGATATACTTTTAAACAAGCTGGTTATAGAGTTATAAGTAATGTTGAAGGAAATAATATGGAAACTGGTATTCTTTCAACAATATTAAAAAATTGTACTTTAACAGGAAAAATTAAAGCTGATTATTTAGTATTTGAGGTGGATGAAAGTTATATTCCAATAGTATTTAAAGATTTTAGATTAGATACTTTAGTTATATTAAACTTCTTCCGTGATCAATTAGATAGAAATGGAGAAGTTGAGTCTTTAATTTTGAGAATAAATGAATTCCTTAAAACTTATACTGGTAACTTAGTTTTAAATAATGATGACCCAAATGTTGCAAGATTAGGACAAGCTAATCAATCAAATAAAAATATTTATTATTTTAGTGTAGATAAATATGATTTTGCGACTGAAGATATTAAAGAAGCTGGAGAAGGAAAATTTTGTCCTTTCTGTAAAACTAAGTTAGAATATGAATACTATCAATATTCACATGTAGGAAAATTTAAATGTTCTAATTGTAATTTTGGTGATAATCAAATTTACAAATTAGCTACTAATATTGATTTAAAAAATAGATGTTTTGATGTTGAAAATGTGACTTATAATATTATAGGTAATAGTATTTATTTAGTTTATAATTATACTGCTGTAATATCAGTTTGTAATTTGTATAATATTTCTTCTGACATTGTTAAAGATTCTTTATCTACATTTGCATTAAACAATGGTAGATTAGAAGAATTAGAAGTAACTGGTGTTGGAACAATTGTAAACTTGGCAAAAAATCCAACTGGATGTAATGTCAGTTTACGTATTTTAAATGAAGATGATGATGAAAAAGAATTATTCTTTGTTCTAAATGATAACATCGCGGATGGATTTGATGTGTCTTGGATTTGGGATATCAATTTTAATAATTTAAATAATGTATCTAGAATTATTACATCAGGCACTAGAGCTTATGATATAGCTATTAGAATTAAAACAAGTGGTTTTGATAGTAGTAAAATCGAGCCTTATTTAGATTTAAGCGAAGCTGTTCAAGCTTTATATAAAACTGATATCAAAAAATATGTAATTGCTAATTATACAGCTTTACAACCAACAAGACATGAATTGAGACACTTTGGACAGTCCAAAAATGTCTCATAATCTATGACGATTTATGTCGAAAAACACTTACTCAATTGGAGGATTAATAAAATGAGAGAAATAAAAATATTGTATTTATATCCCGATATGTTAGAACTTTATGGTGATTATGGAAATATTCAAGTTTTAAAATATAGAATCGAATCACGCGGATATACTACTATAATTGATAGATATTCTATTGGTGACACTCCACCTAATTTTAATGATTATGATATTGTTTTTGCAGGTCGGTGGTGCAGATAATGAACAAAGTATTTTAGCTAATGATTTAGTTAAATATAAAGATAATATTAGAGAAGCTGTTCAAAATGGTGTGTTTTTCTTACTTATTTGTGGTGCTTATCAGCTATTTGGAAAATATTACAAAGGTGTTGAAGGAGATATTATTCCTGGTCTTGAAGTTTTTGATTATTATACAGAGGCTAATCCTGATAGAAAAAAAAGATGTATTGGAAATATTGTTATAGAAGCAAATTTAAATGGTTTTAATACAAAAGTTATAGGTTTCGAAAATCATGGTGGACAAACTTTTGATATTTCTAGTTCTTTTGGAAAAGTTTTATTTGGTAATGGCAATAAATTTGGAGATACTGAAGAAGGTTATTTTCAAAAAAATGTTATTGCTACATATCTACATGGTCCCCTTCTTTCTAAAAACCCTGAACTTTGCGATTATATAATTAAATATTGTTTAGATAGAAAATATGATGAAAATTTTGCTTTAGAACCTTTAAATGATAAATTTGAAAATTTGTGTAGAGACCAATTGCTAAATAGATTTTTAAAAGAACATACAGAAAATTAACTTTCTGTATGTTCTTTTTTATATAAATTTCTCTTCTTTTTGTAATTTCCCAGTTTTTAGAGTTTCTTGAACATCTAAAATTCTTTGATTAGAAGATCCTCTAAATTGTAATTTTAAATCTTTTTTGTCTTCTTCAAATTTCCCATCAACAACTATATCTATGTATTTAAGTAATTCTCTAGTTGTTTCACTATTTTTAGACATTGTTCCCATAACATCTTTTTCAAAGTCAAATCCTGTGTAACACCAAATGTTTTTTTCAGGAAATTTTTCTTTTACCTTTTTTACTAATGGTAACAATCCTTCTTGATTTCTTGGTTCTAATGGTTCTCCTCCTAGAAGAGAAAGTCCCTCAATATAATCATGATCCATATAATTTATAACTTTATCTACTTCTTTTTCTGTAAATTCATTGCCATAATTAAAGTCCCATGCACATTGATTAAAACATCCTTTGCAGTGATGGTTGCATCCACTTACAAAAACTGAAACTCTAACACCTTCTCCATTTGCTACATCTATTTTTTTTATATCTGCATAATTCATAAGTGACACCTCTCTTTAGTGAAAATGAGGATTTTTAACACGTCCCCAAATCCTACATATGTAAAACTCTTTGTTTTATTTCTTTTGTTTTTCCTGCATTCCAGAAATTTTCTCCCAAATATCCGCATGTACGTCTAACTACTGTCATTTTACTATGGTCTTTATTTCCACAATTTGGACATTCCCATTCATTATTATCATTAATTGCTATTTCACCATCAAATCCACATATATGGCAATAATCTGATTTAGTATTAAATTCTGCATATTGTATATTATCATAGATGAATTTTACTGCTGTTTCTAGAGCTGGTATATTATGTTGCATATTTGGTATTTCAACATATGATATTGCTCCTCCTGTTGATAATTTTTGGAATTCACTTTCAAATGCTAATTTATCAAATGCATCTATTTTTTCTCTAACATCTACATGATATGAGTTTGTATAATATCCTTTATCTGTTATATCTTTTATAGTTCCAAATTTTTCTTTATCTACTCTTGCAAATTTGTAGCATAAACTTTCTGCTGGTGTTCCATATAATGCGAATCCTATATTTGTTTCTTTTTTCCATTTATCTGTTGTTTCTTTTAAATGTTTCATTACTTTTAATGCAAAATCATGTCCTTCTGGTTCTGTATGTGATACTCCTTTCATTAGTTTTGTCATTTCGTATATCCCTATATATCCTAATGACATTGTTGAGTATCCTCCAAATAGTAATTTGTCTATTTTTTCTCCTTTTGCTAATCTTGCAATTCCTCCATATTGCCAGTGTATTGGACTTATGTCAGATGTTGTTCCTAATAGTGCATAATGTCTGCACATTAATGCTTCTTTACATAGTTCTAGTCTTTCTTCTAGCAATTTCCAGAATTTATCTTCATCTCCATCTGCTATTATTGCTATTTGTGGTAAGTTTATACTAACTACACCTTGATTAAATCTTCCTTCAAATTTGTAGTTTCCATTTTCATCTTTCCATGGTGATAAGAAACTTCTACATCCCATTGGGCTAAATACATTTCCTTCATATATTTCACGCATTTTTTTAGCTGATATATAGTCAGGATACATTCTTTTTGATGAACATTTTACAGCTAATCTTGTTAAGTAGTCATATTTTCCACCTTTTAAGCAATTGTGTTCATCTAAGACATATACTAATTTTGGGAATGCTGGTGTTACATATACTCCTGCTTCATTTTTTATTCCTTCATATCTTTGTCTTAAAACTTCTTCTATTATCATTGCATTTTCTTTTATGTATGGGTCGTTTTCTTCTAGATGCAAGAATAATGTTACAAATGGTGATTGTCCGATTTGTTGTCATTAATGTATTTATTTGATATTGAATTGTTTGTACTCCCGCTTTTAGTTCTGTTTTTACTCTGTCATTTGCTATTTCTTCTATTGTGTCATTTGATAGTTTTCCTTTATATTTTTTTTCTAAATCTGATTTAAATTTATTATAGCTTTTTCTTAGATATTTTCCTAAATGTTTCATATCTACAGATTGTCCGCCATATTGGTTACTTGCTACTGCTGCAATTATTTGTGTTGTTACTGTACATGCTACTTGGAAGCTTTTTGGGCTTTCTATCATTTTTCCGTTCATTACTGTTCCATTATCTAACATGTCAGATATATTTATTAAGCAACAATTAAATATTGGTTGTACAAAATAATCTGCGTCATGGAAATGCAAAACTCCTTCTTGGTCTGCTTTTACTATTTTTTCTGGTAATAATAGTCTTTTTGTTAAATCTCTTGATACTTCTCCTGCTATGTAATCTCTTTGTGTAGAGGCTAGCATTGTGTTTTTATTTGAATTTTCTTCTGCTAATTCCTTATTTTCGTTTCTTATTAATCCTAATATAGATTCATCAGTTGTGTTTTGTTTTCTTATTAAGGCTCTTGTGTAACGGTATACTATGTATTTTTTTGCTAGTTCATGTTTTCCTATTTCCATTAATCTTTCTTCTATTATATCTTGGATATCTTCTACTAACATTCTTTTTTTATTTAACTCTTCTATATATTCGATTATTCCTTTTATTTCTTCCTTAGTTGCTTTTTCTCTTCCTCTTACTTCTTGATTTGCTTTTTCAATTGCTACTGAGATTTTTTGTCTGTCATAATCTACGATTCTTCCGTCTCTTTTTATTATTTTCATTTTTGCACTTCCTCCTTAATTTTTTGTAATTTCTGTAGAAATTAGCGTTTGTATTTTTATATTTTTTATGTGTTTATTATATATCAATTAAATTCTTTTTCTGTTGCAAAAGCAACAAATATCAAAAAAAGTTTTTTTTATTTTTTTCATCGGCTTAATTCTAAGCTTTTATCTTTTATTACAATTTTATTACAATAAATATGTTGCAAATGCAACTTATTCATTGTATAATATAAAAAAAATTTAAGGTGGATTTAATTATGAACTCAAGTTTAGACATTGAAAATTTCTTAAAAGATTTTTCTTGTAATTGTAAAAATGTTCAAAAAAAGTCTTTTAGAAAAAATCAGACAATAACTACATATATACAAAAAAGAAATCAAGTTTGCATACTTTTAAGTGGTGCAGCAGACTTGGTTAGATATGATTTAAATGGTGACAAATCTATTATAGAGCACTTTTCTAAAAATGATATTTTTGGAGAAGCTTTTTATATTGTTACTACAAATAATGAACTTTCTGTTGAAGCTAAAAAAAATTGTGAGGTTCTATTTTTTATATATGATAACATTTATCAAAAATGTAGAAATAATTGTAAGTTTCATCAAATATTATCTGCGAATTTTTCTAATTTGATTTTGAATAAAGTTATGGATTTGAATACAAGAATTGAGATTTTGACAAAACGTACTATTCGTGAAAAGTTACGTGGATATTTTAATATTTTGTCTACTAGAAGTTTAAGTAAAACTTTTATTCTTCCTTTTTCTTTAACTGATTTGGCTGATTTTCTTAGTGTTGATAGGAGTGCTATGATGAGAGAGTTGAAATCTTTGAAGGATGAGGGGTTTATTAAGAAAAATGGGAATAGGATTACGCTTTTATATAAGTAGGGCAATCGTTTGCAATTACTGCTTACTGGAAAATTGACATCAGTGGGCATATATATTATTTTTTCGTTCGTCCCAACTGCCTAACAGTATGTAATAATTTTAACGATTGCCGATACATAAAATAACTTTAAATTTTTATATTAGAGATATCTTTAAATGAGTATTCTTTTTCTTCTCCTGTAATCATGTTTCTTACTTTCACTACATTAGCATTTATTTCATCTTCTCCTATGACAATGACATATGGAATTTCAAGTTTATCTGCATATTTAAATTTGGCTTTTAATTTCTTATCGTTTAGATATATTTCTGTATTTATTCCTTTTTTTCTTAATTCATTGGCTATTTGAATTGGTTTTGTCATATCTTCTATCATTGGAATTATAAGTATATCTGCAATAGATTTTTTATTAGCTTTTATTAAATTTAATTCATTTAATTTATAGAATAATCTTGTTAGGCCTATTGATATTCCAACTCCTGGTAGTTTTTTGTCTGTATAGTATTCTGCTAAGTTTTCGTATCTTCCTCCTGAACATATACTTCCTAGTTCTCTATATTGGTTTAAGAATGTTTCATATACTGTTCCTGTATAATAATCTAATCCTCTTGCTATTGTTAGGTCTACTTTAAAGTTTGTGTCTGGAATTCCAAATGTTCTTACATATTTTACAACTTGTGTTAATTCTTCTAATCCTAATTTAAATGTTTCGTTTTCTATATTTAAGTTGTTTAGTTTTTCTATTTTTTCATCTGTTGTTCCATCTATTTCTATAAAGTTCATTATTGCCTCTATTGATTTTTTAGAAACTTCTATTTTTTCTAATTCTTCTATTACAGCTTCTTTTCCTATTTTTTCTATTTTATCTATAATCCTTAATATTTCTGCAGCATTTTCTTTTTGTTCTAAACTTTCAAATAATCCATTTAAGATCTTTCTGTTATTAATACAAATTGTAAAATCGTCGAATCCTAATTCTTTAAATACATTATAGATAACACTTGGAAGTTCTGCATCATTTATTACACTTAATTCTCCATCACCTATAATGTCTATGTCGCATTGATAAAACTCACGAAATCTTCCTTTTTGTGTTCTTTCTCCACGATATACTTTTCCTATTTGATATCTTCTAAATGGGAAGCTTAGATTTCCATAATTTTTTGCTACATATTTTGAAAGTGGTACTGTTAAGTCAAATCTCATTGATATATCTGTACTACCCTTTTCAAATCTATATATTTGTTTTTCTGTTTCTCCTCCTGCTTTTGCAAGCAATACTTCTGATAATTCTAATATTGGTGTGTCTAATGGTAAAAATCCAAATTTTTGATATGTTTTTTCTATTTTTTGTTTCATCTGTTCAAATAATATTTGTTCATTTGGCATTAATTCCATAAATCCTGCTAATGTTCTTGGTTCTGTTTTATTCATCCTTTTCATCTCCATTCTTAATACTTATATATACTTAATACATTTCTTATTTAATATAATAGGGAATAGATATCTATTCCCTATATTTATTGCAAGTTTTACTTTTATTCTTATATTCTATGGTAATTTAATTTGTGCAACTACTCCTCCTGTAGTTATAACATGCACATATAAGTGTCCCAGCCATGTTTCTATTCCAATGATTGTTTTACACCATATGCATTCCGTTTGGCTCATTAGAATAATTGTATTATTGTATTTTAGCCGCACCATTTCTCCAATTGTTTTTCCTTGAATGTCCCGTATTGTTATTACATCTTTTTTCTCTTCTATATAATAACCGTCTGCTTGCAATGATGCTAATTCCTCGTCGCCAAAATTAACATTTAACATAATACATCCTCCTTTTGTCCTTGCAATATTAGTGTTCTTTGTTACTACGCAAATTATTATATCATGTTTATTCTATTTTTTCAATTATTTCACATAAAGTTTACCATAATTTAGGCCTTAGTTCCAAATATATTGGTTTTTCATCTTTTAACTGTGTTGCTTTTCCATGTCCTGGATAAATGAAAGTATCATCTGGCAAAATTAATATTTTATTCATAATTGAATTCATTATATCTTCTCTGCTTGATGTCGGCAAATCTGTCCTTCCCCATGTTCCGGCAAAAATTGTATCTCCTGAAAATAAGCATTTTTCTTTTTCACAGTAAAGTGATGTACCTCCTGCTGTATGTCCTGGTGTATGAATCACTTTAAATTCTAAATTTCCTAAATGAATTAAATCGTTATCGTCAATTCTAGAATCAGCTTCAAGTTCTATTTCTGGCAACCCTATATATTGTGATAAATTTATATTAACATCATTTAATCCTTCTGCATCTTTTCTATGAATTAAAATTTTTCCGCCACATTTTTCTTTTAACTGTGTTACTCCACCTATATGATCTCCATGACAATGTGTTAAATAAATATATTTTAATTTTCCTTGAAATACGTTTTTTATCATGTCCTCTATTTTATCCACATCACCTGCTGGATCAATACACATTATTTCTTTACTTTGCTCATCAAATATAATATAGCAATTTGTTTTATCTCCTATCCATGTATCTATCTTCAGTTCCTTTAAAATCATTTTCTTTCTCCTTCGAGACAGAATTGGGATGTCCCAACTGTCTTATCTTTTTACTTCATATACACTGTCAACTTTTCTAATAGCTTTTATTGTCTTTTTTAGTTCTTCAATATTTTCAATTTCTATATTCAAATCTATTATAGCTATTCTTTCTTTTGTTGTTTTTGTTGATACTCCCAAAAGTTTCGCTTTTGTTTCCTTTAGTACAGTTAATATATCTACTAATAATCCATTTCTATCATTTGCTAATACTTCAATATTTACATTATATGCTTCTTTTGCTTCTTCATACCATTTTACATCTATAATTCTATTTTCCTCTGATATTAAGTCTTTTACATTTACGCAATCTTTTCTATGAACAGATACTCCTCTTCCTTTTGTTATATATCCTATTATTTCATCTCCTGGAAGTGGATTACAGCATTTTGATAATTTTACTAAGCAATTGTCTATTCCTTTTACTACAATTCCAGAATTAGATACTTTTGGTTTTCTTTCTTTTTGCTTACTTAGTTGCTCTATTTTTTCTTCAATATTTTCTTCTTCATGTTCTTTTCTGTATTCTTGTAACATTTTTGCTATTATTTTTACTGCTGAATTTGCTCCGAATCCAACTGCTGCATACATTTCTTCTAAATTTTTGTATTTATATCTTTCTAACATTGGTTCAATATATTGATTTTTAAATAATTCGCTATAAGAAACTCCTATTCTTTTGATTTCTTTTTCTATTAATTCTTTTCCTTTTTCTATATTTTCTGCTCTTTGTTCTTTTTTAAACCAACTCTTAATTTTGTTTTTTGCGCTTGAACTTTTTACAAATTTTAGCCAATCTCTGCTTGGTCCTTTTGAATTATCCGATGTTATTATTTCTACTATATCTCCATTTTTTAGTGGTGTAATTATTGGCATCATTTTGCTATTTATTTTACATCCTGTCATATGATGTCCTATTTCTGCATGTATTGAATATGCAAAATCTATCGGTGTTGCTTCTCTTGGCAGTACTTTAATTAATCCTTTTGGTGTAAATACATATACTTCATCTTCAAATAGTTCTGTTTTTAGTGTATCTAAAAATTCTTGTGGGTCTTGCATGTCTTTTTGCCATTCTAATGTTTCTCTAAGCCATGCTAGCTTATCTTCTTCAACTTTTACTGCTTGTTTTCTTCCAAAATAACTTGCTTCCTTATATGCCCAGTGTGCTGCAATTCCATATTCTGCTATTCTATGCATGTCCCATGTACGTATTTGTACTTCAAATGGCGTTCCTTTTTCTCCTAAAAGTGTTGTATGTATTGATTGGTACATATTTGGTTTTGGTACTGCTATATAGTCTTTAAATCTTCCTGGCATTGGACTATATAATTCATGTACAACTCCGAAGGGCTGCATAGCAGTCTTTTACGGAATTTACTAATATACGTAATGCAAATAAATCATATATTTGATCTAGTGTTTTATTATCCCTTTTCATTTTTCTATATATACTATATAAATGTTTTGCTCTTCCTGTAACTTCTGCATCTATATGTTGTTTTTTTAGCTGAATTCGTATGTCATCCATAATTTTTTCTATGAATTTTAATCTTTCATCTCTTTTTTTGTTTATTCCTTCAACTAATTCATGATATTCTTCTGGATATAAATATTTAAATGATAAATCTTCTAATTCCCATTTCATAGAGTATAAACCTAAACGGTTCGCAAGTGGTGCATATATTTCCATTGTTTCTTTTGCATTTGCTATTTGTCTATCTCTTTTTAGAAATTTTAGAGTTCTCATATTATGAAGTCTATCTGCAAGTTTTATTATTATTACTCTTATGTCTTTTCCCATTGCTAAAAACATTTTTCTGTAATCTTCTACTTGTTGTTCTTCTACTGATGAAAACATCATGCTTCCTAATTTAGTAACACCTGCTACCATATCTGCAACTTCTTCTCCAAAGTCTTTTCTTAATATTTCGTCTGTTACATCTGTGTCTTCTACGACATCATGTAAAAGTGCTGCGCATATTGTTGCTTCATCTAATCCTACTCCTGCTAATATGTATGCTACATTTATTGGATGTATTATATATGGCTCTCCTGAGCGCCTTTTTTGGTCACCATGATGCTCTTTTGCATAGTTGTAAGCTTTCATTATTGTTTTTGAATCTACTCTTCTTGTTGTTTCTTTCTTTTTCGCAATTACATCTTGTATTGTTATTTCTTTATTATTTTCTTGCATATTTTCACCCCTCTATTTTCTGCCAAAAGTATCCAAAAGAATATCTCTACTTTTGTTGTTTCGTTGACTTTTTATGTAGATAATGGTATAATTTATATAAATTTTTGTAACTCGTAAATAGCTAAAGTTTATTTAGCTTAGCTCAAATTTTGAAAGGAGAATTCTTATGAATGATTCTGCTAAATTACGGTTTATTTATGGTGTACTTTTATTAATTGGTTCATTTCTTTGTTTTGGCATTGATATTTCATTTATATTTCTACTTATCTTTGTCAAAATACCAGAAAATATTATTACCCCTTTGATAATGTTGCTTATTTTTTTATTTTTTGCATTTATTTGCTTAATCACTTCATCTGTATCAAATTTTATGGCTACTGGAATTATTAATGCAAAAGAAAATGATAAAAATCAACATACTATTGATAACTAACATCATGATGCTATATAAAAAATACCATAATAACCCTAATACTAACAGCTATTTAAATAGCCATCTTGCCAAAAGGGATCCCTTTTGGCATTTTTTTATTAAATAGATTTCATTACATCTTTAATATTAATCTGTAAACTATCAACACCATTAAAACTATTAATTTCTAAAGTCCCAACCACATCAATTTTATCTCCAATTCTATAGTCATTTGCTAAATATCCTAAATTAAAACCAATACTATTTATAATAGTATTTCCATCTTTTAAAGTCATTTTTATATGTTTACCTTCTGTTAAGCTTCTTATTGAATCTATTTTTAAATTTTTAAAAGCAAATATTGGTGTTTTATTTCCTTCTCCAAATGGTTCTAATTGTCTTAAACTTTCTACAATTTCTTTATTAATTTCACTTAAATTAATTTTTCCATCTATATTTATAATAGGAACTATTTCATCTATTTTAGAATTTTTTGCTATTTCTTCAACCTCTTTTGCAAATTCTTCAAATTTATCTCTTTTTATCGTAATACCTATTGCCATAGCATGTCCACCGAATTTATCTATTGTATCTTGACATTTCATTAGTGCTTCATGTAAGTCAAATCCTGGTATGCTTCTACCTGAACCTTTTGCTAAATCATCTTCATAACATAATAAGATACTTGGTTTAAAATATAATTCTGTGATTTTTGATGATACTATTCCTATTACTCCATGATGCCAATTTTCACCACCGATTATTATTGCATTTTTTTCATCTAATTTATTTTTTTCAATTTGATTTATTGCATCTTCATAAATAGCTTTTTCTTTTTCTTGTCTTAATCTGTTATAATCATTTAATTTTTTTGTTAATTCATTTACTTCATAGATATCTTTTGATAAAAATAATTTTAATGCTTCCTCTGCATGTCCCATTCTCCCACATGCATTTATTCTAGGAGCAACTCCAAATGATATTGTATTTGAATCTATATTTTTATATCCTGATGAAATTAATAATGATTTTAATCCCATATTTTTCGTTTGCTTAACTAACATTAATCCTAATTTAGCTATAACTCTATTCTCATCTACTAATGGTACTATATCTGATATTGTTCCTACACATACAATATCCAAGTATTTTAGATATTCCTTTTCTTCTAATCCTAATTTTATTCCGAATTGCTTGTATTAATTTAAATACTACACCAACTCCAGCTAAATCTCTACATGGATATTGATTATCTCTTCTTTTTGCATCTACAACTGCAATAGCATTTGGCAAGCTATCTCCTACTTCATGATGATCAGTTACTATTGTTTCTATTCCGAATAGAATTTGCATAATTAATTTCTTCTATTCCTGAAATTCCACAATCTACAGTTATCATTAATTTATAATTATTTTTTGCTATTTCATCTATAGCAGGCTTGTTTAATCCATACCCTTCTTCTAATCTATTTGGAATATATTGGTCTACCTCAATCCCTCTATCTTCTAAAAAACTTTTTAGTACTGTTATACTTGTGATTCCATCTACATCATAATCTCCATAAATTATTATTTTTTCTTGATTTTCTATTGCTCTTATTATTCTTTCTACTGCCTTATCCATATCTGGCATTAAAAATGGATCATGAAAATTTTGTCTTGTTGGATTTAAAAAAACTTCTATCTCTTCTTCTTTTATTCTTCTGTTTATAAGTATTGATGACAGCAGTTTGTTTATATTATATTTTTTTGATATTTTCTCTATTTCTACTTCATCTGTTTCATATATCTGCCATTTTTTGTTCATATTTTTCTCGTATAATCAATTATATAGAAATATTAATCTATTTAATTGATTAATCCCTTTCTTTTAAATTTTTGATATATTATACTTCGCGATGTATAATATACATAATACACTGTGGATTTGTTTCTCATATTTTACAGCCAT
>JAFQQR010000044.1 GCA_017410505.1 Clostridia bacterium | reverse complement strand
TACAAGTTTCGACAAAATATTTAATTTGAATAAATTATAATAATAAAGAGGTGATTAAAATGGAGGAATATATATTTTCTGTAATAACAGCATTAATAAGTGGTGTGGTAACATATTTAGTTTCTAGAAATGGAAATAAAAAGGATATTGAAATTCTAAAAATTCAAAACAAATCTGAAACGGAAAGACTAATTAATCAGCATAAAATAGATATTGAATCTATGAAAGAAAAACAAAAATTAGAATTAGAATTAAAAGAAAAAGAGCATAAATATAAATTAGAAATCATGAAATTAGAAAATGAAAATGAGATAAAGAAAACAACAACGATATCAGAAAATGAAGCTATGAATGCAGTTACTAGTGAGATTTTTGGAAATATATTTAACAAGGAATCCGTTCAAGCTCAACTAGATAAAGCATTAAAAGATGCATTTAACAATCAAAAAAGATAAGGAGTAAATATATGAGCGATAAGATTGTAAAAGAAGCTATAAAGGTGGATTTTCATATTCATTCTATAGGGTCTAAATTTAAAGACCATGCGAAGGTAAAAGATTTAACAATTGATAATATAGATATATTGATTGGAAAATTAAATAAATATAATATAAATATGTGTGCTATAACTGATCATGATAATTTTGAATACGAGATATATAAAAGATTAAAAGAAGAAGAAGGAAAAGGCAGTATAAAAAAAGTGTTACCAGGAGTTGAATTTTCTGTTGCTTTTGAAAATAAAGTATTACATATAATTGTAGTTTTTGATGATTCAGAAGAAGATAAAGTAAAAAGCATACAAAAAATATTATTTGGAGATAGTGATAAACCACAATATGATGACATAGAAAAAAATGCTTATACGGAGAAGAAATTTCTAGAAATAATGAAAGAAATCAATTTAAGTAATATAATGATAGCGCATCAAAAAGGCACTTTATCTTCTACTGGTAAACCTAAAAAAAATGATGTATTATCTTTAGGTGAAGAAAAACTAGAAGAGTTGGTATTTGTAGATTATTTTGATTCATTTGAATTTAAAAGTAGTAAAAATGAAATATTTAATAAACACTATCTAGAAAAAAATAAAGAAAAATTCAAAAAAAATGATATAAGATTTATTACTGGAAGTGACTGTCATGATTGGAACAATTATCCAGAGGATGATGAATTTAAGTTCACATATTTGAAATGTTTGCCAACCTTTAGGGGAGTAAGTATGGCTATGACTGATTACAGAAGAATTAAATACATTAATAGTTTCTTTACTGCTTCTAATAAGTTGATGGAAGATATTGAAATTGAAATAAATAGTATAAATAAAAAAATTGAATTATCAAAGGGAATCAATGTAATAATAGGAGATAATTCTATAGGTAAATCGTTGTTAATACATAAAATAACCGGATATTCTTATTTGAGCAACAAAACCAAAATGAAAAAGAATTATGAAGAATATTTAAAGGCAAATGGAATTGATATAAAAACAAAGATTGATAAAAAAATGATATATGAATTTGATAAACAAGGAGGCATAAGAGAAAAGTTTGAACAAAAAAAATTAACTGGTACAGATTTTTTAAAAAAATATTTTCCAGTGCCACCCAACATTATATTTGAGAAACAATTAGTTTTACAGGAAGTTTCTAATTTTATAAATTACTTAAAACTAAAAAAAGAATTTAAAACTTATATAAATAATATTAATAGTTTTAAAATATATTTAAGAAAAGAAAAAAGTAATTCTGTAACATTTAACAACGTGGATATAGATTTGAGTATGAAATTACAGAAATATAAAGAATTATTAGATAATTATAATTTTATATTAAATAAAATAAATTTAATATTGCAAGATACAAAATTATTAGATAAAGAAGATATTACAAGGATAAATGAACTTAAATTAGAATTTGAGAAATTGAATACTAAATATGGTAATTATAAAAAAACTACAGAAAGAGAAATTGTAAAAATAAATGTAATAAATGATGTTATTAGAGAAACGGAAGATAGAATAGAAAAAATAAAAACAGATGAAGATAAAAAATTTGAAATATATAAAAATGCAAAAAATAAATTAGTTGAGAATATATGTAAAATACTTACTACTCAAAAAAATATAGAAAAATATGAACCAAAATTAGAGGAAAAGGAATTAGATATAAGTACTAATATAATAGGTGATTATAAATTTGTTGCAAAATGTAGTGTATCAAAAATATCGAATGATTATATTATTGAAAAAATAAGACAACCTTTTAAGAAAAAGTATAAAGATTTAGATATAGATAAAATAGATAGTGATAATTTAGAAGATATGCTACCAGATGATCCAGAAGAGAGCGATGATAAGATTGAATATTATAGAAAATTGATTGAAGCTAATATTAACGAAGATTTTGAAATAAAAAATACTATAATAAATAAAGATGAAGAGGACAAAACAAAAGAAATGTCTTCAGGATTTAATTCAAAAATATATTTTGAAATATTATCTTATCAAGATAAGGATGAAGGGATATATATTATTGATCAACCAGAAGATGATGTCTCACAAACATCTATAAAAAAATTTTTATTAGAAGATTTTAAGGAGATGAGTAATCATAGACAAATAATTATTATAACTCATAATCCACAATTTATAGTAAATCTAGATGTTGATAATGTGATTTTTATTGAGAAAAAAGATGGAGAAATCCAGATAAATTATGGAGCCCTTGAGTATAAAGATGATTTCATAGATATGTTGAATATTATATCTGAAAATATTGATGGAGGTATTGATACTATAAATGAAAGGTGGAAAAGATATGAAAAAAATATATAAATATTATTTTGATGATAATTCATATAAGCTAAAATTAGATGGTGTAGATAAATTTATTATATTAAAAGAGACTTTAGAATTTAATGGAAATCAATTTTATGAGAATATCTTTAAAGACTATTCTGAAGATTTTGAAATTGAAAATGAAATGACAGAAGAAGATATGAAAGCTGACAAGTTTGCTCAACCAATCTTGGATATGATTAAAGAAATGAAGGATGCGATTGTAAAAAAAATATCAGAAGAAAAAGCCCAATAGGGCTTTTTACTATTCTACACAATCTTCATAATTTCATTTCTTACATACTCTTCCACCATATTATCAATCATATTATTATACTGAGCCATTACGATAAATTCGTGAGTTTTAGGCTCTGGGTGCTGATATTTTAAGAAAAGTCGCACCATATCTGCATACTTATACAAATACTTTTCTTCATCATACAAAAAAAACATAAGACTACCATCAATAGTAAGTCTGCTATATTTTATAGGATTTAATTCTTTCAAATATTTCTTTAAAAGCATACCATATCTTTTAAGAGCCATAATGTTTACCACCTAAACTCATAATAACTAAATTTAAGCAATCACCAAAACCTGCTCTATAATACTTATCATTGTAATAACTACAAAAATCTAAAAAGTCATCATAAATTTGTTCTAATATTTTCTTTGCAAATTCTCTGTTCTTGTAAGGAAGGCTTTTTATAAGCTTGTCCTCAAGTTCATCAAAGTGTAAAAGATGCTTTTTATCCTCTTTTGTTAATCTTGCTAATTCCTCATCTCTAAAAATAATCCAATCTGATAATAAATCATTTAATTCATTATTTGATAATTTGTTTTTCATAAATTTTACCTCCAATTTTTACCATTTTTTCTTGGGGAGATTTTGGTGAAAAATTCTCCCCAAAATTCCAAAAATCGCACAAATGTTCCGAAAAAGCAAAACTCTGAAAGTACTGAAATACCAATAAAAACTAAACTTTTCTTAAATTTTCAAAACCTGAGTTATGTCAACTCATAACCCGAAGGTCGATGGTTCGAGTCAATCTCATGCAACGAAAGAAATAAGAAGCATTTGCTAGATTACAGCAAGTGCTTTTTTCTTGCATTTTTAGTCGAAATTGTCATAGTTGGGCAAGACTTGGCGTGGCTAGACACATTTTTACGGTAAATGTATTTAAATAATTCACAGGAAGTGGTATAATTGAGGAAAACGATAAGGAGAAACTATTATGGATAAATATTATGAGATAAAAGTAACAATAAGAGAATCTCATCCTCCAACATAGAGAAGATTGCGAATACCAGCAAATATAACATTTAATGACTTAGCAGCAATTATAGAAATTGCATTTGAATGGTGTGGCTATCATTTATATGAATTTAAAGTAGGTGAGACTTTACATGAGATTGGGCAATTCATAGAAGTACCTACAGAAGATGAATATGTTATAAAAAGTATAAGAGGAAAAACGCAGAATTCTGGAAAAGATAAGATTAATAAATATTTAAAAAAATATAAAAGAATGAAATTTGTATATGACTTTGGAGATGATTGGGTGCATGATATTATAATAGAAAAAGAAGTAAATAAAAAAATAGAATATCCAGTATGTGTGAAGGCTAAATACGGTGCATATCCAGAAGATTGTGGAGAACATGGGGATATGAAGAGGATGAAGGAAGAGCAGAACTAGATATAGATTTTATTAATGATGAATTAGAAAACTATAAAGATTTTGCAAAAGAATTATATAATAGAGAAATGTTCTAAACAAAAAAAGATTCAACAAAGAATCTTCTTAGGCAACTATTTTATTAATATGGGCTATCTTTTGTTCATTATTAGAAGATTGAGATTTTAAAGATTTTACAGAATCATAAATCTTATAAATACTTTCACTTAATTCAGAGTTATAAAGATTTAAGCAACGATTAATTGTAAACAATAAACTTTGGCGATATTTATAATCTCTCCACAAAGTATACATATCACTAGCATTGTTTAAATCCACATGGTCTTTATCAAAATATCCTTCTTCTAATATAACAAGTAAATCTTGCAATTCTTCTAATTTAAATAAAGCACCTTCTAAATTACCTAAGTAACCCCAAATGTTACTAAGTTCTTGTTCTTTTTCTTTTTCCATTATATACCTCCTTAAAATTTATAAAAGTATTGTATAAGAATAATATGAGAGAAAAATGTTGAAATGGTAAAAATTATGTAAATTAAAGAAAGGGAATTATGAAAGTATTAACAATAAAACAACCATGGGCTACATTGATAATGCAAAAAGATAAAAGATTTGAATTCAGAAGTTGGCAAACAAAATATAGAGGAAATTTGCTAATTCATGCAGGAAAAGGGATAGACAAAGAAGCAATGAAGAGATTAACTAAATATATACCAGAAGATATACCAACAGGAAAAATATTAGGAAAGGTAACATTAGTGGATTGTGTAAAAATGTCACCAGAATTTAAAGAAATGTTATTAAAAGAGAATAAAGATATATATACGGATAGTTCCTTTAAAGAAAACTATGGTTGGCAGTTAGAAAATGTAGAAGTATTTAAAGACCCAATAGAAGCAAAAGGAAAGTTGAGTTTGTGGGAATATGAAATGAAATAAATTTATAGAAAGTAATGTAAATGATAATTTGTAGGAGAAAGTTAATTATGGAAAAAAGAATGAATAAAGAAGAATTAATAGAATTGATTGAAAGTTTAAAATTAGATAAAAATGAGTACTGGATTTTATCAAGTGGAGCATTAGTTATACGTGGCATATATGCAGATGCAGGTGACTTAGATATTGCAGTTACTAAGAAAGGATTACAAGAATTAAAAAATAATTATAACTTGAAAGAAAAGTCAAATGGTTGGTATATAGTAAACGATAAAATTGAATGTGTGCTTGAAACAAAAGAACAATGGAAAATAGAAAAATATGGTAATTATAATCTTCAAAGTATTGAAATGTATTATGACTTTTTGAAAAATAGCAATCGAGAGAAAGATAAAGCAAGAATACCGTTAGTTGAAGAATATATGAGAAATAGATAACAAATAAGATGTTATAAAGTAGATAGTTTAGTGTATTTATATGCCTTTGTAATATTATACAAACAATAAAATAGTAAGTATTAGGGAGATTGTGTGTATGAAAAAATTAAATTTAATAGTTGTATTTAATAAAAGTTTAAATAAAGTTCTATTTTGCATTAGAGCAAAAGAACCATATAAAGGATTGTATAATTTTGTAGGTGGTAAAGTAGAAGAAGATGAATCCAATGATAATGCAGCATATAGAGAATTATTTGAAGAAACAGGAATTTCTCGCAATGATATAGAATTAGACCATTTTATGGATTTAAACTATTTTAAATATGAAAATAACATACAAGTTTATTATGGTATTTTAAAGCACAAAGTGAATTTGATAGAAGAAAAAAATAAATTAGAATGGGTAATTATAAGTGATGAATTATTAAATAACGAAAAATTTGCCGGAAATTATAATATACCTCATATTATAAGACAAATTCAAATTTATTTAAAAAATGGAACAGGAATTGATAAATATTAACGAATACAAATTGAGAGGTAGGTATAATAATGAAAACAATAACATTATGTGGAAGTTTAAAGTTTCAAAAAGAAATTATATATTATACCGATTTAATAAAAGAAAATTAGCTATACAAATCATTTTTTACTGATATAATAAAAATATAAAAAATAATTAGTGGAGTTGTTGAAAATGGAAGATACTATAATTTATTTAATTAGACATGCTGAAACTGTTGATGAGAATGGAATTAGAAATACAAATGAAGATTCACAAATGATTAATGAAAAAGAAATATTATCTGTACATGGTGAAGAACAATCTAGGAGATTAAGCGAAAATATTGAGTTAAATAATATTGATGTTATTTGGTCAAGTAGTTATACAAGAGCAAAAGCTACCGCAAAATATATTGCTAATACTAATAATTTACCTATTAATTTAGATAGTAATTTAAGCGAAAGAAAACTAGGAAATTTAGAAGAATTAGGAGAATTTATGAAGGATAAAAGTACAAGAGATCCATCTCAAGAACAATTATTAGATAGAGAATTTAAGACTTCTGATGGCGAAAGTGCAGAAGATACAAAACAAAGGATGACTAAATTCTTCGATAGAATCCTGAAAGAATATGAAGGAAAGAAAATTGCAGTTATAAGTCATCGGAGGTTCAATAAAATTTTTCTTATTAAATTGGTGTGAAGTAAATGAAGATGTTAAATTAGTATATAATGATACCGTTTTAGATATAACATCCCCTTGTTTGTTAAAAATGACTTTTAGAAAAAATGAATTAGTAAATTTGGAACAAATAAAATAATGAAAGAGACAAAAAGTAGTAATAAATTATAATTTATAGATTTATTTCAATGAAGTGAACCCCAATTATTAGACAAAAAAGTTTAATAAGCAGGGTTTATTTTTATTGCAAAAATTTTAAAATTAAGCTATTCTATTAAAAGAAAGGAATATTTTAAATAAATAAAATGTAAAGAAAAAGTGCAAGATAAATTGCAATTTACAGGGAATGTTAAGAAAAATTGCGCAAGTTCCAACGAAAATTGGTAGATAAAAAATGTAAAAACTTATAAAATATTTTACGAAGGAGGGAAAAAGATGGGTTTAGGAAACAAAATACTAAATTTAAGAAAGAAATTAAATCTTTCACAAGAACAATTAGCAGAGCAATTAAATGTAACAAGACAAACAATTTCAAAATGGGAGTTAGAGGAAACAACTCCAGATATTAAACAAGCAAAAAAACTATCAGAAATATTTAAAGTTAGTTTAGATGAATTACTAGATACAGATATAAGAGATACAGTTGTTGAAAAAGTTAGTAATACAGAAAAATTAACCAGTATGGCTGTTAAAATAGTTAAAGTTATAGGTATTGCCTTTTTAATTATGCTTATAATAGACATAATAACAATGATAATTTTTTTGCCCAAAATAATTTAAATTTAAATTAATGAAGGGTGGTAATTATGTTTAAGAAAGTAGTAAGTATTATTAATCCGTTTAATAATACAGATACAGATGATAAACTATTATACATAATAAAAGTAATATTGCAATATCTTTTTATATATATTGTGGGTATGTTAGTGGCTGAAGGCATTGTAATCGGCTTGCATTATGCTCTTGGCTATGATGTACTTAATGGTGAAATGATGGATGAAAATACCATGTTATTATTTAAATATTATGGATATATAATTAGTATATTTACAGCTATGATATTTATAAAAAAAGTCAACAAATCAAGTATAGATGAATTAGGATTTAATAAAAAGGTAATTGACTATGTTAAAGGTTTTTTACCAGCAATAATTAGTTTAGTTATTATTATTGGAATATTAATGTTGCTTGGACAAGTTCATTTTGAGGGATTTAATAAAAATATAGATTTTAAATTACTATTTTTATTCCTTGGTGGATTTATCATTCAAGGAGCTATGGAAGAAACATTATGTAGAGGCTTTTTAATGACACAATTGAATAAAAAAATTGGAAAACATTTATCAATATTAATTAGTTTTATAGCATTTACTTTTCCACATCTTTCATCTTTTTTAGAAGATGGTCTATTAATAGGAATAGTAGCTATAATTAATTTATTATTAGTAACCTATGTATTTTCTTACTTAATGCTTAAATATAAAAACATTTATGCATGTAGTGGATTCCATAGTATTTGGAATTTTGTATTATTTGGAATAATAGGTTTAAATTTGAGTGGTACTACCAATAATTTTTCTTTATTAAGTTTTAGTGCTGATAAAAATTTTTTAATGGGCGGAAGCTATGGAATTGAAGCAAGCATTATCACAACAGTAATTTTATCAATTCTAGTTATTAGACTAAGTAAAAACAGTAAAGTAAAACAATAAATATACAAGGATATTGAATAAATATAAAAGCAAGTAATAATATAATTATTTGCTTTTATATCCATTTAAATTAAGAGTCAAAACATAACAGATGTAGTTGATAGAAAATTGCTTCTGAGATAAGATACTAAATAAATTAGACAAAAAATAGCACAAAAAGTCGGGTATAACAATCTAAAATAATGTAATATGTAGTTACGAATAGGAAATAGAATATAAAAACAATATTTTAGGAGAAAAGAAATGAAAGAAAAAATAAGAAAAATTGTATGTGAAGAATATAGTAATACATTAGGAATAGTTGCCTATAAAAATAATAAGAAAGTATATGAGGAATATTTTAATAATGCAAATAAAGATGAATCAGTTCATACTTTTTCAATAGCAAAAAGTGTAGTTTCTATATTAATTGGCATTGCAATAGATAAAGGTTATATAAAAAGTGTTAATCAGAAAGTGTTAGATTTTTTCCCGGATTATAAATTAAAGAGAAATCAAGAACAACTAAAAGATTTAACAATAGAACATTTTCTAACAATGACAGTTCCTTATAAATATAAGTATGAGCCATACACTAAAGTATTTACAAGTGAAAACTGGGGCGAAAAAATACTTGAATTAATTGGAGGCAAAGAACAAGTTGGAGAGAACTTCCACTATTCAACAGTAGGTATTCAAGTATTATCAAACATCTTAACAAAGGCGACAAATATGAGCTTAAAGGAATTTGCTCAAGAATATCTATTTAATCCGTTAGGAATAAAAGATCTTCCTGATGCGCCTATACATGACAGAGAATCACAAGAGAAATTTTATAAAACAAGAAATATAAGAGGATGGGCAAAAGATCATAATGGCTATTATACAACTGGATGGGGGTTATCTCTTACAACAGATGAATTTGCTCAAATCGGATTATTGGTGTTAAATAATGGAATGTATGACGGAAAAAGAATTGTATCAGAAAAATACATTAAAGAAATGACTAAAGAACGAGAAAAAAACTATGGATATTTATGGTGGATATATCATAAAAACGAAACTATAAAAATTATAAGAAAAGAATATAACACAGGAAAGTTTGATTCATACTGCGCAAATGGTGTTGGAGGATCTCTTATAGCAGTTATACCAGATGATAATATAGTAATATGTATGACTTGTTCATTAGTATATAATCCTAAAATAAGAATGGAATTGATTAACAATTATTTAATTCCATATATTGATAGCCTTTAGAATAATATTTTTTCTAGTTAAAACATCGCTATAGTGGAATTTTGTTCGTAAAAAAGAGTAGATGCCAGTATGAAAGATTACTATTATTTTTAATAAAAATATAAGCAAATTTTAAAGGTTTTATTGTAGAAATTTTACATTTGTGATATAAAAAAAGAAATTTCAAAAAGATATATGTAAGAACAAGATTAGAAAACTAATATGAAAAATTTGAAACAAAATACACTGAAGAAATAGAAAATGGAGAAAAATTATATTACTTTGAATTATAAATAAAATTAAAAGGAAGGATAAAAAATGAGTTTAAAAGAAAGTAATGAAATAACAGTAAAAATAAAATGTGAGCTAAATGAATTCTATAAAATAATAGAAGAAAAAGGATTTAAAATAGTAGATAAATTTTCAATGAATGACACATATTTCATACCAGAAACATTAAAACTAGAAAAAATGAATACAAGAGAAATTTTACAAAAAGCAGTATTAGTAAGAGATATAAGAGGAAAAATATCAAACAGAGAAAATAAGATAATAACATTTAAAATTAAAAACTTTGATAAATCTGGAAACATATTAAACCAAGAAGCAATTAATTGTGAAATATTAAAAATAGAAGATGCTAAAAAATTATTAAAAGCAATAGGATACAAAGAAATTATGAATATCAAAGAAAATGACATAGTATATGAAAAAGATGGATTTAAATTAGCAATTAAAGATATAAAAGATGGAGATAATTTGATAGAAATAGAGACTGAAGAAAAAGAAGGCATTGATACAATAGAAAAATTAATTCAAAAAGTTAATGAAATAGAAATACCAATTTATACAGATAATTATTTTGTGAAAAAAGCAGAAATTGAATTAGATAAAGTATTAAATAGATATGAAAAGTAGTATTTGATGAGCCAATAGAATCAAAAGGAAAATTAAGTTTATGAGAATATAAAATAAAAAAAGAGGAAAAAGAATTCAATAAGATTAAATCAGAAGTACAACTTATTTTAAGAGTTGTACTTTTTTGTCGAAATTTATAACTTTTTACAAGTTTCGACAAACTTTGGCAAATATTTATGATATATAATAATTAAAATTTCTTAAATAATGGAGGTAAATATGAATTTTGAAGAAAAAATAAAAGAATTTACTGAAAGAGTAGAAAAGTTAAAACAATCAATTAATACGGAAGAAGCGACAAAAACATCATTAATTATGCCATTTTTTAGTTTACTAGGATATGATGTATTTAATCCTTATGAATTTATACCAGAATATGTTGCAGATGTTGGGATAAAAAAAGGAGAAAAAGTAGATTATGCAATTAATATTAAGGGTAAACCAACAATATTAATTGAAGCAAAATCAGTAAAAGAAAACTTACAAAAACATGATTCGCAATTATTTAGATATTTTGGAACTACAACTGCAAAAATTGCAATATTAACAAATGGAATAAAGTATAAGTTTTATACAGATTTGGAAGAAACAAATAAAATGGATACAATACCATTCTTAGAAATAAATCTTCTAGAGTTAAAAGAGAATGATGTGGTAGAATTGAAAAAGTTTTGCAAAGAGACTTTTGATATTAATACAATAATTAATTCTGCTTCTAATTTGAAGTATGTAAGTTCTATAGAAAAAATATTATCAGAAGAATTTATCAATCCATCAGATGATTTTATTAAGTTAATACTAAATAAAGGAGTTTATGAAGGAGTTAAAACTCAAAATATAATAGAAAAATATAGACCAATATTAAAGAAATCTGTTAAGTATTATATCAATACATTAGTAAATCAAAAATTACAGAATGCACTTAATAATTCAAATGTTGAAACAAGCACAGAAGATAGCATTGATATCTCTCAAGAAGAAAGTATAGTTACAACAAATGAAGAATTAGAAAGTTATTATATAGTAAAATCTATATTGTCTGAATTTATAAGTCCAAATGATATATATTATAAAGATACATATAGTTATTTTGGAATACTTTACGAAAATAAAGTTACAAAATGGATTTGTAGAGTATATTTGAAAGAAAGTGTAAAATTCGTAATTATTCCAGATAAAGACAAGAATGAAGTTAAATATGAAATTAATGAAATTATTGATATTTATAAATTAAGGGATAAACTTATCGAAAGATTAAATATATTTTTAAAATAATACAAAAATAGCAAAATAAGAATTTTATAATGCTTATTACATCTTTCAATATGATAAAATATTTTATAAATTATAATATAGTAAGATTTGAAGAAATCAAGTTAGAAAAAAATAATTTGTAAATACAACATCTGCCAAAAAATATAATTTAACTACAAATTTCGACAAAAGATTTGCTATAAAAGTGATATTATATTCTAGGGGGATATATATGAAAAAGAATAAAAGAAAAATAATATCAATCTTACTAATAGCCACAAGCATAATATCAATAGGACTAAATGCATATAGCCATTCAGGAAGAACAGATTCAAGTGGAGGGCATAAAGACAATAAAAATAAAAGTGGACTAGGAAGCTACCATTATCACTGTGGAGGAAATCCACCACATTTACACACAAATGGAGTTTGTCCATATTCATCTAAAAAAAGCACAACATCAAGCTCTTCATCTTCAAAATCATCTAGCAGTAATAATAGTAAATCAACTTCATCAAGCACAAGCACAAAAACAACCACAACAACGACGACTACGACACCATCATCTATTGCAGCAACAGGAATTCAAATAAACGAAAATATAGAAAGCATGGAAGTAGGAGAAAACAAAAAAATAACTGCAACAATAACACCAGAAAACACGACAGATAAAAATATCGATTGGAAAACAAGTGATGAAAGCATTGCAACAATTAGTACAACAGGAGAAATTACAGCAAAAAAAGCTGGAACTGTAGAAATAACTGCAAGCACAGCCAATGGAAAAACAAATACAATAAAAATAAGTATAAAAGAAAAGGAAAAAACAGAAAATACAACAATAATAAAAACATCAACTATAAACAATACAGCTAATAATAAAGTAAATAATACTATCAATAGTAATTCCCAAGATTCAAATCCAATAGGAGGAATTTTAACATTAGGATTATTAGGCGGAGGAGGTTATTGGGGGTATAAGACATATAAAAAATCAAAACAATAAATATATACAGGAATAAGGCTACAAATAAGTAGTCTTATTTTTATACAATTTCATCTTTACATCTATGAATCATCATAAATTTATGATAAAATACAAATAAAAAAAGAAAGGAAAATTAAAAATGAATGAAAATACAAAAAAACCAATAGTAACAATAGAAATGGAAGATGGAGGAATAATAAAACTAGAACTATACCCAAGCAAAGCACCAGAAACAGTAAATAACTTTATAAGCCTAATACAAAAAGGATTCTACAATGGACTAATATTCCACAGAACAATCCCAGGCTTCATGGCACAAGGAGGAGACCCAGAAGGAACAGGAATGGGAGGGCCAGGATACTCAATAAAAGGAGAATTCAAAGAAAACGGAATAGAAAACAACATCCCACATGTAAGAGGAATAGTATCAATGGCAAGAAGCATGGCACCTGACAGTGCAGGTTCACAATTCTTTATAGTAACAGATGACTCAGAATTCTTAGATGGAAAATACGCAGCATTTGGAAGTGTAATAGAAGGGATGGATGTAGTAGATAAAATAGTAAAATCAAGAGTAATTACAAGAAGTCCTTTTGGTGGAGGAAAAGATAGACCAGTAGAACCACCTGTTATGAAAAAAGTAACAGTAGAAACATTTGGAGTAGAGTATCCAGAACCAAACAAACTATAAAATATTGATAGGAGTAATTTAAAATGAAAATTATATTAGCATCAGCTTCACCCAGAAGAAAAGAATTGCTAGAGTTAATAGTACCTAAATTTGAAATCATGGTAAGCGGAATAGACGAAAAATTAGAAGAAGGATTAACATTACAAGAACAAGTAACAAGATTAGCCTATGCAAAATCAAAGGATATATATGAAAAAACTAATGGTGATAGAATAATAATTGGTTCAGATACTATTGTAACTAAAAATGGAAAAATATATGGCAAACCAAAAGACAGAAATCATGCTAAACAAATGATTAAAGAATTGTTAGAAGGAGATAAAACTCATAGCATAATAACAGGACTTAGTGTTATTGTAGAAAAAGAAGGCAAATACAAAGAATATAAAACATATGATGAAGTAAAAGTATTTCTAAAAGATATCTCAGATAAAGAAATAGATAAATGGATAGATTCAGGAAAAGCAATGGACAAGGCAGGAGCGTACGGTATACAGAATGAATTTTGTGTATTTGTAGATAAAATAGAAGGAAACTATACAAGTGTAGTAGGCCTTCCAACACATAAACTTTATGATATTATAAAAGAATATATAAATTAAAAGGAGCAAAGAATGAAAATATTAATGGGAACAAAAAATCCTGGAAAAATTGAAGGAGCAAAACAAGCATTTGAAAAATACTTTACAGACATAGAAATAGAAGGAATATCGGTAGAATCAGAAGTATCAAATCAACCAGTAAATGAAGAGATTTTTCAAGGAGCAAAAAACAGAGTAAAAAATCTTAAAAAATATGCCACAGAAAAGAGCATAAAAGCAGATTTTTATATAGCATCAGAAGCAGGAATAACAAATCTTTTAGGAGATTGGATTGATATAAATGCTGTAGTTATAGAGGATTCAAAAGGATTTCAAAGTGTAGGAACAAGTCAGGGATTCCCAATACCAGAAAAATATATTGATGAAATAAAAGAAATAGAACTAGGAAAAGTAATGGATAAAATATTCAGTGGAAATGAATTAAGCAAAGGAAAAGGAGGAATAAATATTTTGACAAAAGACGAAATATCAAGGATAGATTTAACAAAAAATGCATTTATAATGGCATTAACAAGCCATATAAATGGAGAAATATGGAGATAAAAAAGGAGGAAACGATGAAAGTCTTAGTAATATCAGATATTCACGGTTCTGGATACTATGCAGAAAAAATAAAAGAAATAAATGAAAAAGAACAACCAGACAAAATTATCTTATTAGGAGATATATATTACCACGGGCCAAGAAACGAGCTAAGCCAAGAATATGGACCAATGAAAGTCGCACAAATTCTAAACTCATTAAAAGACAAATTATCAGTAGTAAAAGGAAACTGCGATGCAGAAGTAGACGAAATGATATCAGAATTCAAATTCGAAGACCACATACTAATAGAAATAAACGACAAAAAAATCTACTTCACACACGGACATAAATACAACATAGAAAACATACCATATGAGGACTTCGAAATACTAATATATGGGCACATACACCAAGGATTCATACAAGAAAAAGAAGGATACATCTTCGCAAATCCAGGTTCAATATCACTACCAAAATGCAACACAGAACATAGCTACTTAATATTAGAAGAAAACAAAATCACATTAAAAAATATAGACGGAAAAACACTACAAGAACTAAACATTAAATAATAAAAAAACAAAATAGAAAAGTACTTAAATTCACTAGACATCTTCTGCTTTTATATACGCAATATCTCCCACCCTTTAAGGTAAGAATATTGTGTATATAAGAGCAGAAGATGTCCACCGATACCTTTTATAACAATCGATTTTTTTTATATTTCACAACAAAATAATTAATATCCAAATAACTAACATCACTAGGAAGAAAATCCTTCAAAGGACGCAACTTATCAAACCCAAGATTATCAATAGCATCAAAAATAATCCCCTCAAACTCAACATGAATATCCTTCTCCAAATCAACATCCATTCCAAGTTCATAACACTTAACAAGATGTCCCTCAATAGTCTGTCTTTTCAAACCACGAACTTTCGAAATCTCATCAATAGAATTCCCATCTTTATATAAATTATAAGAAACAACGCGAGTATCTTCCTTAACCTTAGCAGGAGCATTTTTAGATTCAGTATCATCAGAAATTGAATCTGAAACTAAAGAATCTTTAGAATTTTTAACCTTTCTTCCTTGAACTTCGATATTATTCTCTACAACATATTTATTAATAGTTTCTATAAAAATATTACCATACTTCTCCAATTTATTAACACCAACACCGCTTATTTCAAGCATATTTTCCACATTTGTTGGGAAATATGTGGACATTTCTTTTAAAGAAACATCTGTAAACACAATAAATGGCGGGATACCATTAATTTCAGCAATCTCTTTTCTAAGACTTCGTAAAATTTCGAATAAATTATTATCATAGTCAAGTTCTTCTTTAGAATTTGTCGCAACATTTTTAGGAATAATTTTCTCAATTTTTCTCTTTATTAAAACCTGCTTGTCCTTAAACAAAATATCATTAGCAGAATTATCTAAAACTAAAATAGGATATTTATCTCCAACACATTTAATATAGCCTTCAGTAATTAAAAAATAAATTAAATCTTTTATTGTGTCTTTTGTATATTCACTCATAATTCCATAAGTTGATAAATTATCAAAACCAAATGATTTTATTTTTGCAGATTTTGAACCTTTTAAAACATCTGTAACTAAGCCTGAACCAAATCTCTCATTCATTCTTTTTATACATGATAATATTTTTTTAGAGTCAAGTGTTATATCAGTTGTTTCTATTTCAGATAAGCAATTGCTACAATTATTACAATCATCAAATGTTGGAGTTTCATCAAAATATTCTAAAATATATTTTCTAAGACATTTGTCTGTATTGCAATAATCAATAATATCATTTAATTTATCATATTCAATTTTATGATTAGAGTCAGAAGTTGTTTGTTCTATTAAAAATTTATTTGTAACAATATCAGCTCTACTAAAAAGTAAAATACATTTAGAATTATCACCATCACGACCAGCACGACCAGCTTCTTGATAATAACTTTCTAAATCCTTTGGCATATTATAGTGAATTACATATCTTATATTAGATTTATCAATTCCCATACCAAATGCGTTTGTTGCTACCATTATCTGAGTTCTATCATATGTAAAATCTTCTTGTGATTTTGTTCTAGCATTTTCGCTCATCCCACCATGATATTTTGAAACATTATAACCTAAATTAAGCAGTCCTTCATATAAATTATCAACTGTTTTTCTGGTTAGACAATAAATTATACCTGAATCTTTAGAGTTTTTTTCTATAAAATCTATAATAAAATCTTTTTTACTTTCAGGAATTTCAACACAAAAGTTTAGATTTTTTCTATCAAATCCTGTTGTTAAAGTAAATGGGTTAGATAAATGTAATAAATTTATAATATCATCTTTTACAATTTGTGTTGCTGTAGCAGTAAATGCTGATACAATAGGACGCTTTTTTAAATTTAAAATAACATTAGCAATTTCTCTGTAGCTTGGTCTAAAATCATGTCCCCATTGAGAAACGCAGTGAGCTTCATCTATTGTAATCATAGAAACATCTAATCTATTTAAAAGATTTATAAAGGTGTCTGAATTTAATCTTTCTGGTGCTACATAAATTATTTTATAAACATTATATAAAATATTTTCAATTGTTTGTGAATACTCTGAATCTGTAAGAGTACTATTTATATATGTTGCAGGAATTCCAATTTCATTTAAACCATCAACTTGGTCCTTCATAAGTGATATAAGAGGAGAAATTACAATTGTTACACCAGGTAAAAGCATTGCTGGGATTTGATAACATACTGATTTTCCAGCACCTGTTGGCATTATGCCTAAACAGTCCTCTCCATCTAAGATATGACTTATTATTTGATCTTGACCAGGTCTAAAACTTTCATATCCAAAGTATTTTTTTAATAAATTTTGTGCATTTTCCATTTATAACCTCTTTTCTTCAATACTGCGAATTATATCAACTTATATAGAAAAAATCAAGAATTTAGGTTATTTCATTGAGTAAATTAAAAGGAATATTGTGAATTTACAATATTTTTATTTTATGGTAATATAAAGAAAATGACATAGTAAAGGGAGGAAGAAATGAAGAAAAGATTAATTTTTATACTACTACTAATAATTATAATAATGTCATTTACAAAGGTAAATGCAAATTCAATTATTAAATTTGATATAGAAAGTGATAAACAAAAAGTAAAGGAAAATGATGAATTAATTGTAAATATAGGTACAGCAGAATATACTGATATGGAAGATGAAATAAATACATATAAAGCAAAAATAGATTATGATAAATCTATTTTTGAAGAGATAGACGAAAATAATTTTTATTGTTTAAATTCATGGACTGATTTTAAATATAATAAAGAAAATGGACAATTAATAACAATAAAAAAAGAAGGAAGTAAAGAAGCGGAAGATATATTGCAAATACATTTTAAAGTCAAAACAGATGCAAATTTAGGAGATACTATAATAAAAATAAAAGATATAACAACATCATATGGTGAAAGTGATATTTCTTCAGAACAATTAGAACTTAAAATAAATGTGTATAAAACAGAACAGAGTGAAAATATTAGCGCAGATAATAAAAATAATACTAATGCAGAAAATAATGAATTAGAACAAAACAATGAAAATGAAAGTAAAATACAAGAAATAGAAAAAGAGAATTTAATTAATAATATAATTGAAGAAGAAAATATATCAGATAAAATTTTACCAAACACAGGAAAAAGTAATATAATTGTATATGCAATTATAATTATGATTGCAATTGAAATAGTGATTTATATAAAAAATAAAAAAATAAATAGAAATATACTTGCAATGATAATATTATTAATTATAAGTATATCTATAAAACAAATTTACACATTTGCAAATTCGACAGAAGCTGGAGATATAAATAAAGATGGACAAATAGATTATCTAGATGTAAATATATTGGAAGAAATATTAATTGAGCTAAAAACTATCGAATATTCCAATATAGCTGACATGAATAATAATAAGATAATAAACCTAACAGACTTATCTTTATTAGTAAAATATGTTTATAATGATAAAGAAGAAAAAGAAATAACAGTATCTGATACTAGTTTTCCAGGATATACTTTTGAGCAAATTACACCACAAAATAATAATGTTACATATGATAGAATTTTAATGGCAAATAAAGCTATGACTGAATATGGAATTACAGGTGCTGGAAGTCAATGGCCTGTAGGATTAGAATCATCAAATGAAGGAAGCTTAATGCTTTATGGTATAGATGTTGCAGGAATGTATAAATCAACAGATCATGGAAAAACATGGGTGACTGCAAATAGTGGGATAGTATCCAGAGGAGTTGAAATGTTTGCAATAGATCCACATAACACAAATCATGTTCTTGCGCTAGGAAGTAGTCTTAAAGACTCAATAGGTGGTATGCATGTAAGTTATAATATGGCAGAAACATGGAAAAAAACACAAAATTTTTCTACATATGGATATAGATATTTATGGGATGGGTTAGAATTTGATCCTACAAGTTATGATAGTCAAACAGGATACAGTATGGATGTATATTTTTCTATACCATATAAAAGAGATACAGATATTAGAGTAGACCCCCAAGTAGAGGTTGAAACAAAAAGTCAGTTAAAAGAAAATGAGGTAGGACTATATAAGTCCAGTGATGGTGGAGAAACATTTACACTTATTATAAATGACGCCAAATTAGCAGATGGAATAGTTAAAATAACTGATAATGGAGAAATCTATATAGGGAATCAATATGGTTTGTTCTTAATAAACAAAGAAACATATGAAATAAAAGAAACTTATTTACAAAATGACCCTAGTGTAGATTATTCGAAAGGAATTACTGGGCTGGACGTAGTCGGAAATACTATATATGCACAGACATGGGATGGAATATATACTTTAATAAATGGGGAATTGACAAAAATAACCAATGAAAATTATCGAAGTAGTAGATGGCCTCAATTCGTAGAGGTTTCGAAGAGTAATCCTAATCATATTGTTATTCAATATAGAAGAAATGTAAAAAGCTACTATGTAAATGATACATCAGTATCATTTGACGGAGGAAAGACTTGGCAAACGGCTATAGCCAATAATAATACAACATTTTATAAATCTAGCTGGTTAAGTAGGGAAAAAACTTATATAATAGATCCTAGTGATGATAATAATGTAATAACATTTGGAGCTGATACACTTATGAGAAGTAGCGATGGAGGAAAAAATTTTATTCAAGTAAGTGGAATATCAAATTTGATGCAAGGGGGAAGATTTAATTTTAACTATTATGATAATAATTTATTATTTTTTTCAGCACAAGATTATACAGGAGTAATATCAACAGATGGAGGAGAAACATATTCAAGAATTAATATACTAGGAAAAGGAAATTTATATGGAGGATTCGCAGTTGATGAAAATACTATTTATGGATTTGCAAATAAAAGCTGGTATGGAGGAACCTTAACATATACTCATGATGGAGGAGATACATGGGTAGATACAGGACTCAGTGTATCTGGTGTATCAGAAACAACTTATTATTCTTCTCTGCAATCAATTACTAATCCAAATGTTTTGTTTGCAGCAGAATATTACTCTAAAGATAAGGGATATACTTGGAATAAAATGAATGGATGTACAAGTGTATTTACATTCAATTATGAAGGAAAAAAAGAACTATATGGTGGAAATGAAAGTGGAAATTTAGTAGTGTCATACGACAATGGAGATACGTGGACAGAGCTGTCTACAGGACATTGGAATACAGATAGTAATATTGCAAGAGAATATATTATAGATTTAGCATATGATCAAGTAAATAATAATATGTATACATTAATCCAAGCAACTTATACTTGGCGGTTCAAAGTCAACATATTTATATAAGTATGATATAAATAATAAAACCAAAAAGAAAATAACACTGCCAACAGATTCAACAGGAGTGATGAATTACAAAAGTATTGCAATTGATCCAAATTCAACATCAGTAATATATGTTGGAGGAGCTGGAAATTACTTTTCTACAGCTACAGGATTGCTTAGAAGTATTGATGGAGGAGAAAATTGGAGTGTACTAACAACATCAAATAATGAAAAATTCCCATCAATAGCAAATAATCAGGGTGGATATGAAGTTCAAACAATAAGGGTAGATCCTAAAACAGGAGAACTTTGGATAGCTAGCGGATGTTATGGATACGAAAAAATAGATCCGCCATATGATAAATCATTATTGAATCATGAAAAAAATAAAGAGCATACAATAAAATATGTTTATAATGATAAATTGGTAAATGAAGTAACAATTAGAAATAATTATCCACATAATTATATTTATGATGAACAGGGATTGACCCTTGTAGATTGGTATACAGATAAAGAATTTAAAAATAGTTTTTCTAATGGAACAAATGTATATAATTCTATGGTTCTTTATGCAAAAATGGAAGAAAGTAAAAAAATAAAATTTTATGATGGAGAAATATTATTAAGAGAAATTGACTTAGATAGATATGATCCAGCAGATGAATCTCAAATCCCTACAAGAGAAGGATATGCATTTGCCGGATGGTACATGGATCAAAATCTAACACAATTAGCCGATTTTGATAATATAAATACCTCTACAAACGTGTATGCTGGATGGTATAAAATATCTAAAAGTGTATTTAATATAGAGGCAAAAGATGCTGCAACTGATATATCATACAGTAATCAAAAAATTCAAGAAATAAATCTAGTAGATAATAGCACACAGACAGATAATCGATCTATTTATATGAGTATTGATAAAGATTCAACTTATTTAATAACATTTAAAATGGATACAAGATTTAGAATAGGTATGGAGAAAGATAAATTTTATTCATATAATGTAGTAAAAAATTATTATATAGATGAAGATGATGTTAATGGTAGAAAATCCGCTAATAAGTATGTGCGAAAAACTATTTCTAGTGGAGATAATAATAAATTATTGATTTATTATTATGCACAAAATGGTACAAAAGATTTCATGTCAATAAAAGAGACGTTTAAAATATATAAAATAGAAGATTTAAACTTATATCGATAAAATGAAACAAAAAGTAGTAACTTTAAATAATAGTTACTACTTCTTTTTATAATATTTTCCTTGCCATAAATCATTTTCTCTCAAAATTTTATCAAACCCATTTAGTACCCACTTTTTATGCAAATTCCACTCAGGTGCAATTAGTAAATCTTTAGGAGCATCTCCTGAAATTCTATGAATTACAATCTCAGGGGAGATGTGTGTAATTATAAATGTAAGAGCATTTAAATAATAATCTAAAGTGATAGGGGTATAATCTCCATTAAAATACATATCTGCTAAAACTGTATTTTTAATAACATAAGTAGAGTGTATTTTTATTCCTTGAATATGATGAGTATTTATAAAATCCACACTTGATTTTACATCATCAAAATTTTCTTCAGGAAGTCCAACCATAATATGTGCAACAATATCAATATTATATTTATTCAAAAGCTTAACGGCATCGGTAAATTGATTACTTGAATAGCCTCGATTTATTAAAGCTCCTGTCTTATCATTAGAAGTTTGTAATCCTAATTCAACACATACATAGTATTTATCAGAATAGCTTTTTAATAATTTACAAATATCTTCATTTATACAATCTGGACGTGTTGCGATTTCTAAGCCAACAATTCTATCGTCGATTAAGGCTGAATCATATTTTGATTTTAAATTTGGAATTGAATCATATGTGTTTGTAAAATTTTGAAAATAAGCAATAAATTTGTTTGCTCTTTCACTTCTGTAACTTGAAAAATAGTCGATTACTTGCTTACTAATATCTTTATTATATTTTATAAGATCTCCAGAACCTTTCTCACTGCAGAAGATACATCCGTTTGTACTAATGGTGCCATTTCTGTTTGGACATGTGAATCCACCGTCTATGCATATTTTTAAGGTTCTTTCTCCGAATTTTTCTTTTAAATATTTGTTTAAATGGTTATATCTTTCTTCATTTTTCATAATGAAAATAGTATAACAAAATTTAAAAGGAAAATCAAATAAAATAAGGCAATCGCTTAAAATTAATGATTACTGAAAAGTCAGATCTGAGGGGTATATATATTATTTTTCGTTCGTCCCAACTGCCTAACAGTATGTAATAGAATTCCACTATGTTTCATTCTATAACATACTGTAAGTTGCCGGTCCCCCCACAAGCTCACTTCAAAAATAATATATATACCCCTCGGATCTGACTTTTCAGTAATCATTAATTTTAAGCGATTGCATTACAAATAAAACCAAAGGAATTGGTAAATACCTTTGGTTTTGTTTGTAACTAAAATCTATTAGCTGCTCGATAAAATAATTCTGCCTGCTTTGTTAAATGTTCTCGGTCAACTTTATCAAATGTATATACACCACTTTTAATAATCGCAATATCAAGCTTAGGGGTGACAACGACATGTCCGGCAGGATTATACTCATAGTCTATAATTTTAAAAATTAATGAACCATTTGATAATTCTTCTAAAAAGACAAGATCAAGATTAGAAGAGCAAGTTTTAGTTTTTGATTTTTTACGAGAAAAAAACATAATATCCCTTTCTGCTGTACACAGCTGAATTAATGTGAAAATAGCATTTGCTATTAAAGTTACAAGGGGTATTATATCAAATTTTACATAAAATTGCAAGTGTGATAACAGCTAAAAAATATTTGTAATAATAGTATTAATATTGTATAATATACTAGTATATTATACAATTTATAAAATTTTTTAGAAAGGAGAATTTATCAAAAATCTAATTTTTGATAGTAAAGTATAATGGAAGAAGTAAAAATAAAAAATTTATATAATTTAGAAGAAACAATAGCAGCAAAAATATTTGAGGGAGTAACATATCCTTGGGAAGTGCTACCTAAAATTAATGATTTTATAATTGAACTAGGTAATACTTTAGATGAAAATGAATATGAAAAAATAGGGGAAGATGTGTGGATAGCGAAATCAGCAACAGTAGCACCAACTGCATATATAAAAGGACCTGCAATAATAGGAAAAAATGCAGAAATAAGACATTGTGCATTTATAAGAGGAAAAGCGATAGTAGGTGAAGGTGCAGTTGTTGGAAATTCAACTGAACTTAAAAATGTTATATTATTTAATAAAGTTCAAGTTCCTCATTATAATTATGTTGGAGATTCAATACTAGGGTATAAATCTCATATGGGAGCTGGCTCTATAACATCAAATGTGAAATCAGATAAAAAATTAGTTGTTGTTAAAAATGGGACAGAAAAAATAGAAACTGGTTTGAAGAAGTTTGGTGCAATGATAGGGGATGAAGTAGAAGTTGGGTGTGGTTCTATTTTAAATCCGGGTACTGTGATAGGTAAAAATAGTAATATTTATCCATTGTCTTCTGTAAGAAAAGTAGTTGAAGCAAATAGTATATATAAAAATCAGAATGAGATTGTAGAAAAATTTTAGAGGAATTGGGGACGTGTTAAAAATCCTCATTTTTTAAATAAGGATTTTTAACACGTCCCCAATTCCCCATCCCAAATTTTCAAAAGGAGAAGATTTATGAAAGTTATATTAGTAAATGGAAGTCCACATCAAAATGGATGTACGTACACAGCTTTAACAGAAGTAAAGAGAACATTAGAAAAAAACGGTATAGAAACTGAAGAATTTTGGATAGGAAACAAACCAATATCAGGATGTAGAGGTTGTGGATCTTGTATAAACACAGGAAGATGTTTTATAGATGATAAAGTAAATGAGTTTTTAAAAAAAGTTACAAATGCAGATGGATTTATTTTTGGAACTCCTGTACATTTTGCATCTGGAAGTGGAGCAATTACTTCATTTATGGACAGAGTTTTCTATGGAAGAAGAAACTTATTTAAAAATAAAGTTGCGGCAGGTGTTGTGAGTTGTAGAAGAGGTGGAGCAACATCAACATTTGACCAAATAAATAAGTATTTTGCTATGAATAATATGCCAATAGTGACATCTCAATATTGGAATATGGTGCATGGAAGTAAGCCAGATGATGTTTTAAAAGATGAAGAAGGTATGCAAACAATGAGGACTTTGGGGAATAATATGGCGTGGTTGCTAAAGTGTATAGAGTGTGGTAAAAATTCAGGGATAAAGGAGCCTGAAAATGAGAAAATAGTAGCTACTAATTTTATAAGATAGAGGTATTCTGCATAAAAATTTGTTGTCGTTTGTTTGAAAAAGTCGTGTTATAGTTCAGGGCTCAATACATATATATTAAAAATCCATTCCTTACTGGTCGGACTAATCATATGAGTGACTTTTGGATATTTCAGAGTTTGAAGAGTTAGTCTGGATGGTCTGTATGTTTTTGTGTCCTTCCAAACTGCGCGTCACTGCATTTTAATATATATGTATTGAGCCCTGAACTATAACACGACTTTTTCAAACAAACTTAAATATTGAAATGTGAGATTAATCAAAAAAATCATGCTTGTTTTCTAAATCTTTTTTCATATAAACAGATAGATTATTATTACAATCACATGTTGCTAAATAAATATCATCAATATTTTCAATTCCTTGAGATGTAAGTTGCTTTTGAAGCCATAGTTCATCATTGCCTGTATGATATAAATTTTCTTTTAGAAGTTGACCGTCTAAAATGATATTGACAACTATCATATCAACAGGAGGTGAAATGTTTAGATCAGAAGGAGTAGCTGGTCTTTTTTCGGCTTTGGGTAGAAAGCTGATCTTACCATTTGGTTCTAGAATGGCGGTTTGAATATCGCTTAGATTAAAATATCCGTTAGTTCTGCATTGAACTAAAAATTCACTAAGATCTAATTTTGCCTTTTTTAAATTTTTTCTGTAAATTTCGCCATTATCTAGTAAAATTAGCGAAGGTCCAGAAAGAAATCTATTTATTTTTAAAGATTTGTAGGATACAAATGATATGAGTATTGATGTTAAAGCATAAATAACCATTGCAAGTAATGGTTGCATAAAATCACTTTCTAGTGCTGTAGCCATTTCGGCAGCTATAGATCCAATTGTAATTCCAATAATGTAGTCAAACATACTAAGTTGTGACATCTCTTTATTTCCCATTAATTTTGTTAGTATAAATAAAGCAAATAAAGAGCCAAATGAAAGCCATACGACTTTTAATAAATCCATATAATCACCTTTTTATAAATATTTTATACATTATAGACAATAATTTAATAATTATTCAAAATTTAAACCATGCTTTTCGGCAAAAGTTCTGTCCTGTTCAGGATAAATACATATATATTAAAATGCAGTGACGCGCAGTTTGGAAGGACAAAACTTTGCCAAAAATATAGAAGATTATAAAAACATATGTTATAATTGTTCAATAAAATAAATTAAAAGGAGAAATGTATATGAATATACAAACAATATTTTTTAATGCTACAGATGGAGTGGATTTAAAAGGATTTATATATAAATCTAAGAATGAGACACGAAAAATATTAATATCAGTACATGGGATGGCTACAAATTGCATAAAGAAGAGAGATGAAAAGATTGCTGAAAAAATAAATGAATTAAATATGGACATTTTGGTGTTTAATAATAGAGGTCATGATTTAATAAATTATATAAAAAAAGAAAACAAAGAAAAAGAAGAATTAGCCGGAACTTCATATGAAGAAATATCAGAATGTTATAATGATATATTAGGTGCAATAAATTATTCAATAAAAAATGGCTATGATGAAATATACTTGATGGGACATAGTTTGGGTTCAACGAAAATAGTATATGCATATAATAAATTTTTAAAAGAAAATACAGATATAGTTAGTAAAATAAAAGGAATAATTTTATTATCTTTAGTAGATATACCAACAGCATTAACAATTTACTTACAAGATGATTTTCCAGCTATAGTAACATATGCAAAAAATATAAAAAAAGAAGGTATGGGAAATCAATTAATGCCTGAAAAAAGCTTTATACATCCTATAAGTGTAAAAACATTTTTAAGATATACAATAGAAAATAATGATATTAATTTTGCTAGATTTTCAGATAATTTATATGATTTTGAAGAATTGAATAATATAAAAGTTCCTTTATTTATGAGATGGGGAAATAATAAAGAATTAATAGTACAAAAGGCAGATGAATTGTGTGAGTTTTTACAAAGTAAAATAAAAAATGAAGATTTGGATATAGGATATATAGATGAAGCTAATCATAGTTATTCTGGAAAAGAAGAAATATTAGCAAATGAAATTGCAAAATATATAAAAAAATATTACAACAATTAGTCGAATAAAAATGAAAGCTGTCTAATTAAATAAAATATAATAATATAGTAATTTAATATGTCAAAAATTGCGATGAAAAATTCTTGCAAACCCTTGATATTAATAGTAAAATAGAAAAAATTTGATAAAAAATACTAAAGAAAAGGGGGATTTTTTTTGAAGACTTTTTTTGGAGGGGCTTTTATAGAAAAAGAAAAATTAGAAGAAGCGGGAATAGATTATCCGATAAAATTGGAGTATTATAAGCAAATAAATGAAGATGAAATAATTTCAAATAATAAAGCAAAATATGGAATTAGTATAATAAAAACAGAATATATACCAAATAATTTAAAAGTAGAAACAAAGAATATAAGATATATAACAAATGAAGAATTTGAGATAAATAGGATTTTAAACATATTTAAAGATAATCAAGTAACTCTAATAAATTCTGAGGAAGTTATTTCAGATTTATTTAGAAATAAATTTTAATAAAAAAGATTTAAGTTTCAGTTTTTTGCAAAAGCTGCATTATGTCTAAGCATAAATACATATATATTAAAAATCCGTTCCTTACTGGTCGGACTAATCATATGAGTAAGATATTTGTATTTCAGAGTTTGAATAGTTAATCTAGATGATCTATATGAGTTTGTGTCCTTTCAAACTGCGCGTCACTGCATTTTAATATATAAGCATTTATGCTGAGACATAATGCAGCTTTTGCAAAAAACTGAAACTTAAAAAAAGAGAATTGCAATTCTCTTTTTTATGTTATAAAATATTGTAAAAAACCTTGAAAAATATCTAGATTTGTTCTAGAATACTTAAGTATGAAAAAAATCTAAGGAGGATTTATGGCTGATAAATTAATAATTGTAGAATCACCAGCAAAAGCAAATACAATAAAAAAATTTTTAGGAGGAAGCACAAAAGTTGTAGCCTCAATGGGACATATAAGAGATTTACCAAAATCAAAATTAGGAGTAGACATTGAACATGATTTTGAACCTGAATATATAAATATTAGAGGAAAGGGAAATCTAATAAAATCACTAAAATTAGATGCTAAAAAAGCAAAAAAAATATATTTAGCAACTGACCCTGACCGTGAGGGTGAAGCAATAGCATGGCACCTATCAAAAATATTAGAAGAAGATAAAGATAAAATTACAAGAGTCACTTTTAATGAAATAACAAAATCAGCAGTCCAAAAGGCAATAAAAGAGCCAAGAAATATTGATAAAGATACTGTAGATGCGCAGCAAGCTAGAAGAGTTCTAGATAGAATAGTTGGGTACAAAATAAGTCCATTATTATGGAAAAAAGTAAAAAGAGGATTATCAGCAGGTAGAGTTCAATCAGTAGCAGTTAAATTAATAGTAGATAGAGAAAATGAAATCGAAAGCTTTATTCCACAAGAATATTGGAATATATATGCTAATTTAAAAGATGAAAAATCTAAAAAAGAATTTGAAGCTAAATTTTATGGAAAAGACGGTAAAAAACAAGAAATAGGTTCAAAAGAGCAAGTAGATGAAATATTAAAAAATATTGACAAAGCAAAATATATAGTATCAGAAATAAAAAAAGGTGAAAAGAAAAGAAACCCAGAACCACCTTTTACAACAAGTACAATGCAACAAGAAGCGTCAAGAAAATTAGGATTCACATTAAAGAAAACAATGTCTGTCGCACAAAGTTTATATGAAGGTGTAAAAATAGCAGACAAAGGAACAGTTGGTTTAATAACGTATATGAGAACAGACTCAACAAGAATATCAGAAGAAGCTAGAGCTGCAGCTAAAAATCACATAGTTTCAACATATGGAGATGAATATTACGAAAATAGATATTACAAAACAAACAAAGACGCACAAGACGCACACGAAGGTATAAGACCAACATATTCAGACATAGAACCAGATGATGTAAAAAATGAATTAACAAGAGACCAATATAGATTATATAAATTGATATATAACAGATTTATGGCGAGCCAAATGAAACCAGCAATTTATGACACAATGGCAGTTAATATCAAAGCAAATGATTATGACTTTAAAGCAAATGGACAAAACCTAAAATTCAAAGGATTTATGATTTTATATGTAGAAGGAACAGACGAAAAAGAAGAACAAGAAGAAAAAATGTTACCAGAACTACAAGAAAATCAAGAAGTAAAACTAATAAAAATAGATCCAAAACAAAGCTTTACAGAACCACCAGCAAGATATACAGAAGCAAGTTTAGTAAAAGCTCTAGAAGAAAAAGGAATAGGAAGACCAAGTACATATTCACCAACAATTACCACGATTTTAGAGAGAAGATACATAGAAAAAGAACAAAAAAGATTAATACCAACAGAGCTAGGAAAAATAGTAAATAAACTACTTACAGAAAACTTTACAGATGTAATAAACATAGAATTTACAGCAAAAATAGAAAACGAATTTGATGAAATCGCAGAAGGAAAAGAAGAATGGAAAAAGATGATTAGAGAATTCTATGGACCATTTGCAAAAGAACTTGAAAAAGTTGAAAAAGAACTAGAACATGTTGAATTAGTTGATGAAGTATCTGACGTACAATGTGAAAAATGCGGAAGAATGATGGTTTATAAATATGGGAGATATGGAAAATTTTTAGCATGCCCAGGATATCCAGAATGTAAAAACGCCAAACCGATAATTGAAACAATAGATGTTCCATGCCCAAAATGTGGAGCAACAGTACAAGTAAGAAAAACAAAGAGAAGAAGAAATTATTATATATGTGAAAATAATCCAAATTCTTGCGATTATATTTCTTGGAATAAACCAAAACCAGGAGAAAAATGGAATCCTGAAGAAGCGGAAGAAGTAAAAAAAGAAACAGAAAAGAGAACTACTAAAAAGAAAGCAAAAGCTAAGAAATAAATAAAAAAGAGGGATTAAGGGGACGGGTCTCAAAATCCCTCTTAAAAACTATTGACAATATTTATAATTTTTGGTATCATATTAATTGCTTTTGAATATAATTAATTAAGAGATGCGGGAATAGCTCAGTTGATAGAGCGCTGCCTTGCCAAGGCAGAGGTCGCGGGTTTGAGCCCCGTTTCCCGCTCCAACAAAACGGCGATATAGCCAAGTTGCTGAGGCTGTTCGAACAAAGTGAGTTACAGCGTCAGTATCTGGTAACATTGTCTGAAATTAAAACGGCGATATAGCCAAGTGGTAAGGCACGAGTCTGCAAAACTCTGATCCCCGGTTCGAATCCGGGTGTCGCCTCCAGATAAAAAACGAGAAAACGTTGAAATATCAATGCTTTCTCGTTTTTTGTACGTTTAAAATCTAAAAATAAAAATTCAGTATTTTTAAGGCTTTTAGAGGTTTAAAAATCAAAAATTAAAACCTTTTGTGTTAAAATTGTGTTAAAATAAAAAAATATAATGTTAAAAATGTATTAAAATATTTTTAAGAAAATTTGTTTTGTTCGCTTGAAAATTATATGTAAATGTTATATAGTATCTACCATAGGAAATGAGAATAAGCAGAGTGTGTTGCCACCTTACATATTACACAGTTCATCTGTGAGAAAGCGAGGTGGTGCTATGGAAATATTATTATTACAAATAATAAAGTTATTATTCTTTGGATTAATAACTGTTACAATCATAGCTATTGCCTTGATTATTGCATTAGTAGTAATTTTGAGCAAATAAAAAATAAACCATTCTGCTTTTGACGGAGTGAATGGTTTAAATCATTTCTTCGGCAACACACTTTGTGTTACTCATTTTCTATCTATATTATAAACTTATTTTTTACGTTTGTCAAATATAATTTGGACAAGACATAAGATTGTCAAATAAGATTTTGACAAGAAAATATAGATAGGATAAATCAAATGTAAAAAAGGAGAAATTTAAAATGAAATGTCCAAAATGTGGAGAAAATAATAGTCAAATTATTAATGAAGTAACAACCACAGGAAAAGATTTTTCAGCAGGAAAAGGCTGTTGTGGAGCTATTTTAATGGGACCAATAGGAATACTTTGTGGAGCTTGTGGTGAAGGAAAACAAACACATAATAACCAATATTGGGTTTGCAATAATTGTGGAAATAAATGGAGAACTTAATGAAAATGAACAAGAAAGAAAAAATATGGATTAGTTTTATGGAATATGGGCATAGAATAGGTTGCCACCAAATGCCTGAAAGAAGTTTCTTTCTTAATGGTTATCAATTCCCAGTATGTGCAAGATGCACAGGTGTTATTCTAGGAGAAATCATAGCAGTAATATTAATATTATTAGGAATAAGATTTAATATAGTAGTATCTATTTTTTTATTATTAATTATGGGTTTTGATTGGTTTATTCAATTTATAAAAATATTACAATCGAATAATGCTAGAAGATTAATAACAGGAGTTACTGGAGGAATTGGATTAACATATATTTACTATTATTTACTTGTTTATATAATAGAAGTAGTTAAAAATTTTTTAAATAAATATTAGAAGAGTTAGATAAGAAAAAACGAGAAAATGTTGAAATATCAATATTTTCTCGTTTTAGCTTTATTCATATTAACTTTTTATAAAAATCGTTTATCCAATTAAATCTTTTTCCATTGCTTCTAATATAATTAAATGAACCATAAGTATAATTTTTATCATTTAATATTTCTATTTTCTCAATTTCGCTTAAATTTATTCTCCATACACATCCTTGTAGAACATCACTATCAGATGTAATGCATCTATCAAAACTATTTTCTATTTTTTTGCAAGTTTCCAAAAACAATTTATCTGTTCTGTGAGTTTTATATTTGTCTGGTCTCACAAAAGCTTTTAATTCTTCTTTGGTAATATTGTTCTCTTTTAATTCATTTGCAAAATTTTCTTTTTCTTTCAAATTATTTGGGATATACATATTATTTAATAAAAAAGAATATCTTCTAAAATCAGTAATAAATACTTCTTCGTTAGGTTTATTAAATGTTATTTTGACTTCAAAGCCATCAACAGGTTCCCCTTTATGTTTAGGAGGGCAAATTCCATTTTTAAATTTTACCCAAGCCCATAGAGGATATTTTATATTGTCAGTATTTGGTATCCTTTCATTCATTTTCTTTAAAATCCAAGAGTAAGTTGAACTTGCTTTATTAATATTTATATATTTTTCATTACATTCTAAATAACCAGTATTCAAAAGCTCTTTTAATGCTTCTAATGTTTGAAATGTTACTAATTTCATTATACCACCCACTTTCAAATTAGTATTTATGATTATAATATAGCATATTTTACTATTTATAACAATATAAAAAATAAGGGGCGATTGAAAAAGTAAAAGGTGATTTGATTTTAACGGAAAAAAAGTTTTTTACAATTATACCTGATTAAAATTAAAATACCAAAAACAGTGCTATTAGATTTAATAGCACTGTTTTCAGATTATTAATAAAGTATGATTAACGATTAGCCAAAGAAGAAATAGAAGAATAATTCAATTCTTTAATAGGTGCTAAAAGAACTTTCCCTGTACCACGATAGACATTAACAAATCCCTCAGCAGAAATAGCAGATCCAATTAAACTTTTTGTAGATTTTTCAACAGTAAAATCTAAGCTATCAGACCAAGCAATAGCAAAATTTCCATCCACTTTAAGTACATCATTTTGTAAGTTAACCTCAACTAATTCTTCTCTAGGAACAGGAGATTCCAAAGCAACAATTCCTTCTCCAGAAACTTTTAAATTAAATAAACCTTCATTACCTAACACAGCAGAAGATAGATTAGAACGCATAACAACATCTTGTTTAAGTCTAGATTCACAAGCTAAAAATAATCCATCATCTAAAACCATACCACCATTCCAACTAGAAACGTCTTCCAATAGAATATGTTTATATGTAGGTTCTAAAACCAAAGTACCAGTTCCTTTATATTTAGGTTTAACAGTTCCTTCTTTAGTAACGCTACCTTTAATAGCTTTTCCTAATAAGTCTCCAACACCTTTAACATCAGCAACAGCTTCTACATTTCCAACAGACCATTGCATAGCTCCAGAAGATAATGTATATTCATTTCCATCTAATTCAATTACTAATTGTTTTTTTCTAACATTCATTCTAGCACAGTAGTATGCAGTAATAGCAGATGAAGGCATAACGCTTAAATCTGACAAATATTCAATTACTTTCATACCAGCTTTAGAATCAGCTATTCTAATATCATCATTTTCAAATAAATTACTTATTTTATACATTTTTAATACCTCCTAAATATTTATAAAAATAATATATACATAAAAAAATAAAAAGTCAATACGAATTTAATTTTAATAAAGTATATATTGTAAATTATTAATAATTATAAATTTATTTTATTTTCTTGATTTACACTCATAAATGTTATAGACTATAAAGTGGAAAAGATAATAAAGAGGTGAAAATATGGAAATAAATTTAGAACATTACAAATTATTTTATAATGTGGCAAAATGCGGAAGTTTTTCAAAAGCAGCAGAACAACTTTACATATCACAACCAGCAATAACACAGTCAATAAAAAAATTAGAAGAAGGATTAGGAGGAACATTATTCTATAGAAACACCAAGGGAATCAGTTTAACAGAAGAAGGAAAAAATTTATATAATTTCATAGAAGAAAGCATTGAAACATTAGACAATGCACAAGAAAGATTCCAACAATATAAAAATTTAGAAAAAGGAAAGATAGTAATAAAAGGTAGTGACACAGTAATAGAACAAATACTAGAAAAGCCATTATCTAAATTTATAAACGATTACCCTAATATAAAGATAGATATTCTAAAAGGTGGACATACAGATACATTAAAAGACTTAAGTGAAGGAAAAATAGATATGGCTATTTTAAATTTACCAGTAAGCTATGAATATAAAAATATTCAAATAATAGAAATCTGTAAAAGCGAATTCATATTTATAATGAGCAAAGAATATCAGGAAAACAATAAAGTAAAAATAGATAAAATAGAGGATTTAACAAAATACGAATTAATTGCACCTAGAAAAGGTACCAAATATAGAGAATTGTTAGATTCATTATATAATACAGAAAAAGATTATAAATATGAAATTATGTCAGAAAGTCTTCAAAAGAAATTAGCAAAGGAAAATATAGGAATAGCTTTTATTACAAAAGATAAAGTAAAAGAAGAATTAGAAAAAGGAGAATTTATAGAAATAAAAATAAAAGATAAAATGGCAGATTTACCAATAGGTATAGGAACATTAAAAAATGAAGCAATGAATTTTGCAACAAAACGATTAATAGAATATATAAGAGATGAAGTGAAGACTTGTTAAAAAAGTCTTCACTTTTTAAATGCGGATATAAGATAAACTTATAGCAAATATAAAGATAAACAATTTTACTTCTAACAAAAAACACATTATAATAGAATTATGTAAAGCAACAAAGTAAACAATAAAAGTAGTAAATATGCAAAAATATAAAAAAGAAAGGAGATAACATGATACCATCATATCAAAAAGTTTTAGAAATGGAGTCCATAACTTTATTAAAACTAGAACAAGATAAAAAGGCACTTGAGAATATTAAGAAAATCTTATATCAAGAAAAGAAATTTATTGTTAGTAAATTAATTACTTATATGAAAAAAAGGTTAAATGCTGAATATTTTTTCTACAGAATTATTGATGTAGACTATAATATTGCGGATATTATAGTAAAAAAAGATAGTAAGATTTTTAATGAAAATATAGAGGGAAAAGATCTATTAAATTTCAGTGTTGAAGAATTAATTAATAGCAAAAGATTTGAAAATAAAGATGAAATAATTATTATTGATTTAAACTTTGATAAAGATTTAATAAATTTAAGTTATCTCTGTGATTCATTAAATTATAAGTTTTTATCATATTCAAAACAAGTAACTGATATATTAACGACTTTTGTTGATTACGTGTTGAATCGAAATATAAATAAAAAATAATATATTTAGGAGGAAAAGAAAATGGAAGAAAAAAATCAAGAAGTTAACACAATAGATATTGCAAAATTAGGAGAAAAAATAGGAATGGAGGCAAAAGAACAAGAATTACCAAACGGAAAAATAGTCAAATCTTTAGTTTGGGATCAAGAAAATTTACAAAAAGCTGTTAAAGAAGTAAAAAATTTATCAGCAGAAGGAAATCCTGTAAGAATAACAGGAGCTGCACCAGCTTGGCTTGTATCTGCTTTAACACATACAGTACATCCAAGTCCAGTTAGTGTTTATGTACCACAGATTGGAAAAGATATTGAAATTCCACAATTAAGTCATGGAAAAGAAAATGCAGAAGGAGAAGTAAGTTTTAAGACAACTCAAAAAGGAGATGCAGTTCTAGTAGAATTTTCTATGGATTGTGACATTTATGATGAAAATAATTTATCAAAAATTGTTGTTCCAGAAGTAGAGCAAGGAAAAGCAGTATATATATCAGGAAGAGGACCAAATTATTTAACAGTAGCTGTAGCAGAAGCATATGCTCATACAAACAGCAGTGTATCATTATTTCAACCAGGTGTAGGATATACATGTTCAATAACTCATAGTAGAAAAAAATCATTAGGAGATTTAACAAAAGACCCTTTAGGAAAAGAAGAAATAAAAGAAAAATTATCTGCTTCTAAAGAAATGTCAATTGAAGATAAATAAAAAACATTACTTTTGAGGAAAGGAAAATTAGTAAAAATGAAAATAATAACAAAAACACCAATTAACAAAGAATTAATTGGAGAAAGACAAATAGGTTCTTATTCATATAAAGAAAGTACTGGAGAAAGTAACGACGGAATGAGAAGAGGTTTAACTTATACAGTAATATGTAAAAAATATGGAAATCTAGAAATGGAACAAAAAAATTCAGATGGAACTTATACCTATAATTATACTTCTTATATAAAATCATCAGAAAATACAACTAAAATAAGAAAACCAGAAGAGTCAAATGACGACTTAAGAAAAATGACAGAAGAATTAATATTTGAATATAATATACATAATTTTGTGATAGAAGAACAAGAAAAAGAAATAAATATACAAGACTATTATGTTGCAGTTCGTGCAGAATCTACATATAAAAAAGATGAAGAGCCATATCTAATATATACTTACGGTACTTACAGTAAAGAAGATAAGGATTATACAGAAACTGATGATCATATAATATGGTGTTCTTGTGAAAGGATAAAAACAGAAAGTATAGAAGATTTAAATAGTCAAATTAAAGGAGCTTTTTCTAAAAATAATTACATATTATATTTATTAGATGAAGATGTAAAAAAAATATATCATATAAAATTGGGACTAGATGAAATAGAAGAAAATGAAACAGTAAAAGAATTTTTAGAGAAAATGGCATTTGAAAAACCACAATCTAAAAATATTGAAGAAGCAATGAATACAGGAGAGATTAATATTGATGATATTGAAAATTTTATATCGAGTTATGAAAATATAAATGGCTCTAATATGCCTTCAAACATATTAGAGCAAATATTTGAAAAAAAACCAGAATTAGCTACAAACTTTATACAATCTACTTTAGATACAGAAATACAAAGAAGGTATTACCCAAACTTTGATATTATGAAAATTAAACCGGATAAATTGTATGATAGCGATTTAGATCAAGTGCTAGAAGGATTCAAAAGAAAATATTTAGATAAAGAAAAAATAAATGAATATTTAAAATATCTAGAACAATTTTATAATAATCCGGAACCATTAAAAAAGATTTTACAAAATTTAAATACAGAAAAATCAAATGATTTAGGAAGATCTGTATTTCCAATACGTGAAGCAAAATCATTTGCTAATGGTATACCAAAAGAGATTTTAGATGAAAATGAAATTAGAGATATTATATTAAATACAGAAAATATATCAATAGAAACAATAATTTACTATCAATTTAATTATGATGAAAAATCTTCAAAAAAATTGTTAGATTTATTAAGAAATAGCACTTCAAAAGTTAGTTTATCTAATTTAAATTCAATTATTGATATAGCAAGACAAAATAATATAAAAGATGATGAAATATTAGAAATAATAAGAGAAAATGGATTTAATATTAAAAATTTAGAAAATAAAGAATTGGAAAAATTTAAAAAGTTTGGAATAAAAGGAATAACAGTAGAGGATATACATAATACAATGTTAAAAGAAAAAGATTTTGGTTTATTAAGTACTGTTGAAGAAAAGGACCAGAATAAAACAACCAAAGAATTTTATAATATATTAAATGCATTAGCAGAGAGAAAAGGAAAAAGAGATAATGAAGACAAAAAAAGACATGAAGAGATGTTTGAATTAATAGAAAATTATTCTAACACACATGAATTATTTTCAAATTTAAATCCAGAAATTAAAGAGTTGACAAAGAAAATGATTATAGAGAATCTAGATGTAGATGAACAAATGGAAAAATATTCAGTAAGTATTTATGGTAGTTTTGAAAAAATAATGAAAACTTTAACAACATCTTTTGATATTGATATAAAAGATTTTACAACAATATATATGAAATGTTTAAATACAGGGGCATATAAAGAAGAAACAATAAAGGCTATAGAAGAATTTATTCCAGAAGAACAAAGAAACGAATTTGAAAATACAATATCAAAATTAAACATATATCCAACACCAAAATATTTTTGGCTTACAGATAAATATTTAAAAAGAATAGGAATCGACTGGAATAATGAAAATAGAGCAACAATAAAATCTAAAATCCAGGCAGACGGAAGGTGTTTTTCAACTAGAATTAAAACAGATATGTCAGGAATTAGTAAAGATGGGAAAAAGATACCTGTAAATAATTTGTCAAAATGGTTATTTGGAGTACCAGGTGCAAGGGGGTATCTGACTGTGACAAAATGTGGTGATTATATACAGTTGCCAAGTAATACTCCAGAAGAAGTAGTTGAATTAATTGTAGATGTGTTAAATGAAAGAAAACAAGAAGAACCATCTAGATAATTAATAGGATAAAAATCTAGTTATTTTCTAGCTGGATTTTTATTTCTTTTAAACAGCAGAAATATATTGCATTATTTTATCTAGATACTATGAAAAATAGAAGTTTTATGATAAAATAATCAAGATATAGTATAAAAGAAAGGAATAAATTAATGAAAGTATTATTTGCAACAACAAATCCAGCAAAAGTAAAAAAATATGCAAAAAAATTAGAAGAAAAAGGAATAGAAGTATTAACAATAAAAGATTTAGGAACAAATCTTCATGTAGAAGAAACAGGAAAAAATGCAATAGAAAATGCATGCATAAAAGCAAAAGCATACTATAATGAAACAAAAATAACAACAATAGGAATGGACAATAACTTATTTATAGAAGAATTATCAGAAGAAAAACAACCAGGAACACATGTAAGAAGAGTAAATGGTAAAGAATTAACAGATGATGAAATGATAGAACATTATACAAATTTAGTAAAAGAAAATGGTGGAAAGTTAAATGCCAAATGGGTATATGGAATGGTAATACATAATGGAAAAGAATCTAAAGAATATACATGGAGTAAAAGTCATTTCTATTTTATTGACAAACCATGCGAAAAAAGAAATCCAGGCTATCCACTAGATTCAATATCTATTATGCCAGAAGTTGATAAATATTTTGTAGAACTAACAGAAGAAGATAAAAAGAAGAGTAGCAACAAAAGCAATGAAGATGATGTTATAGAATTTATTGCTAAAAATATATAGAAACTAATAGGAGCAAGATAAATGAAAAAAATAAGCAAAACAAAAATAATAAAATTAATAACGCTAATTGCAATAGTAACAATGTTAGTAATAGCAACAGTATATATGATACCAATAATCAAACAACTAAACACCACAGAGGGACAAGTACAATTTAAAGAAAAAATACAAGAATCAGGGATGATAGGACCACTAATACTATTCGGACTAGAGATAGCACAAGTACTTCTAGCAGTATTGCCAGGAGAACCAATAGAAGTATTAGCAGGGATATGTTTTGGACCAATATGGGGAAGCATCTTTCTAATGATATCTGTATTTATAATCACATGTGCAATATATTTTTTAGTAAAAAAATATGGAAGAAAATTTATATATGAATTTTTTCCGAAAGAAAAAGTAAATAAGTTAGAAAATAGCAAATTATTTAAAGATGAAAAAAAGATTGAAATAGTGATGATAATATTATTCTTAATACCCGCAACACCAAAAGATTTATTAGTATATATAGGTGGTTTGTTACCAATAAAATCATCACGATTTATTTTAATATCAACATTATTAAGATTTCCTTCAATAATATCATCAGTAATAGCAGGAGACAATATATTAGGAGGAGAATGGAAGATAGGAGTACTAGCATATGTAGTAACATTTTTAATAACATTTATTGTAGTATTTATAGTAAATAAGATAGATAAAAACAAAGTAACAGAAGATATAATTGAGTCAATAAAAAATAATGAGATAGAGTAATTGTCCAGGGGTCCAAAAAGAAACATCCCTTTTGGACATTTTTGTATAACCTTGAAAAATATGGAAAAAATATAATAAATACATAAATTCAAGGAGGTACAGATGGAAACTAGTAAACTAAAAAATATGGTAGTTTTAAGAAATTTACCATCAAACATTGTAGATGAGGCAATAATAGTATTAAAAACTAATAAAAAGGTAAGAAAACTTCAAAAAATAGAACAAAATAAAAAAATACAAAGTAATGAAAGTACAAAAAAAGATAAGGAATATATATTAAAAGAAGCAGAAATGCTAGTGAATAATTATATTTCAGAAATTGAAAATGACAATAAAAAAGATATTTTTAACAAAGATTTAAAGGGAAAATACAAAAAGGTAAAAAAATATTCAATAGTCATGACAATAATATGCGCAATACAAACTTTGTTAATACTAATTTAATATAATATCAACAAAACGTCCTATATTATAAGTAATAATATAGGACGTTTTTTATGTTGTCCATATTTCAAATCATAAAATAAAAACAACTAACATATAGTTTATAAAGAAACTAAGGAAGAGGTGGGAAAATGGAAAGGACAATATCTGTAGAGGAAAAAATAAGAAGGGCAGAGCAAATATATGCAAGAAGGCAAGAAGGTACACAAAGAAAAACAGCAACAGTTACAGTAAATAATGAAAAGAAAAAAGATATAAAGCTATTAAAGAAAATGATAATACAAATAGCTTTAAGCTTATTAATATATATGGTTATATATATGATTCAAAATAATAATTACATATTTTCTCAAGAATTTTTAAATAAAGCAAATGAAATATTATCATATGATATGAATTTTGTACAAATATATGAGAATTTAAAACAAAATATAGAACAAGGAATAACTCAACTTAAAAATAATAACACAGGCATAATTGAAGAAGAAAATGATAGCGAAAATGCAATAGGAGGAGCAATAGAAAACAATATAGAAGGCACTAATACAATACAAAATAATGAAGAAACTAATATACAAGAAAACGCACAAGATAATGCACAAGTGACAGAAGAAAATACAAAGCAATTATCACAAGAAGAACAAGATATAGCAAATATAAAAGCAACTACAACATTTATCAGACCAGTACAAGGAACAATAAGTTCGAGATTTGGTCAAAGAGAGCCAACAACAAGTACAGTTCCTAAAAACCATACAGGAATAGACATTGCAGCGAGTATTGGAACAAAAATAATTGCATCTACAGGAGGAGAAGTTGTACTAGCTTCAGAAGAAGGCGATTATGGGAAACACTTAAAAATTCAAATAGGGGAAGTAAGTGTTATATATGCACATTGCAATAAATTATATGTAAAGCAAGGAGATAAAATCAATCAAGGACAAGAAATTGCAGAAGTAGGTTCAACAGGTAATTCAACGGGTCCACATTTACATTTCGAGATAAGAATTTCTGAAAGAAAAATTGATCCAGAAAAAATACTAGAATTATAAAAGGTTTATAAAAAACCAGAAAATCTAAATATAAAGAGGTAAATCAGATATGAGATTTAGGATAGACTTAAAAATATTCATTTTCCTTATACTATTTTATTTTACAAAGCAAATTGAATTATATGCATCTATAATGATTTTTGCATTAATACATGAATTAGGGCATTTGGCAGCAGGTTTACTGCTAGGAATGAAACCTGAAAAAATAGAAATTATGCCATTTGGAGTATCTATAGGATTTAAAATATATCCAAAAGAATACAATAAAAAAATAAAGAAGGGAAATATGTTAGAATTAAAAAAAATAATAGTAGCAATGGCTGGACCAATGACTAATTTTATAATAATATTAATAACATATAAATTAAATTTAGAAATAGTAAAAAGCCTTACGATTATATATACAAATTTTTTAATTATGATATTTAATTTATTACCAATTTATCCACTTGATGGAGGAAGAATTCTAAAAGGAGTTTTACATATCAATATAGGAAAAAGGAAAAGTGAAAAATATATTAACAATATATCAAAAATAACAGTAATAATTATTACAGCTATATCAAGTATATTAATTTTATATATTCGAAATATATCAATTTTTTTAATAGATATGTATTTATGGTATCTAATAATAAAAGAAGATTTAAGGTATAAAAGAAGAAAAGAGATTTATATATTGGAGGAGAACTATAAAAAAATTTTGTAAAAAAACAAAACTTAAGGTCTAAAATGCGTTGACTTTTTAGACTTTTCGTTGTATTATATATACTATAAAAAAGAAAGGAGATTATGTTAGTTATTAGTACTAACATAGACTAGCAATTATGGGAGAAGTAATAGTTGTAACATCAGGAAAAGGTGGAGTAGGAAAAACAACAACAACAGCAAATTTAGGTTCAAGTTTAGCTGTAGAAGGTAAAAAAGTTTGCTTAATAGATACAGATATAGGACTAAGAAACCTAGACGTTGTAATGGGATTAGAAAACAGAATAGTATATGATATAGTAGATGTTGTTGAAGAAAAATGTAAATTAAGACAAGCGTTAATAAAAGATAAAAGATTTAAAGAATTATACCTACTACCAGCTGCACAAACAAGAGATAAAAGTGCCGTAAATGAAGAACAAATGAAACAATTAACAGAAAAGTTAAAAGAAGAATTTGACTATATACTTATAGACTGCCCAGCGGGAATAGAACAAGGATTTAAAAATGCTATTGCGGGAGCAGACCGTGCAATAGTAGTAACAACAGCAGAAATATCAGCAATAAGAGACGCAGATAGAATAATAGGATTATTAGAAGCATCAGAAATAAAAAATCCTGAGTTAGTAATAAATAGAATTAGACCTAACATGGTAAGAAAAGGCGAAATGATGGATGTTGATGATATAGTAGATTTATTATCAATAGACTTAATTGGTGTTGTGCCAGATGATGAATACATCATAACACAAACAAATAAGGGGGAACCAGTAATACAAAATAAAAAAGCACCATCAGGAAAAGCATACTTAGAAATAGCAAAAAGAGTATTAGGAGAAAAAATAGAAGTAACAATACCTGGTAGAGAAAAAGGATTTTTTGCAAGGTTAAAAAGATTATTTAGAAAATAAAAAGAGTAGCTAATTAACAAGTGGAGGGATAGGAAATAATGTTTGAAAATATAGTAAACTTCTTTAAAAAAATAGGCAAAAAAGAAGAAAAAAAAGAATCACAAGAAAATTCAAAAGATGCAGCGAAAGAAAGATTACATTTGGTATTAATGCAAGATAGAGCAAATGTATCAGCTGACTTTTTAGAACTTATGAAACAAGAAATAATAGATGTAATAAAAAAATACATAGAAGTTGATGAAAAAGAAATAGATGTAAGATTAACAAATAAAGAAAATGAAGACGGAACAAATGGAGCTCCAGCTTTATATGCAAACATTCCTATTCTGAACATAAAAAATGAAGCAAGAAAAGTAAATAAAAAAGATATAGAAACAAAAAAAGAACATAAGAATCAAACAAGCAAAGACGAAAAAGCAAATAATGAAGAACTAAAAGAAGAAGTAGAAGTAAAAGAAGAAATAAAAGAATCAGAACAAATTCAAGAAAAGCCAAAAGAAGATAAAAAAGAAACAATAAAAAAAGAAGAAGATAAAAAAACTAAAAAAAAAGAAGACAATGAAGAAAAATTAAATCAGAAAAATAAATAAGAAAAAGAGATGATTTAATGAGAAAAAGAGAATTAAAAAATATGGAATGGGGAATACTGATAATAGCAATTATTTTATCAATAATAGGACTAGTTGCACTATTTTCAGCTACCCAAGAAACAGGATATGATGAATTTAAAAAACAAATAATATGGTTTATGGCTAGTTTAATAATAATGGTAATAGTTATGCTAATAAATTATGAGATATTAGTAAAACTGTCACCAATTTTTTATGGTATATTTATTATATTGTTAATAGCAGTATTATTCACAACTCCAGTTAATGGAGCAACAAGCTGGTTTAATATAGGAAGCTTTTCATTTCAGCCATCTGAATTTGCAAAAATAGTAGTAATATTATTTTTAGCACTTATAATATCAAAAATGCAAGAAAAATACGCAGAAGATATAAATAAACCAACACGATTATTAATAATAATAGGAGCACTAGCAGTACCACTATTATTAATAATAAAACAACCAGATTATGGAACAGCAATGGCATTTTGCATAGCGTTAGCAATAATGTTATTCACATCGGGCATAGACAAAAAATACATAATAGGAGCACTAATAATAGTATGTGTATCAATACCAATATTATATAATTTTATATTACCAGACCATGCGAAAAAAAGAATAGATATCTTTTTAAATCCAGAATCAGACCCAAGAGGAAGTGGATATAATATAATCCAATCAAAATTAGCAATAGGAGCAGGTGGGCTATCAGGAATGGGACTATTAAAAGGAAACCAAACACAATTAGGATACTTATACCCAAAAACAACAGACTTCATATATTCTGTAATTGGAGAAGAAATGGGATTTATAATAGCACGGTACAATTATAGTATTGTACGTATTGCTAATAACCAAAACATTATATATAGCCAAAACAGCCAAAGACCCCACAGGAGCTTTAATAGCATCAGGAATAGCCGGAATATTCTTATTCCATATGGCAGAAAATATAGGAATGGTAATGGGGTTATTACCAATAACAGGTGTGCCATTACTATTTGTAAGCTACGGAGGAAGCTCTCTAATAACAAGTTATATTTTAATAGGAATATTATTAAATATTAGTAGTAAAAGACAAAAAACAATATTTGTAAAATAAAAAAAGAGGGATTAAGGGGATGGCTCTTTAAATCCCTCATTTTTTAGGAGGAACTAATGTATTTAAAAAGAATAAAAATAGGAAATGTAGAATTAGAAAATAATTTAATATTAGCTCCGATGGCAGGCGTAACAGACCTGCCATTTCGTAAAATATGTAAAGAATTTAATCCAGGACTTGTTTGCACAGAAATGGTAAGTAGCAAAGCAATTTTCCATGATGACTCAAAAACAAAATTATTGATGAATACAAATGGAGAAAAAAGACCTATAAGTATGCAAATATTTGGCAGTGATGAAGAAACGATGGGATATGCAGCTAAGTATGTAAGCGAGCTAGCAGATATAGTTGATATAAATATGGGATGTCCAGCACCAAAAGTAGTAAAAAATGGAGATGGAAGTAAATTATTATTAGACATAGAAAAAGCAGAAAAAGTAATAAAGGCAGTAGTAAAAAATTCAAATAAACCTGTAACATTAAAATTAAGAAAAGGATGGGATTTAAACAACATTGTAGCAATAGACTTTGCCCAAATGGCAGAAAAAGCAGGAGTATCAGCAATTACTATACATGGAAGAACAAGAACAGAAATGTACTCTGGAAAAGCAGATTTAGAAGTAATAAAAAAAGTAAAAGAAGCAGTAGATATTCCTGTAATAGGGAATGGAGACATAGTAGATGAAGAATCAGCGCTAAAGATGCTTGAATATACAGGTGTAGATGGAATAATGATAGGAAGAGGAGTATTTGGAAATCCATGGATATTTGAAAAAATAAAATATTTTTTGGAGACAGGAGAGAAGCTTCCTGAAATTTCTAATGAAGAAAAATTAAGAGTTATAAAGAAACATATAGAATTTGAATTAGAAGAAAAACCAGATATTACAGCTATTAGAGAACTCAGAAAACATATAGCTTGGTATACAAAAAATATGCCGAATTCTAGTGATTTTAGAAATGAAATAAATAAGATAGAAGATAAAGACAAATTAATTAAAAAAGTAGAAGAATTTTTTATCTTGTAGAAATTTTAATTTAAAAAGAAACATCAAAAACATAAACATAAAAAAAAATAAGCTGAATAAAAATTAATAACAAATTAATTTTTAGGAGGCTTTTTATGTTTAAAGATAAAGATAAACACAAGCATATACATACACAAAACAAGAAAAAAAAATCAAAAAAAATAAAAATGATAATTATTACAACAATAATATTAATAGCAATAATATCAACAATTTTTATAAAATTTAATAACAACACGGCTAAAATTTCAAAAATTGGTAACAATAGTAGTAGTCAAGAAATTGTAGAGCATATTTTAAATATTAGTTCATACCAAACAGAAATAGAAGTAGAAATAAAAAGCAACAAAAACACCAATAAGTACAAACTAAAACAAACGTACATAAGCAATGAAAGCAATACACAAGAAGTAATTGAACCAAGTAATATACAAGGAGTAAAAATAATAAAAGAAAAAAACAATCTAAAAATTGAAAATACAAAATTAAGTTTAACAAAAGTAATAGAAAACTATAAAGATATAACACAAAACAATTTAGATTTAATAAATTTTATAGAAAACTACAAAAATAATACAAATTCAAAATTTAAAGAAGAAAATAATCAAATAATAATGGAAACAACAGCAGCAACAGAAAGTAATTATCAAAAATATGAAATATTATATGTATCAAAAGAAAATGGAAATCCAATAAAAATGGAAATAAAAGATACTAACCAAAATACAATAATTTACATAATATATAATGAGATAAAGATAAATAAAATAGCAAATGAAAAAATATATGCATTTAAATTATTTGATACATCAAAAGAAATATAATATTTATCTTTACAAACTAATATAAAAAAATACATGCTTGACACATACCAATATTAGGAGTGAAGGATATGATAATAAAAAGAGGAGATATGTTTTATGCAGATTTAAGCCCAGTGGTAGGCTCAGAACAAGGTGGAATAAGACCTGTTTTGATAATCCAAAATGATATGGGGAATAAATATAGCCCAACTGTAATTGCTGCAGCCATAACATCACAGACAAATAAAACAAAACTACCAACACATATAGAAATAGATTCGGAAAAATGTGGATTGAAAGATAATTCTGTAGTTTTAGCGGAACAAATAAGGACAATAGATAAGAGTAGATTAAAAGAAAAAATAGGGCATATAGAAGATGAAAAAATTATAAATAAAATAAATAATGCACTTGGAGTAAGTTTTGGTTTAGAAGAATAGAGGAATTGGGGACGTGTTAAAAATCCCCAATTCCTCTATTTCCTCGTCTCCTTCTCCTTTTTCTTCGTGAGCATTACCGTTTATAATTTCAGCTTTTTGATAGTCTTAATTTCTTCAAACAATTTCTTAATATGATCATCTTTAGACGCAACAATATTTCTATAAGAATTTAAAATCTCGATATAATTATCAACAGTTTCTTCTCCCATAAGCAAAGACTTCATACCACTTAAATAATAATTATACTTACGTTCACTCCTAGCAGAAAGCCTTTTTTTATCATATTTCTCAACTTCCTCAAGTCTTTTAATTTCAGGCTTCAAATCCTTTATATAATCCATAACGCAAGAAATTTCATATTCAGTATCATCAATAACAACTTTAATTAAAGCTTTGACAATAATAGGATTAGTTTTTCCCACCTTTACATCTTTAACAGGAACCCTATAATTTTGAGGATTTTCTATAGGCTTACATTCATCAATCAAAATTTTAAGAGTATCAACAATACCAATATGAGATTTATATTGTCTTTTACTAACAATAGCATCATATTCATCAGCAACACGAATAATTTGCCCTTCAGAAGGTATCTCATTTTTTACCAAAGCATTTGGATAACCAGTACCATTTAATGATTCGTGATGATAAATAGTACCAGCAGCATAAGGTCTTAACTTCAAATCATTCATACAAATCTTATGACCTATAGAAGTATGTGTTTTCATAATCTCATATTCCTCATCAGTAAGAGGACCATTTTTTTGCAATATACTAGCAGGAATAAACTGTTTACCAATATCATGCAAATAAGCACAAATAGTACAATATTCAGTAAAACTCTTTGAACAACGAAGATATTGGCAAATTCTACAAACAATGCTAGCAACATTTTCAGAATGCTGTCTTGTAAAAACATCCAAACTCCCCAAAATATTCAATTGATACTGCATACTTTTATCCAAGTTATAAGACTTCAAACTTGTTCTATCATAAAAATCAAAAATTTCCTTAGCCATAAAAAAACTCCTTTTTAATAAATTTAGTATATATCAGCAATTTCAACGTCTTATACACAAGCAAAACTGACTAAAAAACATATTTCTAATAAATAAATTTTAACACAACAAATAAATAACTTCAATGAATAATTGTAAAATATATAAAAATATGATATTATATATAGCAAATGAAATTTTGGAGGAATTAATATGTACAGAACAAAAACATGTGGAGAATTAAACATATCAAATGCAAAAGAAACTGTAGAACTTGCAGGATGGATACAAAAAATAAGAAATTTAGGAGCAATGGTATTTATTGACCTAAGAGATGAATTTGGAATAACACAAATAGTTATAAATGATGAAGAATTACAAAAACAAGCAAAAGACCTTACAACAGAGAGCTGTATACACATTTCAGGAAAAGTTGTGGAAAGAAGTAACAAAAACACAAAAATCCCAACAGGAGAAATAGAAGTAATAGCAGAAAAAATAGAAGTTTTAGGAAAATGCAAAAACATACTTCCATTTGAAATAAACACAGACCAAGAAGTAAGAGAAGACCTAAGACTAGAATACAGATTTTTAGATTTAAGAAATGAAAAATTACATAACAATATTTTACTTCGCTCAAAAATACTAAAAACATTAAGAGACAAAATGGATGAATTAGGATTTGCAGAAATTCAAACACCAATTCTAGCAAACTCATCACCAGAAGGAGCAAGAGACTACTTAGTACCAAGTAGATTAAATCCAGGAGAATTTTATGCACTACCACAAGCACCACAACAATTTAAACAATTATTAATGGTATCTGGATTTGATAAATATTTTCAAATAGCACCATGTTTCAGAGATGAAGACCCAAGAGCAGATAGAGCACCAGGAGAATTTTATCAATTAGATTTCGAAATGAGTTTTGCAACACAAGAAGATGTATTTAAAGTAGTAGAAGAAGTTGTGCCATATACATTTGAAAAATTCACAAACTGGAAAGTTGATAAAGGTCCATTCATAAGAATTCCATATAAAGAAGCTATGGAAAAATACGGAATTGATAAACCAGATTTAAGAAATCCATTAATAATACAAGATGTAACAAAATGTTTCGAAAATTCAGAATTCAAGGCGTTTGAAGGAAAAACAATAAAAGCAATAGTAGTTCCAAATGGAGCAACACAAGGAAGAAAATTCTTTGATAAGATGACAGAATTTGCAGTAGAAGAACTAGGAGCTAAAGGATTAGCATGGACAAAATATGAAGAATCTGGAGAAACTACAGGAGGAATTGCAAAATTTATTACAGAAGAGATAAAAGCACAATTAGAAACTGAATTTGGTATGACTAAAAATTCAAGTGTATTCTTCATAGCAGATGAATATAAAACAGCACAAAAAATAGCAGGATTAGTTAGAATTGAATTAGGAAAAAGACTAGAATTATTAGAGAAAGATGTATATAGATTTTGCTGGATAGTAGATTTTCCAATGTACGAATTATCAGATGAAGGAACAATAGACTTTAACCATAATCCATTCTCAATGCCACAAGGGGGAAAGGAAGCATTAGAGACAAAAGATCCACTAGATATTTTAGCATACCAATATGACCTAGTATGTAACGGATATGAAATGGCATCAGGAGCAGTAAGAAATCATAATCCAGAAATAATGGTAAAAGCATTTGAAATAGCAGGATATACTGAAGAAGATGTAAAAAATAGATTTGGAGCATTATATAATGCATTTCAATATGGAACACCTCCACATGCAGGAGCTGCACCAGGAGTTGATAGAATGGTAATGTTAATAGAAAACTCTCAAAATATTAGAGAAGTTATAGCATTTCCTAAAAATAAAAAAGCAAGAGATCTTCTTATGAGAGCGCCATCTAATGTTTCAGAACAACAATTAAAAGATGTTCATATTAAGTTAGCCGTTAGCGAAGAATGAGCGCTACGGATAACTTATGCAAATGAGGAACGAATTTGCAAACATTAAAACAGCCGTTAGCGAAGAATGATATATAAATATTGCATTATTTTACATAACATGATATAATGAAAAATATAAAATATACAAAAAATGCTAGAATATAGCTGAAAAGAGGAGGTTTTACTATTATTACTAAAAAGGAATTAGAAACGCTTATCCGGCGAGGAGAAGATGTAACAGAAATTCAAAAAAAGATAATTGGATTTCCAAATGATCCGACAACTGAAGATTTAGAGCAAATAGGATATGAGCATATCCAAGCAATTAAACTAAAATGCAAGCTTCGACAAAATAATAAAGAAAAACAGAAAGAAAAAGCTAGGAGACAATTGTTAACAAAAAAGAAACTAAAAAATTCATTCTATTTTTCTCCAAATGCAGATCCAAACAATATATTATTAGATACTAGTACTTTTCAATTTCAAAAGGGAATCGAGTTAATAGAAAAAAGTACAAAAGTCACTATTTTGCACTCTGTATTAGAAGAAATGGATGAACAAAAGGCAAAATTAAACAAAAAAAAGAATATTAGTAAAGAAGAGAGATTTTTTTTGGAAAACATTATTCTTTATGAAAAACAAATCATCCAAAAATCAAAATTTCATTTAATTTTTGATAAAATGAAAAATAAAAAGGATTATGAAGATGATAACATTTTGCAATTTATAAAGAATATGCAAGAAGAAAAAAGATCAACATTGTTAACTGCTGACAGAAACTTAGCACTTAGAGCTAAAAGCTATGGATTTGAATATATTCTTGTTGCAAATCATTCCATACGAAAGGGTGAATCTAAAAAAAAGCAGGAGGCAAAAAAAGAAAATATTAATAGAGGATTAATAACTGAAAAAATAAATCTATTTGGGATAGAATTTCAGTTAAAAGAAACAAAAATTACAATTAAACAATATAACCCGAAAACACAAGTTTATTTTGTTAATGGAAAAACAATTACACTATCAGAAAAGCATGATGAAAAAAATATTGCTAGTTTTGAATATATAATTATTTTAGTAAAGCTAGAAAAATACAAAAAATTAAAGATAGTAAAAGTAAAAATAGTAAATAAAGAGCTACAAAAAGAAGTAATAGAGTGTCAAACTATTAATGAAATTTATAAGCAAGAAATACCAGAAGAACTCTTAGACATTGCTAAAAATATTCTGATTAGGTAGCAACATAAAAGTCCAGCTATTTGCTGGACTTTTCATCTTTTTTGATTATTCTACATAATAATGAAAAAATAAGGAGGAATGAAAAATGGAATATAGATACAAACCACAAGGAGTATGTTCATATGAAATGATAATAGAAATAGAAGAAGATATAATAAAAAAAGTAACAATACAAGGTGGATGTGCAGGAAATACAGTAGGAGTATCAAGATTAGTTGAAGGTATGAAAATAGAAGAAGCGATAAAAAGATTAAAAGGAATACCATGTGGAATGAGGGGAACATCATGTCCAGATCAATTAGCACTAGCATTAGAAGAAATAATAAATAAAAGATAGCAAAAAGGAAATAAGATTTAATATCTTATTTCCTTTTATGCTGAAAGAATAAAGTCTTTATTAGCTAGTAATATTTTTTTTTATTAATTCAATTTGATTTTTCGATAAATGAGAATTATCATCTAAAGAATATAATTTACTAATTAATAGTGCAATATTTAAATCAGAAATTTCATCTGAAACTTGAATATCCTTATCATCTGACAGACCAAGTAAATAATCTAAAGAGATATTAAACACAGAAGCAATTTTAGTAACAACATCAAGTCGAGGAATTCTCTCACAAGTAAGATATCTACAAATTGTAACATTTGAAGTACCTATTTTTTTTGCTAATTGTGTTTGAGTCATGTTATTTTCATCTAATAAGACAGTTAACCTATAACTAAATTTTTCTACATCAAAATCCATAGAAACCTCCTATATCAAATATTATAGAACTATAACTAATGAGTTCTATAATATTTACCTAAATTATAAAAAAATAAAAAAGATTAACCAAATGGTATCAAGTAGAAAAACAATAACAAATTGAAAATAAAAAAACAACATACTAAATATTAGATTCGTACAAAAAAATGATATTAATAATTTTATAAATTAATAAAATCATAAAAATTGCTAAATTCATATCCTTGAGATTTTAAATAAGAAATGGAATCTTTTAGAACATCATATGTTTTATTAACATCTGCAGTATCGTGCATTAAAATGATTAATGTTCCTTTGTTTTTAGCAGTTTTTTTCAAATTGTTTAATAATTGTGCATTAGTAGCCTTTTTTTCAGAATCTCTATTTAAACAGTTCCAATCAACATAAACATAATCCAAACTAGACAAAACTTTAATAGCATCTTTTTTTTGACTAGTATATATATGAGACATATAACCGATTTGGAAATCTGAATATATGAGAACAATAATTTTCAACGCCAATAGCTTTTGAAATTTCTAAATCAGTTGAGGTAATTTCATTTTTAAAACTCTCCATATCTTTATATAATAATTTATTATTATGATTATAGCCATGGTTAGCAATATAATGACCTTCCTCATATTCACGTTTCACTAATTCAGGATGTTCTTTAACATGTTTTCCAACAACAAAAAAAGTAGCTTTAACATTTTCTTCTTTTAAAACATCTAGTATTTTTCCAGTAGCTTTAGTTGTTGGTCCATCATCAAAAGTAAGATAAGCTTTTTTTTCATCAGATTTAGCAATATCATCTAAAGTTGTAGTAACATCAATATTAAAAAAAGAATTCTTCTTTAATTCAATTGCAAAAGATGATGGATAATTTATAAAAAATATTAACATGAAAAATAGAAAAAGAATTATAATAGAAAAAAATAAATATATAAGTTTTCTTTTTTTAATAAACATAATTTTCATAAAAAAACCTCCGTAATAATATATATGAAGGATAAAAAAAATTACTACTTCTAAATAAAAAGTAGTAATAAAACTATAGTTAACTATTATTGGCCATAAAAAGATATTATTTAATAGATAAAGATTCATCTTTAGTAATATAGCCATATTCAAGCATTGTATTCAAAACATGATATTGACGTTTTTTTGCCAAATCTGGATTTACAGTTGGGGCATATACAGAAGGAGCATTTGGAACACCAGCAAGCATAGATGATTCATCTAAATTTAAATCTTTTGGAGATTTATTATAATATCCATAACTTGCTTGATAAATACCATAATATCCATCACCAAAATAGGCAGTATTTACATATATTTCAAAAATTTCTTTTTTAGTGTAATTTTTTTCTAAATCATATGCAGCAAAAATTTCAGCGACTTTTCTAATCCAAGTAGGTTCTTGATTAAAAACTACATTCTTAGCAACTTGTTGTGTGATAGTGCTTCCGCCTTCTTTTAATTCACCATTTTTTACATTTGTAAAAGTAGCTCTTGCAATTGCAATAAAGTCAACAGGGCCATGGTCATAAAATCTATGGTCTTCAACACTTATTACTGCATTTCTATAGTATGTTGACATGTCTTCAAATTTTACAAAATTTTCTTGTGTTGTAATTTCATCAACTCTTGTAAGTAAAGGTTTTTCTTCTAATGCTTTTGTGTAATATGAGTGACCTAGGAAAAATATGATTGAACAAATTAGAAGAAATAAGATGATAGTTGCAATAAATAATTTTTTTATAAATTTCATATAATATAACCTTTCATTTGTATTTGGTTATATTATACAATAAAATATAAAAAATGCAAATATAAGATGTTGAAACTATTCAGACCTAAATATGAAGGGTTGATGGAAAAGGTTGCTATAGCCATCAATTTATTTCATTCCTCGGCTCCATACATAGACTAAGAAATTCTAAATTAATTTTATGGCACCCTTCCACTCCGCTGCGCTGCGTGAACTCTTTCCATAAAATTAATTAAGAATTTCTAAGCCTATTCCCGTCACATTCGTCATTGCATAAATTGATGGCTATAGCAACCTTTTCCATCAACTCTTCATATTTAGGTCTGAATAGTTTCAACAGTACAGCTGATTTTAAAAATAAGCTCTTTACAAAGAAAATACAATATGATAGAATACAAAACAATAAAATATAATTATATTTTATTTGTTATTAATACCTAAATGAGGTGATATTATGATTAAATTTACAAAAATGCATGGGCTAGGGAATGATTATGTCTATATTGATGCCGTAAATCAAAATATAGAAAATGAATCATCTCTAGCTCAATTTGTTAGCAACAGACATTTTGGGATTGGTTCAGATGGACTAATTTTAATATGCAAAAGTGATGTTGCAGATTTTAAAATGAGGATGTTTAATTCAGATGGAAGTGAAGCTGAAATGTGCGGAAATGGAATTAGGTGTGTTGGAAAATTTGTATATGACAAAGGACTTACAAATAAAACAACAGTAACTATTGAGACATTAGCTGGAATTAAATCATTAAATTTAAACACAAAAGATGGAAAAGTTGAAAATGTAAGAGTTGATATGGGTGAACCTATATTAGAGGCAGAGAAGATACCAGTAATATCAAATGAAAAACCAGTTAAAAATTTAGAATTAGAAGCAGAAGGAAGGAAATTTAAATTTACATGTGTATCTATGGGAAATCCACATGCAATTACAATTGTGGATGATACTAAAAATTTTAATGTAGAAAAATATGGAAAGTTATTAGAAATTGATAAGGCATTTCCTAAAAAGACTAATGTAGAATTTATTCAAGTGTTAGATAGACAAAATATTAAGATGAGAGTCTGGGAGAGAGGTGCAGGAGAAACATTAGCTTGTGGTACTGGAGCATGTGCAACAGCAGTAAGCTGTAATTTAAACGGATTGACAGATAGAAAAGTAAAAATAGAATTATTAGGTGGAAAGCTAGAGATAGAATGGAATAAAGAGGATAATCATGTATATATGATAGGACCAGCAGTAACTGTATTTGATGGGGAACTTTATAAGGAGGCGATAAGATGAGTTTTATAAATGAAAATTTTTTAGAGTTACAAGATAGCTACTTATTTTCAACTATAGCAAAAAAAGTAGCTAAATTTACAGAAGAAAATCCAGATAAAAAAGTAATAAAATTAGGAATTGGCGATGTAACAAAACCAATTGTGCCAGCATGTATAAAAGCAATGCAAAAAGCAGTAGAAGAAATGGGAGCACAAGAAGGCTTCCGAGGATATGGACCAGAACAGGGCTATGATTTTTTAAGAAAAGCAATTGCTGAAAATGATTATAAATCAAGAGGAATAGAGATTCTAGATGATGAGATATTTGTATCAGATGGAGCAAAATGTGATTGTGGTAATATTGTTGATATATTTGATAAAAACAATAAAGTGGCAATTACAGATCCGGTATACCCAGTATACATAGATACAAATGTGATGGCAGGGAGAAGTGGTAAATATAATAAAGAAAAAGAAATATATGAAAATATAGTGTATTTACCAGTAATAGCTGAAAATGAATTCAAACCAGAATTACCAAAAGAAAAAGTAGATTTAATATATCTATGTTTTCCAAATAATCCAACAGGAACAACGTTAGATAAAAATGAATTAAAAAAATGGGTAGATTATGCGAAAGAAAATAAATCAATAATTTTATATGATGCAGCATATGAAGCATTTATAACAGAAGAAAATATACCACATAGTATTTATGAAATTGAAGGAGCAAAAGAAGTTGCAATAGAATTTAAAAGTTATTCAAAAACAGCAGGATTTACAGGATTAAGATGTGGATATGTTGTTATTCCAAAAGATATAAAAGGTTTAGCAAAAAATGGGGAAGAAGTAAGTTTAAATAAATTATGGAATAGAAGAACATGTACTAAATTTAATGGAGTACCATATATAATACAAAGAGCAGCCGAAGCGGTTTATACAGAAGATGGAAAAAAACAAATAAAGGAAAATATAAGTTATTATTTAGAAAATGCAAAAATAATAAAAAGAGGATTAGAAGAAGCGGGATATGAAGTATATGGAGGAGTTAATTCACCATATATATGGCTTAAAATTCCAGAAGGTATGACATCATGGGAGTTTTTTGATAAATTATTGAAAGAGGCAAATGTTGTTGGAACACCTGGAAGTGGTTTTGGTCCTCATGGTGAAGGGTATTTTAGACTAACAGCATTTAATACTAAGGAAAATACAATTGAAGCAATTGAGAGAATTAAAAAATTAAACAAATAAAGAAAATCTGTCAAAAGGGATATCCCTTTTTGACAGATTTATAATAAAATGTGATTCCATGAATACCTTTTCAATATCATCACTATAATATTTAATTTTCATATTTATTTGCCTAACTTTCTAAATAAATCTTCATAAATCTTATCACTATCCAAGTAATTAACCATTGTAATTAAATGATTATTAGTATCTAATTCATAAGATGTATCATCATTTATATTAGGACAATTAATTTTTGAAGTTTCAAACCAATCTTTATTAATAAGATAAGCAATAGCACTTATATCCCAAATTACTCTTCTAGTTTGAATGCCGTGTTTTCCATCATCATAAAATCTTTCACATAAATAATTGCATAATTGATTTTTTCCTTTTAAATGATATTCTACTTCATAAATTGATGTTTTTAAATTTGAAACAACACCCTTACAAGGTAGTATTGTTAAATTTAATTTTGATTCAAATACAGTTTTTACAGCTTGCATATCTTGTCTAAAATTAAATTCTTTGTTATCTGTGCATAGTAAACTATGACCGCCAAGCCATACAACTTCTAATTTGTCAATTATTTTTGGTTCTTTAAGTATTGCTAAAGCCACATTAGTTATAGCTCCAATTGCAATAATATATGTTTTTTTATTTTTTAATGCTGTTTCAATTATTTTATTTACAGCATCATTTTCTTCATTATATTCATTTGTAATGTAATTGGTAGAACCTTTAAAAATTTTATTATGAGTATCAAAATTAAGCCAATTACATATTTTTAGTACCTCTTGATAGCTTTTTTCTTGGCCTTCTTCTATTGATAAATCATTATCATGTTGATATGGTGCAATAGTGATAGCCTCAATATTAAATCTATCTTGGGATTTTAGTAAGTAAGAAAGTGCAAATTGGTCATCAGCCTCATTATATGTATCTGTGTCTAATATTACATTTATTTTTTCAACTTCTTTTTTAGGATACAATTTAGAAATTTTTGAATATATTTCATTCCAAGATGATACTCTTTCAATATCTAGATTATTTTGATTAAATCTAGTATTCATCATTAAAACTTTTATACCATTTTCTTTTAAGTCAATACAAATACCTTTATTATCTTCAACCATAATATCAATATTATTTTTTATGCATTCTATTGTTTTTGCATGTTTATCATAAGCATTTGTAAGTATCAATTTGGTATAGTTAATATTATTTTTAGCTAACCAGTTTCTTGTCATTTCATAAGGTTCTTTATAATCACCATTATCACGACCAGAAATTATATATATTTCATTTCCATCTTCTAATAATTTACTTATAAATTTATCAGCATCATTAATTAGTTTTAAGTTAGTTGCTATTCTTTCAATATTTTGTTGATAAAAAGTGTTGTCTTCTTCATCAGTCCAATCAAACATACCACGTCTTATAGAATCAGAATTTTCATTTATAATTCCAGTATTTCTTAATTCTTTATCATGTTTTAAATATTCTTCTAATAAACTATTATCAAAACTTGATATTACATTATCTATATCTAATCCTATTCTCATTTAAAAACTCCTTATTTATATTTTCAATTAGAATAATAACATAAAGAATTATAATTTTCAACCAAATAAAAAACTCTATTTAATACAAACAAAAATTTGTTAAATAGTATTGACATTTTAAGGTTATATTTATATAATAGGCAAAGAAAATGAGAGAAAAAGCAGAATGTGGGACATGTGCCTTAATTATAGCTTTAGCTAAAATTATAAGCAAATAAAGAAGTCCATATCCTGCGACCAGCTAGATATGGACTAAAAATATAAAACACTTGGCAACCACATTTTGTGGTCTCTTATTTTCTAAATATATTATAGAATATAAAAATTAAAAAGTCAAGAAAGTAGGTAAAAAATGAAAGAACAATTTCTAGAATTATTAAAACAAGTAAAAAGAGAAGGAATAGATGAATTAATAGAATTTATAGAAAAAACAGATTTCTTCAAAGCACCAGCAAGTACAAGATTTCATGGAGACTATGAAGGTGGACTAGTAGAACACAGTATGAAAGTATATGAAATATTAAAACACAAAGTAGAAACAAATATAGAACCATTAAATGTAAATCCAGAAACATTGATAATAGTTCCATTATTACATGACCTATGCAAAGCAAACTTTTATAAAGTAGATTACAGAAATGCAAAAAATGCATTAGGAGTATGGGAAAAAGTACCATATTACACTATAGATGATACAATACCATATGGACATGGAGAAAAATCAGTAATGATGATAACAGAATATATGAAATTAACACCAGAAGAAAAATATGCAATTCGTTGGCATATGGGATATACAGAACCAAAAGAATTATATAACACAATAGGTGCGGCATACAAAAAATACCCATTAGCGTTATTAATGCATGAAGCCGATTTAGAGGCAACATATTTTTATGATATTTAATGTGTCCAAAAAGAAACGTCCCTGATGAACAAGAAAGGAAGAAAAGAAAATGTTAGCATATATAAAAGGAATATTAGAAATGAAAATGACAGGATATATTGTAATAGATGTTGGAGGATTAGGATATAAAGTATTCATGTCAGACTCAGGAATAGAAAAATTAGGAAATATAGGAGAAACAGTTAAAGTACATACATATTACAAAGTTAGAGAAGATGATATTAGTATATTTGGATTTAATACATTAGAAGAATTAAAAATGTTTGAATTATTAATATCAGTAAGCGGAGTAGGAGCAAAAACAGCGCTTACTATGCTTGCAGTATGCGAACCTACAGAGTTTGCTATTTCAATAATTTCAGAAGATATAAAAGCATTAACACAAATTCCTGGAATAGGTGCAAAGTCAGCACAAAGAATAATATTAGAACTAAAAGATAAAATAAAGAAAGAACAACAAATACAAGAATTAACAGCAGCAACAAAAGGAATAAAAACAAATGTAGAAGTTGCAATAGAAAATAGTCAAAAAATTGATGAAGCAATTGCAGCACTTCAAGTATTAGGATATAACAAGAAAGAAATTGAAAAATCATTTGAAAAATTAGATAAAGAAGGATTATCTACAGAAGACTTAATAAGAAAAGGTCTAGCTATTTTGGGAAAATAAAAAAGAGGGATTATGGGGACGAGCTTTAAATCCCTCTAAAATATAAATAAGTGAATTTTAGAAGGATTTTAAGCCACATCCCCATAATCCTTCTTTTTTAGGAGAAAGAAATGAACAATAATGAACCACTAGCATATAGGATGAGACCAAAAACATTAGAAGAGTATGTTGGTCAAGAACATGTATTAGGAAAAGACAAAATATTATATAGAACAATAAAAGCAGATAGATTATCTAGTATAATACTATTTGGACCACCAGGATGTGGAAAAACATCATTAGCAAAGGTAATAAGTGAAACAACAAAATACAAGTTTTATAAAATAAATGCAGTAACAGCAGGAGTTTCAGATATAAAAAAAGTAATAGAAGAGACCAAAAATTTTATGATAAATCCAACAGGAAAAAGTATATTATTTATAGATGAAATTCACAGATTTAATAAATTGCAACAAGATGCATTATTACCTTATGTAGAAAATGGATTAATAATTTTAATAGGAGCAACAACAGAAAATCCATATTTTGAAGTAAATAAAGCTTTAATATCAAGGTCAATGGTCATAAAATTAGAACCATTAACAAAAGATAATGTTTACAAAATATTAAAAAATGCAATAGAAAGAAAAGATGGATTAGGAGAATACAACATAAAAATAGAAGATAAAACTTTAGAAAAACTTGCAGCTATATCAAACGGAGATGTAAGAACAGCACTAAATGGTCTGGAAATTGCAGTACTTACAACAAATATGGAAAGTGATGGATATATTCATATAACTGATGATGTAATAAAAAATTGTATTCAAAGTAGAAAAGCAATTTTTGATAAAAAAGGTGATACACATTATGATAATATAAGTGCATTTATAAAATCAATGAGGGGATCAGACCCAGATGCAGCAGTTTTTTATTTAGCAAGAGCGCTAAGTGGAGGAGAAGACCCCATGTTTTTAGCAAGGAGAATTGTAATTTGTGCATCAGAAGATGTTGGAATGGCAAATCCAAATGCATTAGTTGTAGCAAATGCAGCAATGCAAGCTGTTCATATGGTAGGAATGCCAGAAGCAAGAATTTTGCTTTCAGAGGCAGCTGTATATGTTGCGACTTCTAAAAAATCAAACGCAAGCTATTTAGCAATAAATAGAGCTTTAGAAGATGTACAAAATAAAGATACAGGGACAATACCAATGCATATAAGAAATGCGCCAATTGAAGATATGAAAAAATTAGGATATCATGAAGGATATCTATATCCACATGATTTTCCAGGACATTGGGTAGAACAACAATATCTACCAGATAAAATGTTGGGAACAAAATATTATATAAAAGATGAAAATATTGATTAAAATTTAAAAAAATGGAAAACCTACTATAAAAGTAGGTTGTTTTTATGTTAAAAAAATATATTAAACAAATAATTATAGGTTTTTTAGCAGGAATCATAAGTCGGATTTTTTTCAACAGGAGGAGGATTAATACTAGTTCCTGGATTTATTTATATGCTAAATATGGAACCTCAAAAAGCAAGAGGAACGTCAGTATTTTGTATACTACCAATGGTAGTAACAAGCAGTTTTTTCTATTATCAAAGCAATTTTATAGACTGGAAAATAGCAATATTATGTGGAGCTGGAGGAGCAATTGGGGGATATATAGGAGCAAAACTCTTAAAGAAATTACCAGATAAAATTTTTAAAATAGCATTTACAGCATTTTTGATTTATGTATCACTAAAAATGATACTTAAGTAAAATGCAACATATATAGTTATATATTAAAAATAGGTTTTTATGAAAAAAAGTGGAAAAAATAGAAAAAATAGCATAAGGTTAATAGTGATTTCAAAAAAGGAAGTGAACGATGGAGAATAAATTTTTAGAAAAAAGTAGATGGAAAAATAAGAACTCGCAATATTTATTTGAATTGCAGAAATTTTTAGATTTAGCTGATAATATACAAGATGAAAATCTAAAAAAATCAATAATAAGTCAAATGCTTAAATGTGATAAATGTATAACAAATATTGCAGAAGAAATGTTTAAAACTTTAAAAAATAAAGAAACACATAAAATGGAGGAATAAATGAAAGAAATAATTATAGGACTTATTTCTGGAATTGTAAGTGGAACAGGAATGGGTGGAGGAACCATACTGATATTTCTATTAACATTTATGTGTGGACTACAGCAACATATAGCTCAAGCAACAAATTTAATATTTTTCATACCAACATCAATTGTAGCAATAATTGTAAATATAAAAAACAAAAATATAGACTTAAAATTAGCAACAGTAATATCAATATTTGGAATACTAGGGGCAATTATAGGAGCAAACTTATCAATTCACACAGACGTAAATGTTTTAAGGAAATATTTTGGAATCTTTTTAGCAATTATTGCTATTCATGAAATATATACCATCATAAAAGAGAATAAAAAAACAAAAATGAGGGAAAATAAATAAAAAGTTGGAAAGGATTGATAAATATGAAATTTACAAAGGGCTTATTAATAGGTGGATTAATCACAACAGGGTTATTAATGATGTATAATGATACAAATATGATGAACAAAAATAAAATGATGAAAAAAGGAAAGCAATTTGCAAAAAAAATGGGAATTATGTAATAAAGTTGTCAAAAGGGACGCCAATTTTCTAGTTATTTGATAAAGTTTGGCTTGTTGCAGATAACTTATGCGTCCCCACTAGCAACTTTTAAAATATTAATTATTAAACAATGTGACCTTATTAAAAAAGGTACTTAGCATTTTATCTTCTAAAACATTTATTTTTATAATTTTCATATTTTTCTTCTTTATAATCATATTTTTTATCATCTTTGAAACATTCGCATTTATCTTCTTTATAGTCATCTTTTTTGTCATCTTTGAAACATTTGCATTTATCTTCTTTATAGTCATCTTTTTTGTCATCTTTAAAACATTTGCATTTATCTTCTTTATAGTCATCTTTTTTGTCGTCTTTGAAACATTTACATTTATCTTCTTTATAGTCATCTTTTTTGTCATCTTTGAAACATTTGCATTTATCTTCTTTATGGTCATCTTTTTTGTCATCTTTGAAGCACTCGCATTTATCCTCTTTATATTCATGCTTCTTGTCATCTTTAAAACATTCGCATTTATCTTCTTCATAATAAGGTTTTTTATCATCTTTGAAGTAATCATACTTATCTTCTTTGTGGCAAGGTTTCTTCTCGTCTATAAAGCAATCACATTTATCATGTTTTTCGCCCTTTAAACATTTACCTTCATGATGACATTTAGCACAAACATTTATCTTTTTAGTTGTATTTGCCCAAATTTGAATTGCATAATGTCTATCAGGGCAAAGAGGACCAAAAACAAATTCTCCTTCTTCATCAGTAAAAGTATGACCAATAGGTCTTCTTTCTTCTTTACCACAATCATATACGATTTCTGTTAATTTAATAACAGCATCACGTACTGGCTCTTTGAAACAATCTCTTATAACACCATATATAACATCTCTGTTATCTTCTGGTAAAGTTATATCTAAATCAAATTGTTTTCCGCCTGATACAACACCATCAACATCCATTATTGGACAAAAAGGTTTTCTACCATCCATTTCCATAATACATACATCCTTTCTTTTTTCAAACATAATGTTTGATTATTATATAATATGAAAAAAAATGAAAAAATGACAAAAAATTTTAAAATATAAAAAATTTTGCATTTTATGTAAAGATATGTTATAATATATCTATACACATTGTAAAAATTCGGCTAGATATAGCCAAGAAGAAAGGGAGATTATCATGAAAAAACATCAAATAAGAAAATTACGGGATATAATCCTAGCAATAGCAGTGTTGATTTTAGGTATTATAATAACTATTTGTAATATCTGTCACATTGCACCAGGATTTGATAGCGGTATAGAATGGGTAATAACCACTATTATCGCATACGGTCTGTTTATAGGAGACATAATGATTGTATGTTCTATAGCAGCATTAGATAAAATCCTAGCTACGGATTACAGACGTAAACTCCAAAGAAAGATTCGCTAATAGCGAATCTTTTTATATCGAAAATAAATAAAAAATGTATAAATTACCACTCTTTAGCAAACAATAAAAACAAAAAACGTTTGCAAGGAGTGGGATTTTTTTGAAAGAAAATAGAAAACTAAAAATAACAGGAACAATGTTAGAAAAAAGCCAATTAGAGAAACACTTAGAAAAAATAGCATCAAGCCATAATATAACATCAAAATCACAAAAAGACACATATCCAATACCACAACTATTAGAAAATTTCAAAACCATAGAAGAAGTATATAACGTACTAAATGAACACCTAAAATTAGGAATAAATATACATCCAGCAGGAGAATGGTTATTAGATAATTTTTATATAATAGAAGAAACAGTCAAACAAATTCAAAAAGAACTACCATTAAATAAATACACAAATTTTGTAGGAATAGCAAATGGAGAATATAGAGGATTTGCAAGAATATATGTATTAGCATCAGAAATAGTTGCATATTCAGATAACAAAATAGAAAGAGAAAAATTAGAAGATTATTTAATAAGCTATCAAAGTAAAAAAACACTAAGTATGGATGAAATCTGGAATATAGGAATGTTTCTTCAAATAGCGATAATAGAAAATATAACTGAAGTATGTGCAAAAATATATAGTAGTCAAATGCAGAAATATAGAGCAGAAAATATTGTAGAAAGATTAATAGAAAACAAGGATAAAACAGAAATCAAATTCAAAAATAATAACAAAAAAATAGAAAAAGAAATACTTCAAGACATGAGATATCCATTTATAGAATATATGTCATATATCTTAAAAAGATATGGAAAAAAAGCAAATGCATATTTAAATATACTAGAAGAAGTAGTAGAAAAGCTAGGCACAACAGTATCTGATGTAATAAAAAAAGAACATTTTGATATAGCTCTTCAAAAAGTATTAATAGGAAATAGTATAACAAGTATAAAAGAAACACAAAGAATAAACTTTTTAGAAATATTTGAAAAAATAAATGGAGTAGAAGAAATACTAAAAAAAGACCCTGTTCAAATTTATAATAAAATGGATCATAAAACAAAAGAATATTATAGAGGGAAAATAAAAGAAGTAAGCAAAAAAAGTAAAATATCTGAAATATATATAGCAAGAAAAATGCTAGAACTAGCACAAGAAAATTTTGAAAAAGAAGGACATAGTAAACAATCACACATAGGATACTATTTAATAGATAAAGGAATTAATAAATTATATGACAGATTAGAATATACTTTAAAGAAAGAAGACACTGAACAAAACAAAACAAAAACATATATCTTAGCAATCTCAACTTTTAGCATATTAGTTTCAATGCTATTAAGTTATCTATTAAATTTAAAAATAAAAAATACAGGAATAGCAATATTAAGTTTTTTAGTATTTTTGATACCATCAAGCGAAATAGTCATTCAAATAATTCAATATATTCTAAATAAAATAGTAAAACCAAAATTAATACCAAAAATTGATTTCTCAAATGGTGTAGATAAAGAAAATTCCACTATAGTAGTCATACCAACAATTTTAAAAAATAAAGAAAAAGTTCAAGAAATGATGGAAAACTTAGAAAGATACTATTTAGCAAACAAATCTAAAAATTTATATTTTGTCTTATTAGGAGATTGTTCACAAAGTAGTAATAAACAAGAAAAATTTGATGAAGAAGTAATTCAAGAAGGAAAAAAACAAGTACAAAAGTTAAATGAAAAATATCAAAATGAAGAATTCCCAATATTTAGTTTTATATATAGAGAAAGAGTATGGAATGAAAAAGAAGGATGTTATTTAGGTTGGGAGCGAAAAAGAGGTTTATTAAATCAATTTAATGAATATATTTTACATTTAAAAAATCCATTTAAAATAAATACAATACAAGAACAAATAGAAAATGAGCAAGTAAAAGGAGTATTAAAAAATATTAAATATATAATAACATTAGATGCAGATACGGATTTAGTATTAAACTCAGGTTTAGAATTAATTGGAGCAATGGCACACATTTTAAATACACCTGTAATAGATGAACAAAAAAACATAGTAATAGACGGATATGGAATAATGCAGCCAAGAGTAGGGATCAATTTAGATATAAGTTATAAAACAATATTCACAAAAATATTTGCAGGAGCAGGAGGGATAGACAGTTATACAAATGCAATTTCAGATATATATCAAGACAATTTTAAAGAAGGAATTTTTACAGGAAAGGGAATATATGATTTAAAGGTATTTTCGAAAGTTTTAAAAAATAGCATACCGGAAAATACAGTATTAAGCCATGATTTATTAGAAGGATGTTATTTAAGATGTGGTCTAGTATCAGATGTAATGTTAATGGATGGTTATCCTACAAAATACACAAGTTTCATGAATAGACTTTCTAGATGGATTAGAGGAGATTGGCAAATTATTAAATGGTTAAGTCGCAAAAGTCCATTAAATTTGTTATCAAAATATAAAATAATTGATAATCTAAGAAGAAGTTTATTTGAGATTTCAATACTAATAGGATTAGTATATATAAATATAATTAAATGTTTTTATAATATTAATATATCAAAAATTTCAATATTACTCGTAGGAATTGTTATAATACCATATATATTAGAATTATTTAATTATTTAATAGGAATAAAAGAAGGAGAAGAAAAACAAAAAACATTTACTCCAAAAATTTCTGGGTTAAAGGGAATATTACTAAGAACAGTAATTTCTCTTGGATGTCTGCCATATAAAGCATATTTAAGCTTAAAGGCTATATCAAAGACACTATATAGACTAATAATTACACATAAAAATTTATTAGAGTGGACAACATCAGAAGAAGCTGAAAAAACAGCAAAAACAGATTTAATATCGTATTACAAAAATATGTTAATAAATGTTATATTGGGAGTAATTACACTTATAATATATATACAGTATAAAAATATATTATCATTTATTTTAGGACTTTTATGGATAATTACTCCTATCATAATGTGGTATATAAGTAAGGAAAGAGAAGAGAAAGCATCATTAGAAATATTGACACAAAAAGAACAACAATATATTTTGGATGTAGGAAGAAAAACATGGGAATTTTTCGAGAAATATTTGAATGAAGAAAATAATTATTTAATACCAGATAATTATCAAGAAGGAAGAAAAAACAAAATTGTAAAAAGAACTTCGTCAACAAATATTGGTTTATCAATGTTAGCAGTAATTTCTGCACATGATTTAGGATATATAGAATATAAGCAAGCAATAGAATTATTAAAAAATATAATTTATACCATAGAGGGGTTGCAAAAATGGAATGGACATTTATACAACTGGTACAGTACAGAGTCAAAAGAACCACTAATTCCGAGGTATGTATCAACAGTTGATAGCGGAAATTTTGTTGGATATTTATATGTTGTGAAGGCTTGGTTAGAAGAGATGTCAGAAGTCGATTTCGGAAGTCAGATGTCAGACATCAGAACTACGACCTACGAAATAAAAACGCTACTAGAAATTGTTGACAAATTAATAAAAAATACGGATTTTTCACACTTATATTGTAAAGAACAAAGAATATTCTCAATTGGATTTAATATAGAGGAAAATAAGTTAACAAATTCATATTATGATTTATTAGCATCAGAAGCAAGACAAGCAAGTTTAGTAGCAATAGCTAAAAAAGATGTACCTGCAAAACATTGGAATTCATTAAGTAGAACTTTAACTACATTTGGAAAATATAAAGGTTTAATATCTTGGTCTGGAACATCATTTGAATATTTAATGCCCAATATAAATATTCCAAAATATGAAGGAAGTCTTTTAGACGAATCATGCAAATTTATGGTAATGTGTCAAATGGCATATGCAAAAAAATTGCAAATACCATGGGGAATATCAGAAGCGGCATTTAATTTAAAAGACTTACATTCTAATTATCAATATAAAGCATTTGGAATACCTTGGCTTGGACTAAAAAGAGGATTAGCAGATGAAATGGTAGTATCAACTTATGGAAGTGTTTTAGCAATAACAGATTATCCAAAAGAGGTATATCAAAATTTAAAAATATTAGAAAATTATGGAATGTATGGAAAATATGGATTTTATGAATCAATAGACTTTACACCAGAAAGATTAGAAAAAGGAACACAAGCAAGTATTGTTAAAACTTATATGGCACATCACCAAAGTTTAATATTACTTTCGATAAATAATTTATTTAATGATAATATTCTGCAAAAGAGATTTATAAAAAATCCAGAAATAAATGCAGTAAATATATTGTTACAAGAAAGAATGCCTGAAACAGCTCTAATAACAAAAGAAAATAAAGAAAAAGTAGAAAAATTAAAATATATAGATTATGAAGATTATATTCAAGATACGTATAAAAAAATAGACGAAAGACTAATTAGAGGAAATGTAATAGCAAATGAAAATTATTTTATAGCAATGAATCAAAAGGGAGAAGGAATAAGTGTATATAAAAATAAATTTATAAATAGATTTAAAAGCACAGATGATTACCCTCAAGGAATATTTTTTGATATTAAAAATATAAAATCAAAAAAAATATGGAGTTCTAACTATAGAAAAAATAACAAATATCAAATCAGTTTTATGCCAGACAAGATAGAACAAGAAATGCTAAATGATAATATAAAAACAAAAATAGAAACTATTGTGGCCCCAGATGAGCCTGTTGAAATAAGGCAAGTAACATTAGAAAATTTAGGAAATGATGAAGAAATCTTAGAAATAACTTCACATTTTGAACCAGTACTTTCAAACAAAGAGCAAGATTATGCTCATCCTGCATTTAACAATCTATTTTTAATATTTGAATTTGACCACGAAACAAATAGCATTGTTGTAAAAAGAAAAAAGAGAGATGAAAATGAACAAGAATTATATATGTGTGTAAATTTATGTACACATAGTGAAATAATTGGGGATTTAGAATACGAAATAGATGAAGAAAAGTTTATGGGTAGAGGAAACATAGGAATACCTCAAATGGTTAAAAATTCAAACCCATTTTCTAAAAAAATAGGACTTGTCACTGAACCAGTAGTTAGCTTAAAAAGAACAATGAAAATAAAACCAGAACAAAAAACAACAATAAATCTACTTATATCAGTAGGAGAAGATAAAGAAAAAACAATTGAAAATATAAAAAAATATAAAATAGAAGAAAATGTAAAAAAAGCATTTGAATTATCGAAAGCAAAAAATGAAGCACAGAGCAGATATTTAAGAATAAAAGGAACGCAAATAAGAAATTATCAAAAAATGTTATCTTATATTATATTTAATAATCCAGCTAAAAAAATTAATTTAGAAAAATTGCCAAAACGAAAATATGAACAAAGTGAATTATGGAAATATGGAATATCAGGAGATATACCAATAATTTTAGTAAAAATAAAAGATATAAATGATGCTTATGTAGTAAAAGAAGTTTTAAAAGCCTATGAATTTATAAGAACTAAAAATTTTGAAACAGAACTTGTAATTATAGATGAAGAAAAACATAGTTATGAAAATTATGTAAGAGAAGAAATAGAAGGAATAATTTTAAACAGTCAATTAGCATATTTAAAAAATATAAGAGGTGGAATTTTTGAACTTTCTAAAAATGAAATAAGCAGAGAAGATTTAGATTTACTAAAATTTTTAGCACGAATTGTTATTGATGGAAGTAAAGGTGGATTAGAAAATTCACTTAAAGATTTAGAAGAAGAATATCTTGAGAAATACAAAAGTATAGGAAATGAAGCAGAAAGTATATTAATAGAAACAGAAAATACGGAAAATATAGATATTTTACAAAATTCAGAAAAACTAAAATATTATAATGAATATGGAGCCTTTTCAGAAGATGGAAAAGAATATCTAATAAAAGTAAATAAAGAAAATAAACTACCAACAGTATGGTCACATATAATGGCAAATGAAAAATTTGGAACTTTAGTTACAGAAAATATGGGAGGATACACCTGGTACAAAAATAGTAGGCTAAATAGAGTAACATCGTGGGAAAATCAGCCTAATTTTGATATTCCATCAGAAATAATATATTTAAAAGATTTAGAAACTAAAAAAGCATGGTCACTTGGACAAAATCCTATGCCAGATGATAAAAATTATAATGTTATTTATGGATTTGGATATGCTAAATATATTCACAAAAGTGATGAAATAGAACAAGAATTAGAAATGTTTGTACCAAAAGAAGATAGTGTTAAAGTTCAAATTTTAAAACTAAAAAATATGAGCTTAAAGAGAAAAAGATTAAAAATACTATATTATGCAAAACCAGTTTTAGGAGAAGATGAATTAAGAGCAAATGGCTATATAGACTTAAAGTATGATAAAAATAATAATATAATATGTGCTCAAAATTTATATAATACTGAATTTAGAAATGACATTATTTATGTATCAAATAGTGAAAAAATAAAAAGCTATACAGGAGATAAAAGATTCTTTTTAGGAAGTGGAAATTTAGCGAATCCAGATGCAATAAGAAAACCGAGTTTAAATAATGAAAATAGTTTAGGAAAGAAACCATGTATAGCATATGAAATAGAAGTAGAACTTGAAAGTTTATCAGAAAAAGAAATTATATTCACACTCGGAGCAGAAGAGTCAATTATTGATAGCAAAAATATGGCCTATAAATATAGCAAAGTACAAAATTGTAGACAAGAATTAGAAAAAGTAAAAAATTATTGGAAAGAATTATTGGGAAGATTACAAGTATATACACCATTAGAATCAGTGAATATAATCCTAAATGGATGGTGTGTATATCAAATAATACAAAGTAGATTACAAGGAAAAACAGGGTTTTATCAATCTGGTGGAGCATATGGATTTAGAGACCAGTTGCAAGATACTTTAGGGCTAAAATATTTAGAACCACAAATTTTAAGAAATCAAATTATTAAGCATAGTAAACAACAATTCTTAGAAGGAGATGTTGAGCACTGGTGGCATGAAGAGACTCAAAGAGGTATAAGAACAAGATTTTCAGATGACTTGCTATGGTTGGTGTATCTAACTTGTGAATATATAGAATTTACAGGAGATAAGACTATATTATATGAAGAAACACCATATTTGATGGGAAAAGTTTTAGAAGAGAATGAAATAGAAAGATATGATAAATATATTCATTCAAATGAGACAGGGACTATATATGAGCATTGTATAAAAGCGATAGATAGAAGTTTGAATTTTGGAGAAAATGGATTACCTAAAATAGGAAGTGGAGATTGGAATGATGGTTTAAGTAATGTTGGAACAAAGGGAAAGGGCGAAAGTGTATGGCTTGGATTTTTCTTGTATAATGTGTTGGATAGATTTGTAGAGATTATGAAGGAGGAAATCGGAAGTCAGAAATCTGAAGTCGGATGTCGGAGATCAGACATCAGAGAGAATTAAAAAATATGAAGCAATAATGGAAAAATTAAAAAGAGCATTAAATTCAAATGGTTGGGATGGAAGATGGTTTAAAAGAGCTTTTATGGATGATGGAAGTACACTTCGGCAGCATGGAAAATGATGAATGCAGGATAGATAGTATTGCTCAAAGTTGGAGTATAATTTCGAGTGCAGGGGATAATGATAAAAAATATATATCTATGGAAAGTTTAGAAAATCATTTGATAGATAGAGAAAATGGAATTATAAAATTGCTTGATCCTCCTTTTGAAAAGGGAAAATTGGATCCAGGTTATATAAAATCATATTTGCCAGGAGTAAGAGAAAATGGTGGACAATATACACATGCTGCCATCTGGGTTATAATTGCAGAAGCTATGCTTGGATTTGGTGATAAAGCAACAGAAATGTATAGGATGATAAATCCGATAGAACATTCGAGAACAAGAGAGAGTGCTAAAAAATATAAAGTGGAACCTTATGTTATACCAGCAGATATCTATGGTGCAAATAATTTGGCCGGTCGTGGTGGATGGACTTGGTATACTGGATCTGCTAGCTGGTATTATAAGGCTGGAATTGAAAATATATTGGGACTTAAAGTTGAAAATGGATTTATGAGGATAGAGCCTTGTGTTCCTAAGGATTGGAAGGAGTATAATATTAAGTATAAGTGGAAAAATAGTTTTTATAATATTGTTATTAAGAATCCTAATGGAAAAAATTTTGGAGTTGAAAGCGTTTCTATAAATGGAGTTGTTGTCGAGAATAATATTAAGTTAGAGGATAATGGGATCTTTAATGTTGTAGTTGTAATGTAATAAAAGGTGATCTTTTGGGTCATCTTTTTTTTTGCGGAAGTCGAAAAAAATGAAACATTGTTAGAGTATAACTAGAGTTGAGCAGAAATAAAAAAACTAAAAAAAGCACTGTCAATAACTTTTGAATAGGACACCCTAAAAATATAATTTTAACTTGTGACTTGTTCACCCTTGAATAGTCACAAGTTTTATTATATAATATGAACATAACAGTTCTTAAGCCGATAATCTTTCGTTCTTTAGACAAT
>JAFQQR010000043.1 GCA_017410505.1 Clostridia bacterium | reverse complement strand
TATTTTTATTAATTTTTTATGATTTTTTATAATTTTTTTGTATTATTTTTATTTTCAAAAAAATCCCCAAAACAATTGATACTTATGCATTTCAGAGTTTTATTTCAAATTAAGCACCGAAACACACTCAACGTGTGCAGTAAATGGAAACATATCCACAGGCTGAATTTTTCCAACATCATACACATCCTCAAACTTAGCCAAATCTCTAACCAAAGTAGCAGGATTACAACTAATATAAACCACTCTATCAGGCCTAATCTTCAATATATTTTCAATAGACTTATTATCAAGTCCTTTTCTAGGAGGATCAACCATAACAACATCTGGAACTATCCTCTTAACATTCACCAAATCATCCAAAACAATTTCCGTATCACCAGCTATAAATTCTGTATTATCCACATTATTAATTTTAGCATTTTCCTTTGCATCTTCAACCGCCTGTTCTACAATTTCAACCCCATAAACTTTTTTTGCATACTTTGCCATAAATAAAGAAATTGTACCAATTCCACAATATAAATCAAATACTATATCATTTGAAGTTATTTTAGCAGCTTCAACACCTATATTATATAACCTTTCTGCTTGAATAGGATTTACTTGATAAAATGAATGTGGTGATATTTTAAATGTGTAATCCCCCAGTATATCTTTTATATACCCATCTCCATACAAATTAATATTTTCTTTTCCCATTATTACATTTGTATTTTTAGTATTTATATTTTTCACTATTGTTTTTATATTAGGAAATTTTGTTGTTAACACTTGAATTAACTGTTCTTCTTTTGGAACTATTTTTCCATTAATAACAAGTATGCACATTATTTCATCTGACTTTACTCCAACTTTTATTACAATATGCCTAAATATCCCTTTTCCTGTTTTTTCATTATATATTGAAATATTGTTACTTTTTATAAACTCCACTATTGTTTTTGCTATTTTTTCAGAAATTGTATTTTGTATTAAACATTTTTGCATTGGTATTATTTCATGGCTTCTTTGTGCAAACACTCCTACTATGGGTTCATTTTCTTTATTCACTCCTAATGGATATTGAGCTTTATTCCTATAATGAAATGGATTTTTCATTCCTATTGTTGGTTTTACTTGTATTTTGTTTTTTAATGTTTTATTAACTAATGATTGTACTGCATTTTGTTTCATTATTAATGTATATTCATATTTTATATGTCTCATATTACATCCACCACATCTTTTATATGTATTACAATCTACTTCTTGTCTAGATTTTGATTGATTGATTATTTTTAATACTTTTCCAAATGCATGTGATGTTAATACTTTAACAATTAATATTTTTACTGTTTCTCCTTTTATCGCTCCAGATACAAAGATGGTGAAGTTATCCACCTTAGCGATTCCTTCACCTTCAAAACCATTGTCTATTATCTCAACTATATATTCTTTATTTTTTTCAACCGGTATTGACCTCATTTAAATCTCCTTGCTTTAAATTTTTATAATTTATTCTACTTTTTCTATTATAATTTTATTAATATATCCTTCTTCATCATAATAAACTTTTACATTATATGTTGAAGTTTTTTCTATTTCATCAAAATCTCCTTCTATTGAAATCTTTTTCTCTTCATCTGTTTCATTTATTTCTTCAACCTCTTGTATTAATGAATTTATAATAGCTCCTTTATTTTTTCCTTCATATTTTAAGATTTTATAATTGAATGCTTGTAATTCCGCATTTTCCATCTCAGTCTCCATACTTTCGACAGTATTAGTTGTTTCTTGATATATTGTAGCACCTAAATATAACATTGTAATCGGATTTGCATAAAGTAGTGGATTTTCTTCTACCCCTAGCTCTTCCATTTGCTTTGCATTTACTTCTTCCATTCTAGTTGTTATTGCATTAAATAAATTTGTTATATATTCAGGTTCTTGCTCGTTTAATATAATAGCATTATCTGAATTCAAATCTTCTATTGAAATATTTTCATTAAATGATACATTGTTTTCATATTTATATTCAAATTCTACTTGTTGTGCTTCATTTTCATACTCTATTGGATATACTATTCCTAATGTATATGTTTCTTGTATGTTTTCTAAATTATCTATTCCTGAATATTGTATATTAAAATATATATTACTTTCAGTTTCATCTTTTATAAGATTACAATTTATATTATATTGTACCCCATCAGTTTGTTGTGTTTTTTCAATTACTACTAACTGTGTATTTCCTTTTTCTATAGCTATTCTTTTTAATTGGCTTTCTTTTTGATATACTGCTATTTTTATATTATCTGTTATTTCCAAATTATTTATATTTTCTATTATATTATCCATAGAACTTGATTCAATTTCAGAAACATCATTTTTTACATTCTCTAATATTTGTGTTAAAATATTTTTTATTTGTTCTGGCGTTATTTCTAATGTATATATTGTTTCTTCTCCATTTGCTGTTTTTGAAAATTGCTCATCTTTTAGTTGTTCTTTAATTATATTTTCGTATTTTTCTTTTAAAGATTTCTTCTCTTCATCTGACAATTCTTTTTTACTTATATTCTCTATTTTATTAGCTACACCTTCTGTATCATTTATTCCAAATTTTTCAAATAATTCTTCTAAATTATTGTTTTCTATTGCAATATATTTTTTTCCTATATAATCTGTTTGTATACCATATATATCTTCATCTTTTATATATGTAATTGGAAATGATACGTCTTCTGAATAATTTAAACTTATTTCTTCTTGTACCTTTTTGTTAATATTATCAATATTTCCATTAAAACTAATATTTACTTTATTAGCTTGTTGTATTTTTTCTTTTAATTCTTTGCTGTCTGGAATTGAACTATTTATTGATATTTTTCCTTCATTCTCATACATATTTTGCTCTTTTTTTTCAAAATATTTTTCAATATTATTCTCTATTCCTTCTTCATCTACTATTTGAGCTGCATACTTAAAAAATAATTGTTTATTGCTTTTTAGAATATCTGTTTTTATATATAATATTGAAAATACTAACGCAATTATTATTAGTATTATTATTAGACTTATTGTAATTAATAATTTAGATTTATTTTTTTTCATTTTCTTTCTCCTTAGTATTATATTTTTCTTTATTCTTCCCAATTATGATAAATATTTGCAACATCATCAAGATCTTCTAATTTTTCAATTAATCTCTCCATTTTTTCTATACCTTTTTCGTCTAATTGAACTGTTGTTGTTGGAACCATTTGGACTTCTGCTTCTAAGAATTCTAATCCAGATTCTTCTAATTTTTCACGTACTGTAGTAAAGTCTGATGGTTCTGTTGTTATTTCATAAACTTCATCTTCTGCTGAGAAGTCTTCTGCTCCTGCATCTAGTGCAAGCATCATTATATCGTCTTCTGTCATTTCTGTTGAAGCTTTTTCTATAACTATTATACCTTTTTTGTTGAACATGTATGATACACATCCTGTTGTTCCTAAATTTCCTCCTGCTTTGTCAAATACGTGTCTTACATCTGCTGCTGTTCTATTTTTGTTATCTGTAGATGCCTCTACAATTACAGCTACTCCGTTTGGTCCGTATCCTTCATATACTATTTCTTCATAATTTTCATTACTTGTTGATGCTTTTTTGATTGCATTGTTTATTGTGTCATTTGGCATGTTTGCTGCTTTACATTTTGCTATAACATTTTTTAGTTTTGAATTTCCTGCTGGATCTGGTCCTCCTTCTTTAACTGCTATTAATAATTCTCTTCCTAATTTTGTAAATATTTTTCCTCTTGCTGCATCTGCTTTTCCTTTCTTTGCTTGTATATTGTGCCATTTGCTATGTCCTGACATGATTAATTCCTCCTTTAAAATTCTCTCTTCTTTCTTAATTTTACTAGAAATATTTTAGCACACTTTCTTTAATTTGTGTAGTGCTTTTTATGAATTTGTTGTTTTATAATGTTATTACTTTTTCCCAATTTAATTCTTTTTTTCCAAAATGACCATAGTTAGTTGTTTTTTTATATATTGGTTTCTGCAAATCTAAATAATTTATTATTCCTCTTGGTGTTAAATCAAATTTTTCATATATTTTCTTTACTATTTCTTCTTCTGGAATTATATTAGTTCCAAATGTATCAATATAAATTGAAACAGGCTTTGCTACTCCTATTGCATACGAAAATTGTATTTCACATTTTTTAGCCAAATTATTTGCTACTACATTTTTAGCAATAAATCTTGCCATATACGCCGCAGATCTATCAACTTTTGTAGCATCTTTCCCAGAAAAAGCTCCTCCACCATGTCTTGCATATCCTCCATATGTATCAACAATTATTTTTCTTCCAGTTAATCCACTATCACCTAATGGTCCACCTATTACAAATCTACCTGTTGGATTTATAAAATATTTTGTTTTTTCATCAAGAAGTCCTTCTGGAACAACTTCTTTTATTACTTTTTCTTTTATATCTTTTTTTAGAATTTCTAAATCTATATCTTCATTATGTTGTGTAGAAACAACTATTGTATCAACTCTTATTGGTCTCTCATCTTCATACTCTACAGTAACTTGTACTTTACCATCTGGCCTTAAATAATCTATTATTCTCTGCTTTCTTACCTCTGCTAATTTTCTTGCCAATTTATGAGCTAAAGAAATTGGTAATGGCATTAATTCTTCTGTCTCATCACATGCAAAACCAAACATTATTCCCTGATCTCCAGCTCCTTCTGAAATCAAATCTGCTCCTTCTTTTGTCTCTAACGATTCATCTACTCCCATAGCTATATCTGGAGATTGTTTTGATATATTTACACTAACGTTACAATCTCTATAATCCATATCTAAATTGCTATTATCATATCCTATCTCTTTAATCGTCTGCCTCACAATCTCCTCAACATTTATTTCAGCCATCGAACTAATCTCTCCTGTTATATAAATTTCTCCTTTCCCCGCTACAGTCTCGCACGCTACTCTTGCATATTTATCTTCAGATAAATATGCATCCAATATACTATCTGATATATAATCACATAATTTGTCTGGATGTCCCTCTGTCACACTTTCTGACGTAAATAATTTTCTCATATTTATAACTCCTTCCATTTATAAATTTATATATATGTATCAACAAACAAAAAACCTTTGTACCATTTTAGTACAAAGGCAATAATTTCTCTCTTTTAAAATCATCATCCAAAGTACTTTAACTACTTTGTCGGTATTAGCACCTTGTTTCTAACAGGTTGCTGTGGAGTCATAAAGCCGATTCTCTCGTCCACTCTTGATAACATATATATTAAAATGATTATAATTAATAATTCCTATATTGTCAATATTTTTAAAAAATATTTATTATTTTCTACAATTCAAACATCAAATTTATAGAGTAGCCAAGCGTTTGGGAATACTTTTATTTTATAGAACGGCTTGTGAGGATCGTTATATCATTCTAAACCACAACCCCGATCAAATCATAATTACTAATCTCCACAACCTCACATTCAACAAAACTATTCAAAACATCTTCAACCTTTAAATTGCCCTCATTTCTTACATAAACCAATCCATCAATCTCCGGTACATCCTGCATAGTTCTCCCAACAAAATACTTCCCATCAAACGAAACATCTTCAATCAAAACACGATATTTTTTTCCTATTTTACTTTCTAAAACCTCCTTAGATATCACCTGTTGAGTTTCCATAACACGATTATATCTAGCTTTTTTAGTATTCCCATGAATTTGTTCCGGCAAACGAGCTGCAGGCGTCCCTTCCTCTTTTGAATACATAAAAGTCCCCAATTTATCAAATTTAGTTATTTCTATAAAATCCAAAAGTTCTGCAAAATCCTCCTTAGTCTCTCCTGGAAATCCTACAATTAAACTTGTTCTTAATGTAACATTTGGTATCTTATTTCTAATCTTCTCTATTATTCCTATTACATTTTCTTTGCTTGTTTTTCTATTCATTTTCTTTAATATTGAATTTGATATATGTTGAATCGGAATATCAAAATATTTTGCAATTTTTTTATTACTACTAACAGTTTCTATCAATTCATCTGTTATTCCTTCTGGGTATGAATACAAAAATCTAATCCACTCTATTCCTTGTATTTCACTCAACTTTTCTAATAATTCTGCAAGCTTGCTTTCTCCATATATATCAATACCATATTTTGTTGTATCTTGTGCTATAACAATTAATTCTTTTATCCCCTTTTTAGCTAACATTTCCGCTTCTTGTAAAATTTCTTCCATTTTTCTGCTTATAAATGGCCCTCTTATATATGGAATTGCACAATATGTACATCTATTACTACAACCTTCTCCAATTTTTAGATATGCATAATTTTTTCCTGTTGTAACAACTCTTTCATAAAATTCATTAAAGGTTGGCATTGGAAGTGGTTTCATTTCAGATATTTTTGTACTTGTTTTCGTTTTAGATTTTTCTACAATATCTCTTTTTATTAAATCTTCTATTTTATCCCATAATATATCATACTCATCTATTTTTATAAACAAATCAACTTCTGGCAAAGCTTTGATTAAATCTTCATAATATCTTTGAACCAAGCACCCCATTACAATTAAATATTTACATCTTTGCTTTTTATATTCTGCCATCTCCAAAATAGTATTTATTGCTTCTTCTTTTGCAGATTCTATAAAACCACATGTATTTATTACTAAAATATCTGCATCTTCAGAGTTATTTACTATTTTGTAATTATTATTTTTAAACATCCCAATTGCTACTTCTGTATCTATTAAATTCTTGCTACATCCAAGCGATATAAATCCTACATTCATTTTTTTACTCCTCACTTTAACCTATATTAAAAAAAGGACAGAAATGTCCTTTTAAGAAACGTTTCAAAAAGGTCATTATTCTTTATGACTACATATATGCTTTCGTGTCATTTCCATTAAATCTAATTTTGTAAATCCTTCTACTTGAGTTTTTGCTCTATCTTCTTTTAACCTTTTTTCTAACAAATCTTGTATTTTTTTCTTATGCTCTTCATTATTCATATCTATATAATCAATAATAATTATTCCTCCAATGTCTCTTAATCTTATCTGCTTTACAATTTCATTAGTAGCCTCTTCATTTACCTTATATATTGTTTGTTCTACACCTTTATTTCCAGTGTATTTTCCTGTATTTACATCTATTGCTGTTAAAGCTTCTGTTTTATCTATTGTTATAAATCCTCCACACTTTAGCCAAACTTTTCGATAGTCTAGTTTCGATATTTCTTTCTCTATATCGTACATTTGTAAAATGTTTTCATTTTCTTTTAAAACTATATTGGTTTCCTTTATGTAATCAGTTTCTTCTTTAAATTTTTTTATTTTTTCATATTCGCTTTTGCTATTTAATATAATTTTCTCTATTGATTTTTCTGGTAAATCAATTATCATTTTTTTAACTATATTTTCTGATTTTGCTATTAGTTTTGGCTTATTATCTTTATCATTTTTAAATGTTTTTTCTATTTTATCCCATCTTTTTTCTATATTTTTTATATCATCTATTATTTCTTGCTCTTTTCCGATTGCCGAAGTTCTAATTACTGCTCCATTACCTGTTTTTATGTTTTCTTTTACTAATTTTATTAATCTCTCTTGTTCTTTTTTATCTTCAATTTTTTGTGATATTGTTATTATATCTGTATTTGGCATTAATACTATGTATTTACTTGGCATATTTATATGTGTTGATACCCTAGCTCCTTTTTGCAAATTACTGTCTTTTTTTACTTGGACTAATACTTTTTGTCCTGGTTTTACTATATCTGTTATATTTATATTTTTATCTATATTTTCTTTTTTTTCATCTATTTTTGGTAATAAATCTTTTAAATGTATAAAACCTTTTTTTTCTGTACCTATGTCTACAAAAGCAGCTTGCATTCCTTTTATTACATCTTTAATTATTCCTACATATATGTTCCCTTCTTTTCTAACTGAATTTTCTTCATCTATATAATATTCAATTAAATTTCCGTTTTCTAATAATGCTATTTCATTTTCTCTTTCCTTTTTGTTAATTAATATTTCTAACATGTTGATTTTCCTTCCTTTTAATTAAACTTGTTCATTGCTATATCTATTCCATTTTTCAAAATTTCTTCAACTGCTTCTACTGCTTTTTTTATGCCTTGCTCTAATATTTCTTGTTCTTCTTTTTGTATAGGTCCTATTACATAATTTATCATATCATTTTTAAATAGTGGCTTACCTATCCCAACTCGTATTCTTCCAAATTCTGTACAATTTAATTCTTGTATTACTGATTTCATTCCATTATGCGATCCTGGTCCACCTTTTTTTCTTATCTTTATATTTCCTTTTTCTACATCCATATCGTCATATATTACAAGTATTTCTTCTGGTTTTATGTTATAAAAATCAACTATTTCCTTTATTGATTCTCCACTTAAATTCATATATGTTTGTGGTTTTAATAATATCACTTTTTTTCCTTGTATTATTCCGGTTTCATATAATCCCTTAAATTTCTTTTTTGTTATTATTATATCATTTTTTTTAGCAATTTCATTTATAGTATTAAACCCCATATTATGTCTTGTGTTTGCATATTCACTTTCTGGGTTTCCTAATCCTACTATTAAATACATTTTCAATTACCTCTTTTTATAATTTTACTTATATATTTTACATTGTTTTTGCCTTTTTTTCAAGTATTTTAGGGAAATTTTACTATTCTGTCATTATAATATCTCTTTTTAATAAATGTCGTTCTATAACCCCAATCCCCACAAAAATATCTTCATCATCATAAATTCTATAAATCCCATCATCAAAATTTTGTGTCAATTTTACACCATTTAACAATAAATCAATTTTCCTTTTTTCTAATTTTATAATTGGCTTATCCTCAAATAATTTTTCTATTGAAATAATTTTCTCATCAATAAAATTAGTATCTTCTATATTTTTTTCTAATTCATCTATTGTTATGCTTTCTTCTATTGTGAAATCCCCGACCTGTATTCTTTTTAATTCTCTCATATATCCAACTGTCTCAAATTTATTTGCTATATCTTCACATAAGCTTCTTATATATGTACCTTTTCCACAAAAAACTTCAAATTCTATTTGTTTTTCTTCTGATAAATATTTTATTAACTCAATATTATAGATTTCTATCTGTCTTGGTTTTAATTCAACTTCTTGTCCTTTTCTTGCATATTCATATAATTTTTTTCCATTTACTTTTATGGCTGAATATATTGGAGGAATTTGTTCTTGTTTTCCTATAAATGTTTTTAATATATTTGCAATATTTTCTTCAGTTAATAGATTAGAATTTACTTCTTTTTCTTCTATTACTTTTCCTTCACTATCTGCACTATCTGTCTTTATTCCTAATTGAAGCTTTACATTATATTTTTTATCATGGTTCATTAAATATTTTGAACATTGTGTTCCTTTTCCTATTAATATCGGTAAAACACCTTCTGCCATTGGATCTAAAGTTCCAGTGTGCCCTACTTTTTGATTAAATATTTTTTTAATTTTATATACTATATCATGTGAAGTACATCCTTTTTTCTTATCTATAATTATTATTCCGTTCATCTTTTACCTTTCTAAATCTACCAAAGAAATTGTCCTTTTTAGCAGATTAAATTCAAGTTACCAAAAAAGGGCGTTCTCCTTAGCAGAGTTCCCCCTATTGGCATCTTTCTATTTTAAAACTTTTTTTAATTCATTTAGTATTTTTTGTTTTACTTGCTCAATATTACCTTGGACAACAGCTCCTGCTGCTTTCTCATGTCCGCCTCCGCCAAACATTAAGCATACATCGGAAACATTAACATAGTCATTAGAACGCATTGATACTTTATAAACATCTTCATCATTATCCTTTTGTCTAATGAATACAGAAACTTCTACTCCTTCTATATCTCTTCCTGTTTCTACTAATCCTTCATGGTCTCCAATTCCTGCATTTACTTCTTCTAAATCTTTATTTGTTATGTATGTAAATGTAACTTTTCCATCTTCTAAAAATTCCATTCTGTCTATTGTTCTTTTCATTAATTCAAAATTTGCTTTAGTTTTAGTTTCTAATACTCTTTTATATATATCTGATACATTTACACCTTTTTCTAACAATTCTGCTGTGAATTCAAATGTTTCTGGAGTTACTCCTGAATATCTAAATCCTCCTGTATCTGTTATTATTCCTGTTAATATACATGTTCCTAATTCTTTATCTATGTTTATATCAAAATATTGAAACATTCCTATTAATATTTGGCAGCATGCTGGTGCTACTGGATTTACAAAATTAATATCTCCATACATTTTATTACTTCCATGATGATCTATTACAATTGTTTGTTTTGCTTTTTCAAAATATTCATTTCCTACTAATCTTTTAAAATCAGCACAATCTAATGCTATAGCTAAATCATATTTTTCTATATCTGTATTTGATTTTATTTCTTTCCTAAATGGTAAAAAGTCAAATATTTTTGGAACTTCTCTAATCACTACATCTGCATTTTTTCCTAGTTGATTTAATGCTACTTTCATAGCTAAGCTACTTCCAATTGCATCTCCATCTGGTGTTTCATGCGTTAATATTACTATGCTTTCAGCTTTTTTTATTTCTTCAATTATATTATCTAAAGTCATATTTTATTTCCTTTCTGGGATTTGGGGACGTTTTAAAAATACCCATTTTTATTTTATAAAAATTGGGGATTTTTAAAACGTCCCCAAATCCCTATTTTTCTTCTGGTAATATTTCTTTTAATATTGAATCTATTTTTGCTCCATATTCCATTGAATCATCTATTTCAAATATTAATTCTGGTGTGTTTCTTAAATTTATTCTTTTTGCAAGCTCACTTCTTATAAAACCAGATGATTTTTTTAGTCCTTCCATTGTTTCTTTTATGTTTTTAGAATTTAATATACTTATATAAACTTTTGCATATTTTAGGTCAGGTGTTACTTTTACTTTTGTAACACTTATCATTCCTGTTACATTTGGATTTTTTAATTCATAACCAATTATTTGACTTAGTTCTTTTCTGTATTCTTCATCAATACGCCCTATTCTATTGTTGTTTTTACTTGGCATAAATTTCACCCTTTCTTATAATTCTGTTTTTTTATATAGGATTTTAGACACGTCCCAAATCCCTATCTTTTGATTTCTTCCATAACAAATGCTTCAATGATATCTCCTTCTTTGATGTCATTGTAATTTTCAATTTGTATACCACATTCAAATCCTTTTGATACTTCTTTTGCATCATCTTTAAATCTTTTTAATGTTGCTAATTTTCCTTCATGTATTACTACGTTGTCTCTAATAACTCTAACTCCTGCATTTCTTTCAACTTTTCCTGTTAATACATAGCTTCCTGCAATTGTTCCAACATTTGATATTTTGAATGTTTGTCTTATTTCTGCTGTTCCTATTACTTTTTCTTCATATTTTGGATCTAGCATACCTTTCATTGCTAGTTCTACTTCTTCTATTGCTTTATATATTATTGAATATTGTCTTATTTGTACTTCTTCTTTTTCTGCCATTTCTTTTGCTGATGGTATTGGTCTTACATTAAATGCTATTATTATTGCATTTGATACTTTTGCAAGTGTTACATCTGATTCGTTTACTGCTCCTGGTGCTGCGTGTATAACTTTTACTCTTACTTCTTCATTTTTTAGTTTTTCCATTGATTGTTTCACTGCTTCAACTGATCCTTGAACATCTGCTTTTACTATTAGGTTTAATGTTTTTAGATTTCCTTCTTCCATTTGGCTGAATAAATTGTCTAATGTTACTTTTGTTCCTGAATTTATTGCTTTTTCTCTTGCTTCGCGTTTTCTTTTTTCTATTAAATGTTTTGCTGTTTTTTCGTCTTTTACTTCATAGAAAATATCTCCAGCTTCTGGTACTTCTGTTAGTCCCATTATTTCTACTGGTGTTGATGGTCCTGCTGTTTTTACTTTTTTACCTTTTTCGTTTACCATTGCTCTTATTCTACCTATTGATGAACCTACTATTATTGTGTCACCTACATCTAGTGTTCCTCTTTGTACAAGCATTGTTGCTATTGCTCCTCTTGATTTGTCAAGTCTTGCTTCTATAACAACACCTTTTGATTGTTTATGTGGATTAGCTTTTAGTTCTAATACATCTGCTTCTAATAATACCATTTCTAATAGTTGGTCTATGTTTGTATTGTTTTTAGCAGATATTGGCACACAGATTGTGTCTCCTCCCCATTCTTCTGGTACTAATTCATATTTCATTAATTCTTGTTTTACTTTATCTACATTAGCATCTGGTAAATCTATTTTGTTTATTGCAACTATTATAGGTATTTCTGCTGATTTAGCATGGTTTATAGCCTCTATTGTTTGTGGCATTATTCCATCATTTGCAGCTACTACTAATATTGCTATATCTGTTATTTGTGCTCCTCTTGCTCTCATTGCTGTAAATGCTTCATGTCCTGGTGTATCTAAAAATGTTATTTCTCTATCATTTATTTTAACTTTATAAGCACCTATTGCTTGTGTAATTCCACCTGCTTCTCCTCCAATAACGTTTGTTTTTCTTATTGTGTCTAATAATGATGTTTTTCCATGGTCTACGTGTCCCATAACAACAACTACTGGTGGTCTTTCTTCTAATTCTTCTTCTTTATCTTCAGAATCGTCAAATAATATATCCTCGTCTGTTACTGTTTCTTTCTTTTTAGCTGTAATTCCGAATTCTCCAGCAACTAAAAATGCTGTATCAAAATCAACTTCTTGATTTATTGTTGCCATTATTCCATATCCTAATAATTTTTTAATTACATCAGCTGTTGTTTTCTTCATTTCAGCAGCTAAATCTTTTACTGTTATTGAATCTGGTATTTCTATTTCAGTTAATTGGAATATTTTTTGTTTGATTCTTTCTTCATCTTTGTTTACTTTTTTCTTTCCTTTTCTTCCTCTTTGGGTTGTTAAATCATAATAATCTAACATTCCACCATCTTGTTCATCAAACATATTAGATAATTTATTAGTTTGTTTTAATGATTTTAATTTTCCTTCATCATAACTACTATTTTGATTTTTTCTTGCTTTAGATTTTTTATTTTTGTTTTCATCAAATTTATTGTTTACTTTTTGCTTATCTATATTTTTGTTATATTCTCTTACAACTTCTTTTTCAACTGTATCAACAGCTATAATATTTTTAATATTTTTCTCTATTCCCTTTTCATCTAATGGTCTTCTATTATTAAATCTGTTTGTATTATTATTGTTGTTATTATAGTTATTTTTATTTCCAAAATTATTATTTTTTCTAAAATTATTATTGCTATTGTTATTTGAATTATTGTAATTGTTATTGTTATTTCTATTGTTTGAATTACTATAATTATTATTTCTATTATTATTAAAATTATTTCTATTATTAAAATTATTTTGTTTACTTGAATTCATAGAATTTTTATTGTTTCTATTATTAAAATTATTTTGTGCTCTTTCGTTTTGTACTTTATCACTATTATTTATTTGTTTTTCTGCTACTCCTGATTGCATTTTTATATTACTATCCCCTTGTCTTTTAATTTCTTCTTTTTCATTTTTTTCTACTGGTTCTTCTCTCTTTGGTTCTTCCTTTTTTGGCTTTTCCTTATTTAATCCAAATAATTCGTTAACTGTTTTAGGTTTATTGGGTTTATTTCTATATACTATATTAAAATCCTTATTTTGTTTTCTTTCCACAAATCCAACATTATTGTTCCTTTTATCATTTTTTCTGTCTTCATTTTTTTTGTTATTTTCTTCTGTTATTATAACTTCTCTTCTTATAATAACAGGCGCCTTTTCTTCTTTTTTAGGCATAGCTGTTGTTTTTGTTACGGCTTTTTCTGATTTTTTAGCAAAACTGTTTTCTATTTTTTTAGCATCACTTTCTTCTACTCCACTCATGTGGCTCTTTACGTCTATATTCAATTTCTGTGCCATCTCTAATACATCTTTACTGGTTAAGCCTAGCTTTTTTGCTATTTCATATATTTTTATCTTACCCAATAACATCACCCCCATCGTATTTTTTTTGTATTGAATCTGCAAAGTTTATATCTTTTATTCCTATTATTGCTTTATTATTTTTCCCTATAGCTTTACTTAAATTTTCAATATCCCCATCTATAATTATCGGTATATTATAATTTTCACATATATCAACAAATTTTTTTCGTGTTCTTTCAGAACTATCTTTTGAAACTATTACTAATTTTACCTTTTTCTTCACTATATTTTCTTCTACACTATCTGCTCCAAAAGATACTTTTCCAGCTTTCATCGCTAAACCTATTAATCCTAATATTTTACTATTTATCAAGAATTACACCTCTTAAACTTTCATAAATTTCTTGTGATATTGTTATTTCAAATACTCTTTCTAGTCTTTTGCTTTTTATAAGTTTTTCTAAACATTTTACATCATCACAGATATATGCTCCTCGTCCCTCTTTTTTTCCTGTTCTATCTATTGATATTTCATTGTCTTTACTTTTTACTATTCTTATTAATTGATTTTTATCTTTCTTTTGATTACATCCCATGCATGTTCTTTGTGGTTGTTTTTTCATAACATACACCTTCCTTTTAATTTATGTCTAGAAACCATTTATTATTTCTTTAATCTTTATTCTCTTCTGAACTTTCTTCTAAAATTTCTTCTTCATTTTGCTTTTCTTCTAATAACTTTCTATATTGAGATTCTGATTTTATATCTATTTTCCAATTTGTAAGTCTTGCTGCTAATCTAGCATTTTGTCCCGCTTTTCCAATTGCCAATGATAATTGGTCATCTGGTACTATTACTTCTGCAAATTTATCTTCTTCTTTTATATCAACAGCTAATATTTGTGCTGGAAGTAATGCTGATGCTATATATATACTTGGATCTTCATCCCATTCTATTACATCTATTTTTTCACCATTTAATTCATTAATAATATTTTGAATTCTTACACCTTTTGCTCCTACACAAGAACCAACTGGATCTATATTAGGGTCTGGCGAATATACTGCAACTTTACTTCTTGAACCTGCATCACGTGATACGCTTTTAATTTCTATTAAACCTTCATATATTTCTGGTATTTCAAATTCTAATAATTTTCTAACGAAATCAGGATGACTTCTTGATATCATTACTTGTGGTGCACCTTTTAATCCTCTTTCTACATCTACTATATATGCTTTTATTTTATCATTTACTCTATATTTTTCAGTAGGTACTTGTTCTTTAGAAAGCATTATTCCTTCTATTCTTCCTAAATCAACAACTACTATATTTTTATCAGCTTTTTGAATAATACCTGAAACTATTTCTCCTTTTCTTTCACTATATTCTGTAAAAATTAAGTCTCTTTCAACTTCTCTTAATTTTTGAACAATTACTTGTTTTGCTGTTTGAGCTGCAATTCTTCCAAAATCTTTTGGTACTATTTCTACTTCTACTGTATCTCCTAATTTTAAATCTTTATTAATTTTATGTGCCTCTTCTAAACTAATTTCAGTAGCATCATCATTTGCTCTTTCCATTATTTCCTTAATTGCATATAAATGAGTAGCTCCTGTATTTTTATCAATATCTACTCTCACATTTTCTAATGCATCAAAATTTCTTTTATAAGCTGTAACAAGCGCTGTTTCTATTGATTCTATGACATATGATTTTTTTATTCCTTTTTCTTTTTCTAATTCTTCTAATGCTAATATTAATTCTTTGTTATCAATAGCTTTCATTTTTATTCCTCCTTATTTTTGTCCATTTGGGACGTTTCTTTTTGGACATTTTTGTCCATTTGTACCTGTCCCTTTTAGACATTTAATATTACCAATTATATATTGTTTTTATTTGTGCAATATTTTTTCTTTCTATTTTAATTTGATTTTCTTCCTGTTTAATTGTGATGTTTTGTCCATCAAATTCTTTTAATTCTCCTACATATTCTTTCATTCCATTTTCATCTTTTTTAAATAATTTTACATTTATTTGTTGTCCGATGTTTTGTTCTAAATGCTTATCTTTTCTAAGTATTCTTTCTATTCCTGGTGATGATACTTCTAAAAAATATTGCTCTTTGATGTAATTTTCTTGATCTAATATATCATTTATTGCATCATTTACTTTTTCACAATCATTTATATCTATTCCTTTTTCGTTATCTATAAAGATTCTTAAAAAGTAATTTTTTCCTTCTTTTGCATATTCTACATCATATAATTCATAACCTATTTTTTCAATTATAGGTTTTACTACTTTTTCTACTTTTTCTTCAATACTTGCCAACTTTTACCTCCTTTATTTCCAAAAGTTAAGAGTGGGATTTGTTCCCACTCTTTTAATGTCTCGTATGTTTATATTTATATTATACCCATTTTTTAGCAAAATTGCAAGTCTTTTTTAAACTTTTTCTACTTCTTCAATTCTGTCATTTACTTCATCTATTTTTATACTTCTAACATGGTTAATTTTTTCCCATGTTGTTTCTCTTTTAAATAAACATTTGAAATTGATTAGTAACCATGAACCCATAAATAATGGATATGTGAATAATCCTTTTATCATAGGTTTTATTGGTTTTCCATCTAATAGCATTACAAATGCTGCTGTTAATGATGGTAATACGAATGTTGGTACTAAATATCTTAATATATTTAGTATTAATTCCATTTGTGTCATACCATCTACTGCATATAGTACAAAATTAGATGCTAATAAAACAATTGTTATTATAAACATTGGTATACTTCCTATTATATATAGAAAACCATCTACGTTTAACATTGTTTTATTTTTTTGAGCTGCTTCTGCTAATTTGCTAGTGTATTCTTTCATGCATTGCATATGTCCAACTGTCCATCTACTTCTTTGTGACCAACTTTGTTTGAATCCTGTTGGTTGTTCGTCATATACTATCGCTTCTGTTGACCATCCTAATCTCTTGCCTTTTAATATTCTTTGTAATGAAAATTCTATATCTTCTGTTAATGTTATAGTCTTCCATCCGTCATTTTCTTTTATGATATCAAATTTTACCATGAATCCTGTTCCGTTTAACATTGGTGATAATCCTAAATTGTATCTAGCTAGATGATAGAATCTATGCATTGACCAATAGAATAGTGCATATCCTGATGTAATCCAGTTGTCTGTTGGATTTTTTATATCTCTATATCCTTGAACTACATCTTCTCCTTGGCATAGTTTTTTATTCATTGCTGCTATGAAGTTTTTATCTACTATATTATCTGCATCAAATATGCATATTGCATCATATGGTGCATCTTCTTTTATTTTTTGTTGTAAGAACCAGTCTAGTGCATATCCTTTTGTTTTTTTTGTTTCATCAAATCTTTCATATACTATTGCTCCGGCTTCCCTTGCTACTCTTGCAGTATTGTCTGTGCAGTTGTCGGCTATTACATAGATGTCGTATAAATCTTTGTTGTAATTTTGATTTTTTAAACTTTCTACTAGATTTCCTATTACTGCTTCTTCATTGTGTGCTGGTACTATTGCCATAAATCTATGATCTTTTTTTACTTTTAATGGTTTTTCTTTTAATTTTACTAATGAGCATAGACTTATCATTATTTGGTATAGCCAGAATATTGTTATTGTCCATACTAATGCTTCTCTTAGTATATAAATATAATCCATTTTTTTACCTCTCTTTTTTTCTTTTTTTATTTTATATTTATTATCTCACATTTTCTATTATACTATTATTGTTAAAAATATGCAACTTTTTTTGCGGATTTTTTTATTTTTTGCATGGGAGTCATTCTGCTCATATGATTAGTCTGACCAGTAAGGAACGGAATTTTAATATATATGTATCTGTATTTGTGCTGAACTGTAACTGGAAATGGGCCGTTTAAAAAGTTGATAATTATAAATATTTAAAAGTTCTCCTACTCATTGCATTCAGAAAGATTTGATAAAGCTTTCTAATGAGCCTCTCTCACTCAGGCCCTTTCGTCCCTCAAGTACCGTGAGCATTCCTCATTAGAAAGCCTAATCAATTCTATTCTTCATTTCAATCGAACGTCGAACTTTTAAATATTTATAATTATCAACTTTTTAAACTACTCTATATTTTTTTGTAACTTTTTTGTTGTTTTTTAATATATTAATACAAAAAGTGTGGAGGTATTTCTTATGAAGACGAAATATAATGTTGCAATTGTGGGTAGTACTGGATTGGTTGGAAGGACTGTTTTGAAAGTTTTGGAAGAAAGAAATTTTAAGAATTGTACATATACTTTATTTTCATCTAGGAAATCTGCTGGTAGTAAATTAAGATTTTTGGGGCAAAATTATATAATTCAGGAGCTTACTGAATGTTCTTTTGATTATGGTTTTGATTATGCAATTTTTTGTGCAGGTGGTGCGGTGTCGGAAAAATTTGTTCCAATAGCTGTGGCTCATGATTGTGTGGTGATTGATAATAGTAGTGTTTTTAGGATGAATAAAAATGTACCTTTGGTTGTTCCTGAAGTAAATCCTGAAATGATTTTTGAAAATAAGGGGGTTATAGCTAATCCTAATTGTTCAACAATTCAAGCTGTTGTTGCTTTAAAGCCTTTAAATGATAGGTATAAAATTAAAAGAATTGTTTATTCAACATATCAGGCTGTTTCGGGTGCTGGTAAGGCTGGAATTGAGGACTTAGAAAGTGGTATATCTCCTAAAAAATTTCCTTATCCTATTTTGAATAATTGTATTCCTCATATTGATGATTTTGTTCAGGATGGTTATACAAAGGAAGAATATAAAATGATTAATGAGACTAGAAAAATTTTAAATAGACCTTCTCTTCCTATCACTGCTACAACTGTTAGAGTTCCTGTTTTAAATTGCCATAGTGAAAGTATTAATGTTGAATTTGAAAATAGCTTTGATATTTATGATGTTAAAATTTTGTTGCAAAATTCACCTGGTATTACTGTGGTGGATGATATTGAACGAAATTATTATCCTTTAGCTACAAAGGCTAATGGATATGATGATGTTTTTGTGGGTAGAATTAGACGTGATTTTAGTGTTCGCAGTGGTATTAATTTGTGGGTAGTTGCAGATAATTTACGTAAAGGTGCTGCAAGTAATGCTGTTCAAATATTGGAAAAACTTATTTAATAACTTGTGAATCTGTTGCTATAAAAAAATTGAGAAACTTAATTCTGCTGGATATTGTTTTGTTGCTTTATTTGTTAAGAAGATTTATATTAAAAAATATGGTGAATGGATTTAAAAAAAGAATTAAAAGGTTTGCCTTTTAATTCTTTTCTATTTTATAATTATTCTGCTGATTCTTCTGTTTCTGGAGCTTCATAAGCTTCTAAAATAGCTTTTTGAATTTTCTCTCTTGTTTCAGCATTGATTGGATGAGCTATATCTCTGAATTCTCCGTTTGGAGTTTTTCTGCTAGGCATAGCTATGAATAATCCATTTTGGCTTTCGATAACTTTAATATCATGTACTGCGAATTCGTTATCGAATGTTACAGAAGCAACAGCTTTCATTCTGTTCTCTGAATTTACTTTTCTTAAACGTACATCTGTTATTTGCATTTTAGTGCACCCGCCTTCCTTAAGTTTTTATTATTTTGTACATATTAGTTTATTCTTATGTACCTATTTTTATTATTCTCCATAAAAAATTTTTTTCCTTCTTTTTTTTACATTTTTTATTATTTTTTATTTGTTGGAAATTTTTTTGTAATATTTTTTTGTTTTTTTAATATAATCTATTATGAATAGGCCGTTGAAATTGTGATATTTTTTAATGTAAAGTAAATTTTTTTAAAATCTATTGAATTTTAGTGCATATAATTGTATAATTTACCTGTTATGAATAAATTTGGGGAGTGAATAAAAATGCCGAATATAGAAAATATTAAAAAATTTAAAAATATACATATGATTGGTATTGGTGGTGTTAGCATGAGTGGAATTGCCGCAATACTTACTAATTGGGGATTTAATGTTACTGGTTCTGATTGGACTCAGTCTGAATCTACGGATAAATTGAATGCTATGGGAATAAGAGTTACTATAGGTCATGATTTGGAAGGTGTTACAAATTCAGATGTTGTGGTTTATTCTGCTGCAATTAAAAAAGATGATCCTGAAATGTTGGAAGCTGAAAGATTGAGCATTCCTACTATTGAGAGGGCTGATTTTTTAGGTGAGCTTACTAGATGTTTTAAAGATACTATTTGTATTTCTGGTACTCATGGAAAAACTACAACTACTTCTATGGTTTCTCTTTGCTTTTTAGAAGCTTTGAAAGATCCTAGTATTCAAGTTGGTGCTTTTTTGAATAGTATTGATGGTAATTATAAGGTTGGTAATAGTGAACATTTTATTATTGAGGCTTGTGAATATGTTGAGAGTTTTTTGAAATTTAGTCCTAAAGCTGAAATTATTTTGAATATAGATAATGATCATCTTGATTATTTTAAAACTTTTGATAATATTAAAAATGCTTTTGTTAAATATGTTAAATTGTTGCCAGATGATGGTGTTTTGATAGTTAATGGTGATGATAGTAATTGTTTAGATTTGCCACAATATACAAAGGCTCCTGTAATTACATATGGTATAAATAATAAAAATGTGGATTTTTATGCTGATAATATTGTTTTTGATAATGATGGTTTTCCGGAATTTGATGTATATAAGAATAATGAATTTTTTTGCAAAATTAAGTTGTCTGTTTTGGGTAATCATAATGTTTTAAATGCGCTTTCTTGTATATCTTTATGTGATTATTATGGAATTAGTAAAGATGATTTAAAAAATGCTTTAGCTAAGTTTACAGGCGCTCATAGAAGATTTGAATTTAAAGGTAAAATAAATGGTGCTAGTATTTATGATGATTATGGTCATCATCCTACTGAAATTATTGCTACTTCTAAATCTGTAAATAATAAAAAACATAATGAGTCTTGGGTTGTTTTTCAGCCTCATACTTATAGTAGAACTAAGAATCTTTTAGATGATTTTGCTAATTCTTTATTAAATTTTGATAATATTATTGTTTTAGATATTTATGCTGCTAGAGAAACTAATTCTTATAATATTTCTTCTGAAGATTTAGTTAATAAAATTATTTCTTTAGGTAAAGATGCAAAATATATTCCTAATTTTGATGAGTGTGTTTCTTTCTTAAAAAAGAATGTTAAAGAGAATGATATTGTTTTAACTTTAGGTGCTGGTACTGTTACTCAAATTGGACCTATGTTATTAAAATAATTATTAAAAAATACTGCTGAAAATTAATAATTTTCGGCAGTATTTTTTTATTCTTTAATGACATCCATACGCAAAGTCACATGTTAATTTTCTCATTTCCATTTTCCAATCTATATGTTTATAATAATCATCCAATTTCTTATCTATTCTCTCTTCATTTTTTCTTATTTCATCTTTTAACATTTTTTCATGTTTTTTAAATACTTCTTCTAGCACTTCCCTTTGTTCTTTATTTTTTCTTTCAAAACTCTCTCTTTGCTCTTTAAGCTCATTTTCAAACCTTTTCCTTTGGTCATTAAATTTGTTTTCAATACTATCTAATTTCACTCTTAATATTTCATTTTCTTCCTTTAATTCTTCTAAGACCTTTTTCAACATTTCTTCTTCCATAATACTCCCCCTCTATCTTTAATATATAGAAATCTATACTACTGCCTTTTCAAATAATTTAATCCCATCTTTTATTTTTTCTTTATATTCATTTAAGTTATTATTACTTTTATTAATTTCATTCATTAACTCTTTGTTATGTTCATCATTTATTTTATTTACTGTATCTATAAACTGATAATATTCATTTATAATCTCCCTCTCCATTTCATCCATTTTTTCGTTCAATTCTTTCATACTATTTCCGAATTTCTCAAGCTTATTGTCAACTTCTTCAAACCTTTTATCAACTTGGTCAAGTCTTTCATCCACTTGGTCAAGTCTTTCATCCACTTGGTCAAGCCTTTTATCAACTTGGTCAAGCCTTTTATCAACTTGGTCAAGTCTTTCATCAACTTGATCAAGCCTTTTATCAACTTGGTCAAGCCTTTTATCAACTTGGTCAAGCCTTTTGTCAACTTGGTCAAGTCTTTCATCCACTTGTTCAAACCTTTTGTCAACTTGGCTAAATCTTTCATCAACTTGCTCAAATTTTTCTTCTGTAAATTTTCTAAACTCTCTTATTTCTTTTAAAATTTCTTTTTCCATAAAACATTTCCTCCTTTTGTAAATTTAATTAATTTATAATGTTATATTTAAAATTTTTATCTTCAGTTTCTAATATTAAATTCAAAATAATCAATCCTATCTCTAAATTCGCAAAATAATTTAAACCATAAGTTTAAATTTTACATTTGCAAAGCTATTATATAATACAAAAATAAAAAAAGCAATACTTTATAATAAAAAATTAAATTTTATCATAAAACATTACTTATTAATTCCAGTTTACTATTTAGTTTATTGAACACTTTTCATTTGTTTCAACATAATATCTCCAAAAACCCCATACCCCTCTTGAGGATTATTTACAAGCACATGTGTTACAGCTCCAACAAATTTACCATTTTGGATTATTGGTGAGCCACTCATACCGTTGTATTATTCCTCCTGTTTTTTCTAATAACCTTTCATCTGTAATTTTTATTAACATACTTTTATTATCATAATTATTCTCTTTAAAAATTTTCTCTATCTCAATTTCATATTCCTCTATCTTTCCATTTTCTAAACTACACATTATTTTTGCTTTTCCCGTTTTTATTTCATCTCTTAAAGCTACTTCCATTTCTTTTGATTTATCTATATTTAAACTTGAGAGATTTTCTACTTTTCCATATATTCCAAACTTAGTATTTTTATATATTGTTCCAATATTTTTTTGATTATCTACTGTTCCCTGTATTCTTCCTGGATTGCCACTTTCACCTTTTACAACATTTAGTATTTTTGTTGTTACAAATTCGCCTGATGCAATATCTATAAGTTGTTCCGTATCAATATCAGTTATTCCATGTCCTAATGCTCCAAAGCTTTGGGTAGATGGCTCATAAAAACTTACTGTTCCTACACCTGCTGCACTATCTCTTACCCATAATCCTAATTTATATTCTTTATTACTTGTTTGAACTGGTTTTATTGAACATTCTAACGTTTTTTCATTATGAATATATTGAATTTCTATAGCATTTCCATTGCAAGCATTTACTTTTTCTATTAGTTCTTCAGTTGTTGCTACATTATTATTATTTATTGATATTATTGTATCTCCTTCTTCTATTCCTGTATTTTCATATGGTTTATATTTTTTATTGTCTATTCCTTGGATTTCTGACATTCCTACTACTAATACACCACTTGTATATAATTTAATTCCAGCTATATTTCCTACTGGTATTACTGTTGTTTTTGGTAATACATCTACACTTACGTCTTTTAAAAAGATATTATCAAAAAGGCTTAATTTTACTACTTTTTTTCCGGTGCTATTTATTGTTTTTGTTTCATTGTTAGATAATGTTTCTACAACTTCATTTTTTTCTGTTAAATCTGCTTTTAATCCTAACATTGTTTTTATATTTATTGACTCTCCTTCGAAAATAACAATATTATCTGGAATTGATTGAATTGAAATTACATATGCGTAAATTATTAATAATAATGTTATTATAATTATTTTTAATAATATTCTATTCTTTTTCAAAATTTTCTCCTTATTATAATTTACTATTATTATTAACTTTTTAACTTTTTTTATACAAAATAAAAATCACACAAAATGTGTGATTTTTAATATTATTTATATTTCTAATTTCGGTCTATAAAGTCCATATCTTTCTCTTCCTAATGCGGTATAATAAAGCTTTGCTAAAACTGGTTTATCCTTAAAATAATCTGTTAATTTGGCATCTGAAACCTCATTCTGTGTCACTATTGAATCATATGATAATGTTCCAGATAAAGGAAAATAGTATTTAGTATTTCCATCTGTATCTTGATAACTTCTTCTTTCTACATTAATATTATATACTCCTATCGTCTCATCATCTATATTTAATTTTTTGTCCTTCACTCTATGTAAAACATTATCTTTTGTTTTTATATATATTGAATCTTCCATTACAATATCTTCATTTTTTGTATTTGTTATTATTGAATAACCATTATATATTTTTCCTCCAATTTTAACACCTTGTAAAAAACTAATAATAGATATATTATCCATAATTTTATCCCAGTCAGAATCTTTAAGTTTTGGCATTTGAAAATCTACACTTACTCCTGAATAATAATTAAAATTTGATATAGCAACTGATAAATTTCTTTCTATTGAATGTTTTATTACATCTATTCGATGAGTATTAAAATTTGATGTTTCTGATTCTATATTATCAAAATCAAATATTGTTCCATTAATTTTATAATATTCACTATTACCTGTTTTATCTACATCATAAATATCATTTGTTGTTAATTTATCTAATCCATACTTTTTCATAAATTCTTTTAATTCATAAGCTTCTTTATAATATTTTATTGCACTTTCATTTGTTGATATCTCTGATTCACTTACTTCTGCTTGATCCATAGATTTTCCATTTAGAACATAAAAAACTTTTCCATCCTTTGCATAATATTTTATTCCATTTTTCTTAATATATGGAAGCTTATCATAATTTCCATCAAAATATATGTATTCTTCCAATTTTTCTCCTTTTTCTGCGTCAATTTTTACCCCATTATAAGTTATACTACCATCTTCATTCATTTCTAAATTGTTTAGCAAATACCCATATCTACTTACTGTATCACCATTAATAGTACCTTGAATCTGTATATAATTATCTAAAGAATATGTTATTACTACATCTATTTTATCTTTTACATACCTACAACTATAATATACATAAGGTTTTAATCCATAAAGTGTCTCTCCATTTTTAAATGATTGATATTCTGATTTATATTTATCTATTGTCTCACTATCCCATGTATTAATATATGGTGAATAAATATAATATCCATCATACATTGTATAAACAAGTGCTGGCACATAATTTTGTAGTGTTTCTTTTGTATATCCTAAAGAAGAAAAACCTGTCGACATTGAATTAAAAAATGTATTTACAGATGCATTAATATCTCTCATTTTTGAGTTCGTCAAATCAGATGTTTCACTATTAAAACTATTTAATTGATATGCTTTTAAAGCATCATATGTCGCATCATCTAATTTTGAATCATATGTAGATTGTAAACTAAGTGTTTCAATTCTATTTTGTGTATATGAAGCTAAAACTAATGATATTGGCAAAATTAATATTATAAACATAACTGCTAAACTTTGTAATTTCATAATTCTCTTTCCTTTCGCTCGCTTTGCTCGCTCATTGTAAATTTAAAAATTTAAAAATTTCTTAACTTACAAATACCTTATTGCAAAATAGCTTGTAATTTTTTCATTACAAGCTACATTTATTGACTTTTATTTTCCTGTCGCTGTTACTTTTCCTCCATGTGATGCAGCTATTGTGTATGTATCTTTTCCAATTACAGTATAGAAAAAGTTTTTCAATTGCTGAGATAAAGTTTGATTTGTATTATTTACACTAACCGATATAATATCTCCTTCTTTCAATTTATATATATTATCTGAATCTGCATTTAACACATTTTCTATCTGTGAAGTATATATTGAATAATAAGCATTTTCACCTATTTGTTCCCCTCGACTTACCATTGTTATTTTTCTATCTGGATTTTCATCTTGTATTTTTATTTCCATTTCTATATTATAGGTATTTCCTGTTGAACCTATATTTTCTAAAAATTTACTATATTCATCTGGAGTTATTTTCCCTGTAGTTCTTATTTCATCTACAAATTCTGTTGTAGCAACTTCTACTGTCAATTGAGCAACATCATCTGCTCTATCTGACATTGTCATCAATGGAAATACAAACATTAAAATTACTGCTAATGCTATTGCTATTACTGATATTAGTGTATCTTCCATTTATTTTCCTCCTACCTATTTTACAGCTATTCTGCTTTATTTCCAGTTGCTGTTACCAATCCTGAGTGTGATGCTTGTAATGTATATATATCAGCTCCTACTGCTGAATACAAAAAACTTTTCATTTGTTGTGCTAATGTTAAATTTGTATTTTTTACTGATACCATTACAATATCTCCTTCTTTTAATTGATAAACTGTATCTGTAACCAATTTCTCTTCAATTTGAGTTGTAAATACTGAATAATATACATTTTCTCCAATTTTATCACTATCTGCTTGTAACCTTTTTTTACCTGGATTTTCATCTAGAATTTTAAACTCTAAGTTTATATCATATGTATTTCCTGTCGAAGTTAATTCTTCTATAAATTTACTATATCTTTCAGATGTTAATTTTCCTGTTGTCTGTATTTCGTTTACTAATTCAGAAACTAGTGTATCTATATCTGTTTGTGAAACAGTATCTACTCTATCCGCCATTGTAATTACTGGAAATATAAACATTAATACAGCAACTAAACCTATCGCTATTACTGTTATAAAAGTATCCCCCATATTATTGCCCCCTATTAATTCGATAATTTATATATTATTATTCTTTTTTGATCTTTATTAACATCTTGTACATCTTTCGAATCATTTTGATAGTAAACTCCTAAAGATTCTGTTATTTTTTTTGCACTCTTTAATTGCACATATAATGAATTAGTTGGTAATTTTAAATGAAATTTACTTCCAAACTCTGATTCATTGCTTTTTCCAAAATCTTTATATAAAATTCCACATAAAAATTCAGCTTTTTGCTCATTATTTGCAAATACAGCATTTTTATTATCAGTTTCTAAATCTAAAGAATATCTATCAATATAAGTTTTATCTGTTGTAATTGTCGTATATAATAATAATGGATTACCATCTGTTCCTATAAATGCTATCTTGTAATTCTCTAAATATGCTCTAAATATTGATGGTATTACTGTCTCTAATCCTACTTGTCTTTCTTTTCCTGTTTGTTCATAATAGTAGTCTCCCTCTATATATACTGTTTCTCTATCTTTATAATCTAATATTGTATCTGCTGATTCCCTTACTTGTCCAAAAAATAGAATAATAATGGAAATTGCTAATACAAATATTAATACGGCTCCTGCCATTTTTAAAGCGTCTACTGCATTTTCCATTATTATTCTCCTCTCTTCCTAAAGAAATTTAGTTTACATCAATTACAACTACTCTACCGTTTTTATATTTAAAAGTTACATTATAAGTCTTTGTATTACTTAAAGATCCAAAATTTGGTTGCGCATTATCGTCAATTCCTAAAGACACTATATCTGCTTTACCTTCACTTGCAACATCGCCATTACTTACATTTATAGTAACTTTTGTTTCATCTGAAGCTTCCGCCCCATTATTATTAGACATAACTTCTTGAACCAACGCACGGATTTCACTTCCCTTTTGTTTTCCGTTATACTTTGTAAATTTTTGATTAAATGCTGATAACTGAGCATCAGTCATCCCACTTCCATTTATTGCACTTTGTGCTTGATTAAATATCATTATTCCTAAAGATATTAATAATATTGATAACAATATAGCTCCTGCTATAATTAATGCTTTTGAAGCGTTTTCCATTTTTTCTTCCTCCCTGTTTTATATATTTTTTTATTTTTATATTTATACTAACTGTTGTTAGTAATATTAATAACTCTTTTATTGTGTTATTTGTTCAAATAACATATATTTAACTTTATTTGTAGAACTGTGATATTTTATTTCTACACATTTAAATTTTATATTGCTATAGTAATTTATAAAGTTTTGAATTCCTCCATTATAAATTGTTTCCATTTGGTATATTGAATCATTATCTAACATTTTTATTTCAATACTTATTGAATTTTCATCATTATCTAAATAAATACCTTTATTATTTACTTCTACTTCATTTTGTTGATTATTATCTATGGCTCTATTTATCACTGTTGCTAAATCTGTTCCATATACTTCTACATTCAAATAATTTTCAAATTTTAAATTTGCCTTTTTTGAATTATTGTATTGTGCACTATAATTTAAATATAAGTAGAAAACTCCACATATTATAATTACTAAAATTGCAGAAAATATAGCTAATTTCTTCATTTTTCTTACCTTCCTCATTATAACATTGCATTTTTTCTTTTTCAACATTTTTTACTTATTTTATTATTATTTAAAACTTATTTGTTTGATTCTGCCATTTGGATGATATGAATTTATAGTACATTCATATGTTCGAAGGCTTTTTGAATATTTTGTTATTTGCTGTTGGTCCGCTATTATAAGTTCATTTTTTCTTTCTTGAATATCATCTTGAATTGCTCCTCCCGACAATATAACAGTTATTTTATATTCTTCTGCATTTTCATAATATTTATTATTTTCATATGCATATTCTGCAACAGTAACTACATCATATATTGTGAGTCCTTCTTTATTTTCATAAGATGTAAATTTAGAATTAAATTCTGTTATCTGCCTTTCCTCAGTTTGTTGATGAATTTGGGCTGATGTTGTTCCAAAATCTACAAATAAATATACTGCTAAAGATATTATTAATATTCCTATTAATACTCCTCCCGCCATAACTAATGCATTTGATGCGTTTTCCATAATTCACCTCTTACTCTACAAATTTAAAATATAAATCCTTTATTTGTCCATTTTCGTAAACAGAATTTTGATGACTCACAAAAGTCGCTCTTTTAAATTCCGAATATTGGCTATATTGACTTATTTCTGCTAAAGTTGGTACATTTGACATATTCTTTCCTGTTATTTCTTCTATTAATTCCTTATATTTTGAAGAACTTTCAGAAAACTTTTCCTCTTTCATTTTAGTTTTGATTTGGTTATAACTTGAAGCTAACCTATTTATTCCCGATAAAGTATACTTATTTTCATAATCCGTATATCGTGTAATAATTTCTGAAAAAAAGTTATTATTACCATTTGCTCCCATTACTAAGTTATTTCCACTAAATAAATCTTCAACTCCTGATTCCACTGTATGATTCTTCTTGAAATCATTTAATCCTGTTATTGTTACAGACATTTTTATATCATAATTAACAGAATTCGAAACGCCTTCCTTTTTATTAAAATCTACTACTTTATTAATTATTGTTATAATGTCAGCTCCAGTTATCCCATTATCATCAGTATATCTTTCAAAATCGTAATTAAATTGAGCTAATTGGGAGTCTTTTACATTGCTTGTTTGTGCTTTTTCATAATCACCTATTTGGTTAACCATTAACAATAATGCTCCAATTACTAATATTGCAATTAAGATTCCCCCCGCCATTACCAATGCTTTTGATGCGTTTTCCATAATTTTAGCTCCCTTCTAGAATTTTGCTGATGACATTGAACTAAATGATGAAGACATACTTGTAAGTCCTATAAATACTAATGGTATAATCAAATATCCAACAAATAAACAAATCATTGGTGCAAATCCTATTACTTTTCCTATTAAACCTTTTCTTGCAATTAATCTTTCATTAGATTCCCTTCTTTTATCTCTATAATAATCTCTTTCTGAATCTAATTCATCAAATGCATCTTTTATAGGTATCTTCTCAACTGCTGCTTGCATGCTTTCAACTATTCTAATTAATGGCATATATGATATTTCATTTTTAAATTCTTCTAGTGCTTCCCATGCACCTGCTTCATAGTTATTAACACATTTTGTTATTTGACTTTTGAATATATTTGAATATCTTTCTAACCATTCTAGAATTATTTCAACATTAACTCTTTCTATTCTCATAAGCATAAGTATAATAGTTTGGAATTGCATTACTTCATCTTCCATTTCTAACTGTCTCATTTTAACTTGGAACATTAATATCCATATTTGAGACATATATCCTATTATTGCAAATACAAATGCTAATAAAAGTTCAAACCATTTTAAATATTCACTATTTACAACTTGTAACTTGTCATATATTCTTTCAGCTGCACTTTTTATTTCTTCTTCATCTGCATCTTTATAATATTTTGACCTCTCCACAGCTTTTTCTATTTCTTCTACTTTAGTATTTAATTTTCCTCTAAACATATCTAAGAATTCATTATCTTGTTTAGTAAGTTCCATAGCCTTCTTTTCATCTTTTGCCGTCGTTCCACCAATAAGGTCATAATCTGTGGTCGGCTGTGTATATTCATAATTTATCGCTATTTGATGTAAATACATAAATACAAATAATGATGCTATAAATGTTACTACAGCTAAGCATATTCTATTTACATAAACCCACTCGATTTTTAGTGGTGATGCTGCATCTCTTAATAAGTCTTTTATTTTTTTATGATCTTTTGTTCCTTCTTTTGGTATAAATAAATCTACTATCTTTTTGGCAAATTTATTTTTATATACTTTTTGTTGCCATGGATTTTGAGTATTTTTTGTATTCATATTTACTGAACCATTATCTTTTAATTTTCTAACTAATATGTAAGATATAAATGTTATTATTAATATTAATATTTGAACTATCATTCCTGATTTTCCATAATACCAATTCTTTACAAACGAAAAATTAGATACAGCCCACGCTTTTAATGGTTCTAATAATAATACTGGTGCTATTGATATAAATGATAAACTTCTAAATACATAATTCAACTTATCTCTTTTTAGTATTTCTAATTGCATTTCTTGTGTTATATTATCAACATTTTTTAAATATAATGATGCACCATCTATTTTTCTATCTCCAAATTCTTTAGTTAAATATGATAAACCAGCAAATTCTTTTAAGAAATTATTTGGTGCTACATCATAATATTTTTCAAGTTCTGTTTCTGGATCATCTGAAATTAATATTTCATAGATTTTTTCACCTTGTCTTGAAACTTCTTTTTCATCATCTTGTGATACTTGATAAATAGCTTCTTCTACCATATTAAATTCATGGTAGGCATGTCTTATTTCTGAAAAGAAATCTATTTGTTGTGCTAATAAACTATCATCTTTTTTATCTACAGAGCCTTCTATTAATATGTCTATCATAAATATTTCAAACATTAATAATATAAACATTAATAAATAATTACTTTTTGTTAAAAGTATTGTAATTATAACTAATGGAAGCAATATAGCAAGTGCTTTTGTCATTATTTTTGCTGAATCTCTTCTAGTTGCATATTCATCATCTATATTTAATATTTCTAATTTTCTTCTTAATTTTAATATATATCTTTTTATAAATGGAATTTTTATGTAAGTTAAATATAATTTTTGATACATCACTTCTGATGAAAATGCACTTGATTTTGTTCCTTGTTGAAGTTTTTGTATTTTTCTATATTCAGATTTTTGCATTCTCCTAGATAGCATGTAATATGCTATTCCAATTAATACTATTGCAGCTACCGAAAATCCCATTACCATGTATATTACTTGATTGGACACCTGCGTTCACCTCCTAAGTTTTTTTATATCGATTATACTTCATATTTTGGTTTTCTTCCTCTTCTTTTTGGTTGATTTTCTTCCATACTTGCTGATACTGGAACTGTTTCTTTTGCATTTGCTTTTTTCCAGTGCTTTTCAATAAATTTATCAAATGCTTCTAAATCTGTTTCATCCATATTTTCTCTCATTTGCTTAATATTTTCATCTGTTATTGGATTTGTTATTACATATTCTCCATCTACATATTCCATAATGTTTCTATATGTATATAATTGTTTATCTGTAACTTTTTCAAAATAACGTGTTGCATTGTCAAAAAATTTATCAAATTTTCCTTCTATTGTTTTTTCATTTCTATGGTCATATGTATACTCATTTTTGTTTTCTACTGGTATACACTCTGTTATTCTTTCTATATATCTTTTTCCTCTAAAGTCTTTTACTTGATGTATATCAAAGTTTAATACTTGTACAACTTGTTCTTCTGCTGTTTTTTCATCTTTAAAAACTCCAGTTCTTAACATTGAGTTTCTTAGTGCTGTAACTAAGTTTGGAAATGTTTTTGCGTGGTGTGTAAATAATGTAAATTTTGATGCAACTTGCGCAGCTTGTATCATCCAAGATGCTACGGGGTCTGTTGCAACCTCTCCAATGATGTTAACAGAACCATCTGTTTTCTTTTGAACGTCCAAACCTTCTTGTCCTGATATTGTGTCTGTTTCACGGAATGTAAGTATATTTCTTGTTGGATATATTTTTCTTAAGTGTAACTCGAATGCTGTTTCTTGAACCCTTATGTTCATTGTTTCATATATGTTTTCTATCATACCCATTAAAAGTGTTGTTTTACCAGAACCTTGTTCACCAGTGATTGCTGTAATTCTCGCTCCTTTTACTAGGAATTTTAATAATTGTATTACATCTTCTTTTCCTGGGTCTCTGACTAATTGTTCTAGTGTTGCTCTTTTTACGTCAAACTTTCTTACAAAAAATGCCCATGTTTCAGAGAAACTTGGTCTTACAACAACTACACGAGAACCATCTTTCATTTCATTAATTTTGTAACCATTTGTGTCTGATAATTGTCCTGGGTTGTTATATTTATATATATTTTGACATACTCTTTTTAGTTCTGATTCTGTACCAAAACTTAAAAATGCTAAACGAATTGATTTACCTTGGAAAAATATCCAAATACTATCACAAGCTCTTGGTACTTTATGTTCTGAGATTTGTGATAAATAGTCTGTATCAGATGTTTGTGCTACTTGACTTAAGAAACTTTCTGGAAGTCCTGATACACCTCCAGATACACCATCTATATTCATATCTCTAACTTCATCTATACTGCTGTATCCTTTATAATGTTGATATATTCTTTGCACTACTACTGATAATTTATCTTTAAAAGTTAATTGTAAATTTTCTTTTTCAAATATATCTTCAATTTCTTGTGCTGTTATAACATATGATGGCTTTGTTTCTCCTTCTATATATTTTAATACAGCTAAATTATATTTTTTTATTAATTCTGTTAATGCTTCATATCCAAAGTCTTTTTTATACATATAAATAATTATATCAAACTTATCTTGTGGTGTTAATAATGAAGGTACATCAAATGGTATTGCTGTTGATATATTTGCCTCATTTACTCCATATTCTTTTGAAAGTAAATCAAATATCAATTCTTTTACATATTTTTTATCATTAACATCTCCATATGTACAGCCTTTTAAGGCTTTCTTTAATTCGTATTTTTTATTTTTTCTTCTTTTTAGTTCTTCTTCTGAAAGACCAATATCGTATAAGTTTACTTTTGTTATTTCATCTAGTCTTTTCTTTACAAAATCCTGCATTACTTCTAAGGTATATGTTTTGTTATCAACCTTAAGTACTTCTTCTGTAGGTGCTTCTTTTTTCTTTTTTATGCTATAATATATTAATCCACCTGCAATTACTAGAACAACTAAAATTAATAGTATGTTAGTTATAGTCATTTGATTTTCTCCCTTCTACATTCTCGCTTGTAGTTCTTGTAGTCTGTATATAATATTTTCTGATGCTCTTTTTATTTCTTCTACAAAAATTGCATTTCTATCATCTGGATCTAAAGCTTTTTTAAATTTCAAAAACAAATCTGGTACTCCAGCTTCATTTGCAGCCTCAAAATAAAGTGTATTATATGGTACAGTTAATACTTGATTTTTTTCTTCTAAGTACCTTGTAATATTTTTTGAATTGTATTTAGAAAATTTATCATATCTTCCTATTAATAGCAATGTTTTTGGCGATTTCAATAATTCATTGTTTTCTTTATTTTCTTTAAATTTCTTTAATTTTTTATAATTTTGACTTATATTTAGTATTACTAAATCTGATTGTTCTATTATCTTATCTCTTATTTCTTTACTTAAATCATTGTCTAAATCAACAAAAACCTTATCATAATACATACTTGCCACACTTATTAAATTTACATATTCTTCTGTTATATCTTTCTCTTCTTCGTCTGTAAATTTTTTTTCTTTCTTCTCTGGGCCTAAAAGAATTTCAAGTCTATCTTTAAATACAACTTTTGTGTAGTTTGTTATTATTTGAGGTGTTAATTTATTAGCTCTTGCTATTTTTGCAATTCCCTCTATACCACTTTCAGAATCTATTGTTGACTTGTTTTCTCCAAATATTCCTAGTTTAATTTTTTTTGTTTTTCTATCTTCAAAAAAACAAGAATTTATTTTATCTTCTTTACTAGTAGTAGATATTATTAATATTCTATTATTATATTCAATTGCCATATGTGTTGCAATTGCAACTAAAGACATAGTCTTTCCTGTTTCTTCTTCTATGTTATTAACAAATGTTATTACTGACATTGCTATACTCCTCTTTCAATTATTTTTATAGCTTTTCTAACTTTCAAATCGTCATCTATATCCAATATTTGCTGCGCAATATAACTTAAATTATCCTTATATTGGATACTTAATTTTTTAAATTTAATTTTTTGTACTCTTTGATTTTCAACTATAACATCAAAATCTCCATTTTCGATTGGAAAATATATTTTTTCTTCATCCCATTTCAATTTGTGCCCTACAGCAAGAAAATTTAAGTAATCATCATCTTCTTTTAATATTTCCTTAGCAAATAATAATTTTGTCAAATTAATTGGGACTTTTAATCCATTTAAAATTTCTATACCTCTTTTTAAAGAATATACATCAAATGATGTTACAAAATAATTTTTATTTGCTGTTTCAAGTTCAAATCCTTCTATTTTTTCAACAGTATCTGCATCTATTAATATTATGTCATATGGTAATTCTTCTGATATTCCAGTATAATTTTTAATTTCTTCTATGCTGTTAAATCCTATCGCTATATCTATATCTTCAAAAGAAGTTATATATGATACTGTAGGATTTATTGCAGGTACAATATATCTTGCTTTTTGATTTATTGTTGAATCTGCAATTAATACTTTATTTTTTAATGTCGTTAATATTTTTGCTATATTTAATAGCATATCAGTTTTATCATAAGCTCCTATAAATCCTATTTTTCTCATATATAACTCTCCTTTTTATTTTTTAATAATCTCCTCCTAAAGAATCTAGATATTCTTTTCTATTTTCTTTAGAATCTGTTATGCTTTCTTCTACTTTTGTTTTAAGATTTTCATCTCCATCTTCTCCATTACTGTTTATTGATGGATTTAATACGTCATTTCTTGTACTAGCATTATTATTATATCTTGCTATCAATTCATTTCTAGCTGTTTCTATAATATTAGGATCACTTTGTATTAATAATGCAACTTCTCTGCTTGGTACATATGTTGGTGTAGCCGCATTTTGTGTCCCTGCTTCTGTATATGTTGTTACATATAATTTTGAACCTAATATTCTATAAGCATCAACTATAGCATTATTCATTGTTATTATTTCATCTTCTGCCATTTTTACCCAAATAGAATCTTCAACATCTATTCCTCCAACTTGTGGTATTTCTACTTGTTTTTTAGAGACAACTATATAGTCTTGTCCTGAAGGTAGTGATAATCTTATATCTATATATTCTCCTGTTTGTAATTGAGATGGTAATACAAGCATATTGTATTCTTGTTTTCTTAAATCATCCGTTGTTTTTTCATTAGATTTATTAATCATATCTACTGTTATAATTGTATTTTTGTTCATATCAACTTTAGCAATTATAGGAACTTCTGTGAATTCTATATATTTTTTTTCGTCATCTTCTTCCATGTAATAATTTCCTGTTTCAGTTTCCTCTTTTAATTCATATTTTTTTCCTTCTTTAGATAAATATAATGTAGATTTATTATTTTTGTATTCTGTTATTATTTCATTCCCCTCTTTATCCTCTAAGGAATAGTTTGACAATATAGACATATCCCCTATAGCATTACTTGGAACTAAATTTTTATTTGTTACTTGTTGTGTTAACATATCTGTTGTTATTATTTGTCCAGATATTACATCTTGTGATAACACCCATACTTTTACACTATTTGCTTGTTCTTCTTCCTCTTTTTCTTTGTAATTTTTCAATTGTATAATTAAAAATGCTATTATAGCTCCTGCTACTATTAGGGTAACTAATATACCTAATAAAAATGAATTTCTTGCTTTTCTTTGCATTGGATTTGTTGCCATTGCCAATTCCTCCTTTTAATTTAAGTTAACCGCTTAAGCACAGTATTTTACGGATAACTTTTATTTTTATTTTCAAAATAATCTTTATTTCATTTTACATCAAATCTATACTTAAATCAACAAAATATTCTCTTAAAACCAAAACTTAATATAAGTGTAATATTTTTGTAATATTTTTGTAATATTGTATTATTTTTAGTAATACCACTACTTTTTTGCATTATTTTTTATAAATTGTTTGATTTCAATTTTTAGAAATTTACTAAAAATTTCCTGTTTATTATTCTTAAATCTGCAAATGATAGTATTAGAAAAAGCAAATGTTTTTTTCTAGAAAATTTATATTTGCAGGAGGTGAATATTATGGCAAACAATAGTAATAAAAAATTAGTTCCAGAAGCTATGTCAGCTTTAGATAAATTCAAATATGAAGTAGCTAGTGAAGTTGGTGTTACTTTAAAAGATGGATACAACGGAGATATTTCTGCTAGAGATGCTGGTAGAATAGGTGGTAACATGGTTAAAAAAATGATACAACAAGTTGAAAACAACATGAAATAATTTCATTTTTTGATAGACTGACAGAATTAAATAGCTTAATGATTGAAGGTAGGAAGTTATGTTTTGCTTTTATTGATATTATTCAATATGCAAATAACTAAATTTTAGTTATTTACATATAAAAATAAAGGCAGGATATCATTTCCTGCCTTTTATTTTTTATTATAAATCATAAATTATGCTTCAGGTTCTACTAAACCATAATTTTTTCCATCTTTTAATCTATGTATAACATTAACTTTTCCTGTCTCAACATTTATGAATGCTAAGAAATTATGTGTTGGATGTTCTTGTAATTCTAATACTGCATCTTCAGGTGTTATTGGTTTTATTTCATAATAAGAAGTTTTTATTATCTCATTTGATATTTCTGCTATATGATCTTTTTCAACATCCATTGTTTTAATGCTTGCATCTTTCATCATTTTTTCTTTTTTAGTTTTAAATTTTCTAATTTGACCTTCTAATATATCTATATCTTTATCTATAGATGCATATAAGTCTTTGTCTTCTGTAACAGCTCTAAATTTTTCTCCATTTGTTATTACACAAATTTCTGCTGTTTTTACATTTTTTTCTGTTTTCAAAGTAACATCTGCTTCGGCATTTTCAAAATATTTATCGATCCTGTCTAATTTTTTTTCTACATAATCGTTTATTGCTTCTGTTATCTTTAGTTCTTTTCCTATAATTTTTATTTTCATAAAAATCGCTCCCTTCTTCTTTAACATTTGCCTAATTTTATTATATATTTTATTGTTATTTTTTGCAAGTCATTTTTTCATTTTCCTTAAAACAACTCTTCTACCTTATATTCTTTTTCTAATTTTTCATTAAAATAAATCTTGGTTATTAATTTAAATTCTTCTAAACCTTCATCTTTCAAATTAAAAGAAAATAATTTTTTTGGTGGAGCAGAAATTGTATATTTTATTGCACTTTTAGTGCTTTCACTCATATCTATTGAAGACTTGTCTTGCCTAGCACAAGCTTCACATTTGAATCCATTATCTCTTATACTAAATTTTGTTAAAACATTTTCCTGTTTACAGCTTGTACATTTTAAAGTTCTAGGTGAAAATCCTAAGATACATAATAGTCTAAATTTAAATACACTTAATATAAAATCTTTATCTTTATCTGTTTCTGATATCATATATAATGTATTTAAAAACAGCTGTAAAATTCTGTAACAGTTTTCATTTTCCTCTGTTACATCTTGAATTATTTTATTAATATGTATAGCATATTTAAGTTTGTCTAAATCTGTTCGCAGATTGTAAAATATTTCTATAGTTTCGCATGAATTTATATGATATGTATTTGTTCCCTTATACACTAAATATTCCCCAAAGCAAAATAACTGTGTTCCCGCTAAAAGAGCACTTTGTGGTCTTCGTGCTCCTTTAGCTACACAGGATATTTTCCCATAATTTGGTGTTAATATTGTAAGCATTTTATCATAATCTCCCATATTATTTTCTGCAATTACTATTCCGTTTAATTTTAAATTTGCCATTTCCCCACCTTTTATAATTGTGTTATATTTTTATCTACATTTTCAATATTTATATTTGTTATTTTTTTCATTTCTTTAATTCCTTTTTCTAAATCTTCTATTTTTTTGTATTCTAAAAAAGTATTTATATCTCCTGTATTTTTAAATGTATCCCATGCTATTTCTTTAATCATTTGCCTCATCTCCATTCTTAAAGTTTTACCTTTAATTTATCTTTTGCATTTTTTTATTTTTTATTCTTATTTGATTACTTTAATTTAAATTTATTAATAATTGAATCATTATCAATCCAATCTGGTTTTACTTTTACCCATGTTTTTAAATTTATTTTTAATCCAAAATTTTGCTCCATATCTATTCTAGCAGCTCTTCCTATTCTTTTTAGCATTTCACCATTTTTTCCTATTATTATTCCTTTATGAGAATTTCTTAAACAATAAATAATAGCTTCTATATCGTAAATTTCTTCTCCTTGTTTGTTTTTTCTCAAATTCATTTTTTCAACTTCTATATAAATTCCATGTGGTACTTCATCTTGTAATAGTTTTAATGCTTTTTCTCTAATAGTTTCTTCTGCTAATTGGCGAATAGTTTGATCTGTATATTCCTCTATATCATAATATGCAGGTCCTGGTTTTAGGTTCTTTTCTATTTCATCTAAAATTATATCTCTATATTTTTCTTGATATGCTGATATTGGAATAACTGATTCAAAATCATATTCCTTGCTATAAACATCTATCAAATTTAATAATTTTTCCCTTTTTACCAAATCTATTTTATTAATTATTAGAATCGTTTTTCTTTTAGATTCTTTTATTTTGTCTAATATAATTCTATCTCCTTTACCTATATCATCACTTGTTGCTTCTATTATAAATAAAACTATATCTGAATCTGGTAAACTTAAAAAAGATGTTTCTATCATTGTTTCATTCAATTTATGCTTTGGTTTGTGTATACCTGGGGTATCTGTAAATATTATTTGAGAATTTTCTCTATTTACTATTCCTTTTATTGCGGTTCTAGTTGTTTGTACTTTATTAGCAATTGCTGCTACTTTTTCTCCTACTAATAAATTTATTATAGTAGATTTTCCTACATTTGTTCTTCCTATTATTGTTACAAATCCTGATTTAAATTTTTCCATTACTCCTCCAGTTGCCTAAAGGATTCCCTTTTTGGCAAATTTTGTTTTTAACTTTTTTATTTATATTATACACTATTTTTATGCTAAATTTGTAGAATTTTTGAAAAATCTTATAAAAAATTTCAAAAATATTAATGCTATTATTTGTATATAATATAAAAAACGTCCCTAATGGGACATTTAAGCATATGCTTGACGTTTTTTGAATGCTAGTAACTTTGTAATTTCTTTTTCCGTGTTTTTGGCTTTCTTAGTTTTGTTTGCTCTTTCTTGTTCAAGCTCTCTTTTTTGTTTTTCTGCCATTGATTGGCAAATTGCTTTTTGATATGCAAAATGCGTATCTTGTGTTATTTTGTTCCAATTATATTCATTTCTTACTTTATTTTTTGCTTTTTTAGTTATTTCTAAACATAACTTATGATCATATAATAATTCTAATATTGCATCTGCTATTGAATTTGAATTTCCACAATATGTTTTCATTCCATTTTCTCTATGTTGAACAATTTCGTTTAATCCACCTATATCAGATACTACTATTGGGTTATCTGAAAGCATTGCTTCTAGTGCTACTATTCCAAATGGTTCATATGTACTTGGAAATACTGATATATCTGCAGCTTTGTACATTCTTTGTACATCTTTTCCATTCATGTATCCTGCAAAGCATACTTTTTCTGATATACCCAAAACATTCACTTGTGCTCTTAATTCATCTATCATTCCGCCTTTTCCGGCAAATTACAAGTTTTGTGTCATTATATCCATTTAATATTTTGGGCATTGCTGATATTAAATGTTGTATTCCTTTTTCGTAAACTAATCTTCCCATAAATAATATTATTTTTTCATTATCCATTGCGTATTTTCTTCTAAAGTTGTAATCTCTTTCTATTCCATTAAATAATTTCATGTTTACACCATTTGGTATTACATTAATTTTTTCATATGGTAGTCCAAATAGTCTTTGTAATTCGTTTTTCATATAATTGCTATTTACAATTACCTCAGAAGCTTCATATGTTAACATCCATTCTGTGTCATTTATATATCTTTGTGTTTCATCATGTATACCGCTATTTCTTCCTGCTTCTGTAGCATGAATTGTTGCTACTATTGGAATATTATATGAGTTTTTTAAGGTTTTTGCTGCATATGCTACTAACCAATCGTGTGCATGTATAACATCAAATTTTCCTTCTTTTGCAATTATTTCATTTGCTTTAGCTACTAAGTTAAAGTTTAATTGCATTACCCAATCTATAAAATTATTTGGATTTATCATATAATTTCCTACTCTATATATTTTAACTCCTTTATCGTCTTCAAAATCTGGCGCATCTCCTTCTTTATATGTAACCACTGTTACTTGATGTCCATCTTTTATTAGAGTTTTTGACAAATCGTATACTACTCTTGATATTCCTCCAACTACTCTTGGTGGATATTCCCATGTTAACATCAATATTTTCATTGATATTACTTCCTTTCTTTGACTATTTTCTTTTGTTTTTGACATTTTTTTCTACTTGTTATATTGTATACAATTTTTAAAAAATTGTAAATGCTTTTTTTAAAATATTTTTAAAAAGCGGTAATAATTCAGAACTAAATGTTTAGAGGTGCTGGAAGATGAGGAGGTACTATATAATAAATTTATTTCATTCCTCGGCTCCATACATAAGCTAAGTAATTCTAAATTAATTTTATGGCACCCTTCCACTCCGCTACGCTGCGTGAACTCTTTCCATAAAATTAATTAAGAATATCTAAGCTTATTCCAGTCACATTCGTCATTGCATAAATTTATTATATAGTACCTCCTCATCTTCCAGCAACTCTAAACATTTAGTTCTGAATTATAATAAAAAAGAGAAAATAGAAAAGATAAATCTTTTCTATTTTCTTTTTTTATTTTCTTATTTTAAATTATGCTTCTACTGGGTAAACACTTACTTGTTTTTTGTCTCTACCTTTTCTTTCAAATTTTACAATTCCATCTACTACTGCATATAAAGTATCATCGCTACCTTTTTTTACATTAACACCTGGATATACTTTTGTTCCTCTTTGTCTTACTAATATGTTACCAGCTAAAACAAATTGTCCATCAGCTCTTTTGACTCCAAGACGTTTTGATTCACTCTCACGACCATTGTGTGAACTACCTTGACCTTTTTTATGAGCCATTCATCTCACTCCTTTCATTTCGTCCATCATAGATTAAGAATTTTCAAACTTCTTAATTTACAAATCGTTTTTGTTTTTATCTATTTTCTCTTAATTAAAATCTTTTTTAATTAATTTGTATGTATTAGCTTTCTTACTTAAGCTTCTACTTTTTCAGCTGCTTTTTTTGCAGTTGTTTTTATAGTAGTTATTTCTACTTTAGTATATGGTTGTCTATGTCCTTGTTTTCTTCTGTAGTTCTTTTTAGCTTTCATTTTGAAAACAATGATTTTTTTACCTTTACCGTGTGCAACTACTTTTCCTTCAACTTTTACACCTTTAACATAAGGATTTCCTACTTGTACTTTTCCTTCTTCTGATACTAAAACTACTTTGTCGAAGTTAACTTTTTTTCCTTCTTCTACATCTAGTTTATCGAAAAATACTACATCTCCTTCTGTTACTTTGTATTGTTTTCCACAACTTTCAATTACTGCGTACATTTAAAATGCACCTCCCTTATTTGTATACTCGCTAATCCTTAATAAAAGGTAACTAAATTTAATTAGTTTTTATGCACCTTGACTAAGCGGATTACAGTTAATGATTTTATCATCTTTTTGCCTTATTGTCAACTGTTTTGGGGAAAAATTTTAAAAAAGAGTAGCCAAAATTTAGCTACTCTTTTACAAATGGTCTCTCATTTAAATTAGTTTGGATAATCGGAATCGATAATAATTCAATTCGCTATGGTTGACTAGTTCGCTATTTAGGGTTTTAAATTTTTAATTTTTCATTACTGTTTTCGAAGAGTTTTACTTTTATATTTTTTATTTTTAGATAGGTTTATCCCTTATACGCATAGCTTTTCCTCCTGTCATTTTTTGTGGAGAGACCTTTGCAATCATATTATCGATTATGTATACATAATACCATTTTTGTTAACATTTGTCAATACTTTTTGCTATTTTTATTTACATAATAATTTTCATTACGTATCTATATCACTATAAATTATCTGTTAAATTCTTATTTTAACTCTTCTATCGCTTCTTTGTATTGTTCTTCATTTGGCGCTTTCCCATGCCATTCTGTTTTATTTTCCATAAAAGAAATTCCTTTTCCTTTTATAGTTTTTGCTATTATGCAAGTAGGTTTTCCTTTAATATTTTTTGCTACTTCAAATGCTTTTATTATTTCTTCTATATCATGTCCATCTATATTAATAATTTGGAATCCAAAACTTTTGAATTTTTCATCTATTGGATATGAACTCATTACTTCTTCAATTGTTCCATCTATTTGTAAGTTATTATTGTCTACTATTACACATAGATTATCTAATTTATATTTATTAGATGCCATTGCTGCTTCCCATATTTGACCTTCTTCTATTTCTCCATCTCCCAAAATACAATATACTCTATAATTTTTATTATCTAATTTTCCAGCTATTGCCATTCCATTTGCAGTTGATAATCCTTGTCCTAGTGAACCTGTTGTCATATCTACTCCAGGTATTTTTTTCATATCTGGATGACCTTGTAATCTGCTTTCTATATTTCTTAAATTTTTTAATTCTTCTACATCAAAAAATCCTCTATTTGCTAGAGTTGAATATAGTGCTGGTGCACAGTGTCCTTTTGATAATACTAGTCTGTCTCTATTTTCATCTTTTGGCTCTTCTGGATTTATATTCATTTCATTAAAATATAGTACTGTAATTATATCTGCTATTGAAAGTGAGCCTCCTGGATGACCAGATTTACCGCTATATACTGCATCTATAATACCTTTTCTTACTTTTTTTGCAATTTGCTTTAATTCATTAATGTTTTCTATTTTATTATCTTTCATAAAACTTATCTCCTAACATTTATAATAATTTTATTATTTTAAAAGCTGGGATAATTTACTCCCAGCTTTTGTTTGGCAGCTATGATAATAAATAATCTGATAGTATTTCTTTCATCTCTTCTTTTGTTATTTGCAATTCTTTTGAAACCATCTTATCTTCATAAGCTTTTTCCATTGTAACATCATTTTCATACATATATGCTGCTACTTCAATTGCAACAACTTGCTTTTCTATACTATACCGTTCTTTCATGCCACACTCCCCCTATCTATTACAACAGATATAAATTGTGTTACTCGTATTCTATCTTATATTATAACATTAGTTTATAAAATTTCCAATACTTTCTAAAAAATTGTAATAATAATTTAATTTTGTAACAAATTTCAATATATATGTATTTATGCTGAGACGTAATGCAACTTTTACAAAAAACCAAAACTTAAATGTATTATTGTTTATTTTTTTAATATTATTATGATATAATTATATTTGTATTTATTTAAGATAAGGTTGTGATAAAATGTTTAAAAATTATATTAACAAAGATGAGATTATCAATAATTTGCAAAATTTAATAAGAATACCAAGTGTGTATGAAGAATCTGAAAATCCAAAAGAACCTTTTGGGAAAAACACTGTTAAAGCTCTGAATTATATATTAGACTTAGGCAATAAATTGGGATTTAGAACAAAAAATATTGATGGCTATTGTCGGATACATAGAATTTGGATCTGGTAGTGAATTAATTGGAATCATCGGACATTTAGATGTTGTTCCTGAAGGTGAAAATTGGACTTATCCTCCATTTGAAGCAAAAATTGTAGATAATAAAATTTATGGTCGTGGTAGTATAGATGACAAAGGTCCTGTTATAGCAAGTCTATATGCAATGAAAGCTGTTATGGATTATTGCGATACAAATTCTATTAAATTAAATAAGAGAGTTAGATTAATTTTAGGCTTGAATGAAGAAAGAGATTGGAAATGCATTGACTATTATAAAAATCATGAAGAAATTCCATCAATTGGATTCAGTCCAGATGCTGATTTTCCTTGCATTTATGCCGAAAAAGGACTTATCTCCCCTTCCATAATAATGAATTATTCAAATTATAAAGATAAAGATATCACATTAACTAACATAGATTGCAATAATAATCCTTTAAATGTTGTTCCAAAATATTGTAGCTGTACTATAAAAACAAAAAAAGATATTGATATTAATGACGTAAATAAAATAATTAAAAATATTACATTAGCATCTAATTTCAATATTGTTACTGAAATAATAAATAACAATGAATTAAAAATAATATCTCATGGCATACAATCACATGCAGCTCATCCAGATCAAGGTATAAATGCTATTTCTAGGTTAATCATAATTTTAGATAAACTATTTAAATATTATAATATAGTAATTCCTATATTTGATTTATTCACAAAATACATCGGTATAAATTTTAATGGTCAGAAACTAAATATCAATATTCCTGATGAATCTGGTCAATTAACATTAAATGTAGGAAACTTCTATTTTGAAAATAATGATTTAAAAATTGGTTTCAATTTAAGAGTTCCTATTAATACAGAGTTTGAATTAGTAGAAAATAAATTTTCTTCAATTTGCCAAAAATTTGAAAATGTTCATTGTGAATTTACTGGCATAAAAGAACCTTTATATGTTTCCAAAGACTCCTATTTAGTAAAAACTCTTTGCGAAATTTATAACCAATATACTAATTCAAATGTTGAACCAATTGCCATAGGAGGTGCAACTTATGCTAGAGCTTTTAATAATTGTATTTCTTTTGGAGCTAATTTACCAGGTCAAAAAGATATGTGTCATCAAACAGACGAGTACATATCAATAGACAACTTAATGCTTGCTTGCAACATTTATTGTCAAGCCATTTACAAATTATTACTTAGATAATTTATATGATTAGTCCGACCAGTAAAGAACGAAATTTTAATATATATGTATCTGTATTTGTGCTGAACTATAACGATAGTTTTAAACAATTGCCATAAAAAGAATTGACTTTTTTTACCAATTTGTGTTATGATATTTATGTAACCAATTTTTTTTACATTAGAAAGGAGTTCTTTTATGACAACATGTTCATTTGAATTTACTGTAATTTTAGGCAATAATGAAAAGGAATTAACCTTAAAAGATTGCACTGATATTTTCTCAGAAAATAGGCACGAAATTTTTAAATGGATATCAGAAGTAGGTGGAACTATAGTAAATTCTAATACAGTAAAGGTGTTTTCTAACGAAGCATTTACAGAACTTTTAATAAAACTGTCTTCTTTGACAGCACCAAGAAAACTTTCTAAAAAACGGTAGCTATGCTACCGTTTTTTTTATTCAAATATTCTCTTAAATTCTTGCTCATTAATTTTTTCTCTTTCGAGTAAAATTTGTGCAATAATATCTAACTTATCTCTATGTTCAATTAATAATTTTTGAGCATCATTATAAGCTTCATCAATTAAAATTTTAACTTCTGTACCTATTTTATCACCAATATTTTCTCCAAAAACAAACATATCATTTTGTTCTTTACCTTGGAAATCAATAGGACCTAAGGCATCACTCATACCATATTTAGTAACCATTTCTCTTGCAATTTTTGTAGCAACTTCAATGTCATTACTTGCTCCTGTTGAAATATCATCTAATACTAATTTTTCAGCGGCTCTACCACCTAATAAAGCTATTAGTTTTTCTTTCATTTCAGTTTTTGAGATATAATACTTATCCTCATCAGATTTATACATTGTATATCCACCTGCAACACCTCTTGGAATGATTGATACTTCTTTTACATCTGTTTGTGTCGGTAGATATTTACTAACTACAGCATGTCCTGCTTCGTGATATGCAGTTAACTTTTTGTCTTTTTCTGAATATACTCTACTGTGTTTTTCAAGTCCTACTGTAACTTTTTTAACTGCTTCTTCTATATCTGAATTTTCTATATCATCATGTTTATTTATTGTTGCAATAATAGCAGCTTCATTTAAAATATTTGCAAGTTCTGCACCTGTAAATCCTGCTGTGTCTTCTGCAATACTTTCTAGATTAACATCTTCTGATAATCTTTTATCTTTGCTGTGTATTTTTAAAATATCTAATCTTCCTTTTAAATCAGGTGTTGGTATTGTTATTTGTCTATCAAATCTACCTGGTCTTAATAATGCTTTATCTAACATTTCTGGTCTATTTGTTGCTGCTAATACTATTATAGTTTCTTCTGAACTAAATCCATCCATTTCAACTAATAACTGATTTAATGTTTGATTATTTTCTGTCTCTGCACCACTGTTTGATGCTCTTCTTGCACCAATTGCATCAATCTCGTCAATAAATACTATACAAGGTGCCAATTTTCTAGCTTTATCAAATAATTTTCTTACTCTTGATGCTCCAAGTCCTGCAAACATTTCTATAAATTCTGAACCACTCATTGATATAAATGGAACATCTGCTTCTCCTGCTATTGCTTTTGCAATTAAAGTTTTTCCTGTTCCAGGTTTTCCATATAATAAAACACCTTTTGGAATTTTTGCTCCCATTTTTGTGAATTTTTCTGGTCTTTTTAAGAAATCTACTATTTCTATTAATTCTTCTTTTTCTTCATCTAAGCCTGCAACATCTTTAAATCTGATTTTTGTTTTTCTTTCAGTATCTTCATATACTTGTCCTTTTTCTCCTAACCCTTGCATTTTAAATATCATTACAAATAATGCAAGCATTATAATTGTAGGTAATAAACTAAAAAGTGTTGTTGATATTTGTGTTAATGCACCTTTTGGTTTTTGTATTAATTCTATATCATTTCCTTCTGATACTTTTTGTTGTACTAATTCAATAAAAGCTTCTGTATTTGGCACAATTGATTTTTTTTCTTCTTCAACATCTTTCATTTTTACTTTTACTGATGTACTTCCTACAGACATTTCTATTTTTTCTATATTTCCATAAGACATTTCTTTTATTAAGTCTGTATATGCAAGTGTTTTATCATCTTTATTTTGATTTTTAGATATATAATAAATTGCAATACCTGCTAATACAACTATTATTATAACTAAAACTGCTATTGACATTATGAAACTTTTATTTTTCTTATTATTTTTGCCTTTTTCTTTATTATCCATTTATGTTTTTACTCCTTGCCAATTAATTTAGATTTGAGAAATCTATAAACTTTATTTTTAAGCATTTGAACCTTCTGGTTCATCTCCGCCTACTGTCTCTTCACTTTTTTTATCTTCTTTTTTTGTATCTTTATTTTTATCTTTATCTTCTCTTTCCTTTTCTTCTTTTTGTTTTTCCTCTATCTCTTCTTTCACTTGTTTTTCTACTTCAACTATTTTTTGAACTTCTCCTTGTTTTTTATTAAATTCTGCTTTTAGTATAAATATCGATGCAATCATATAAATTGATGCTACTACTATATACATTATATCAAAATAATTCAAAGTATATCCAAATAAACCGTTTATTAATATATAAATCATTTGTAATATTGTTGGAAATGTTATAGCATATACTGCCATATTAAATACTGCTACATATCTTATTTTCATTTTTAAAACTATTGCTGCTAAATATCCAACTATACCTATAACTGCTATATTAAATAACGCATTTATAATATAAAGAGCAAATGCATATATAAGTAAAACTAAAAATAAATTAGCATACACTGACATAATATTAGAACCTGTTAAATATTCTATTAAACTTTCTTTGTTAAATTCAGTTATGCCCATTTCTCCAAATAGTTCTTTATAATTATAAGTTGTTGTTCCTTGTAATCCTACTTCTTTTAATATTAATTTATCTTTTAATATTATTATAGCATTTTCATCTTCTTTTACATCATTTATATATTGATTAATTTTTTCTTCTTCATCTGTATTTGTATCAATAATTATCTTACCAAAATTTGTATTATCATCTACTATAGTTTCTTGCGAATTCACCACTAATGTTTCATTACTATATGTAAGTTCTGGTGAATTTTCATTTATATATTCTGCAATATTTTTTATTTCCAATCTTGTTTTTAATACTGTAATTGCTGATGAAATTATTGATAATATCATAATTAATATCACTAAATATTTTATGGCTCTACCTATTCCTTCTGCTGATAATTCAGAATATTTCTCTATTTTATTTATAGAATACCATACCTTCTTAAAAAAACCTTTTTTTACACCTTCATCTTCTATTTTATCTTTTTTGTTTATATTTTCGTTTTGTGGACTCTTTTTCAATTTATTTCCACTCCCTTCTAATACTACTATCAACATGTTTTATACTAGTATTGAAAATTACTTCATCATTTATTTTTACATCTTTTCCTGTTACATCAACAGTAACATGATATGTCCCTATTCTTCCTAATATTGGACATTTTTGTTCATTAATACTAACAAATAATTGCTGTTTTTTTAATAAATCTTTTAGTTCTCTTACTATATATCTAATTTTATCAATCGGTCTAAACATATCTCTTCCTGTTTGTATATTTACTCCATCAATGTAACCACATGGAATTATAGCAACTTTAGTTTCTTTTTTTGTTGTATAAGTATTTGAATAACCTACATTAAAGCCTTTTGGAAGCTCTCTTATTTCTGCAACATTTGCTTTTAAATACCCTATTTTTCTTAATCCCATAGAATTTTTAAAAGATATTCTTCCAGTAAAAGCAGAACCAATTCTTACTGCATTCAAATGCATATCTGGAAATTTTATAAAAGCTGATGTATTACATACATGTAGCATTCCTGTATCCACATTATTCCTTTTTAAAGTTTCTATACATTCCATAAATCTATCAAATTGTAATTTAGTATATTTATCATCATAATAAGCATTTGAAAAATGTGTAAAAGTACCTTCAATTTTTATATTTTTTGCCAATTTTAATATTTGTAATATTTCTTCACTATTGTTATAAACAAATCCATATCTTCCAAATCCTGTATCTATTTTTATATGAACCTTTACCTTCTTATCTAACTCTTGTCCAATTTTATTCGCAACATCTAGTGCTTCTTTTGAACCAATTGTTAATATTACATTATTTTCAACTAATGTTTTTACGTCCTCTTCTACACTTGTAGAAGACAACATTAGAAGTTTTTCTTTAATTCCTGCATTTCTTATTTTTATAGCTTCTTCTACTGTGGATACTGCAAAAAAATCTATTCCACTATCTATTAAAAATTTCGTATATTCTACAATTCCCAAACCATATCCATTTGATTTAACAACTGCTATTATTTTAACTTTATTTTCATTATCATCTAACAAATTTGTATTCGCATATTCTTTTATTTTTTCTATATTATATCTTAAATCCTCTTTTTTTATAACTACAGCTTTCAAACTTTCCTCCTGTGTCCCCATTGGACAACTATTTAGCATTCATGTTTCTTTTTATTTGTCTTATTGTTCTAAATGCTTTTTCTGAAAATTTATATAATTTATATCTTATTGGTTTAAATGGAATATATATTTCCCCTATAAACTCTGTGAATTTTGCTCCAAATCCTTTTTTAAATCTATATAATCCATATTGTGGATGGCTTTCATCTACTACTCCTGAAACTCCTCTAAAGTCATACATATCATCATGTCTTGCTATCGCCATTTTTATCATTTCCCATTGTAACAAATAATTTGGCATTAAATTTCTATGTTGATTACTACTTGCTCCATATAAGTACCATGTTTTATTTCCATAAAAGATTGGTATTACACCTGAAATTGGTTTGCCTTCATAATATGCCATTAATAATTTCATATGATTTGGCGCCATATTATCATACATTTTTTCAAAATATTCTAATGGTCTTGTTATAAAACCATCTCTATTCCCTGTTTCTATCATTATTTTATGAAAATCTTTTAAATCTTCTCTTGTTCCTTCTCTTAATTCTACACCTTTTCTCCCTGCTAAACGTATATTATATCTCCATTTTTGATGAAATCCTGCCATTACTTCTTCTTCTGTTTTATCTTTTATATCTAATCTAAATACAAATCTTGGTTGTATCTCATCTTTAAAATCTTTTGCATCATCTTTTATTTTATATCCTAAATTTGTTACTATATCTCTAAAAGCTTGGTCATCAGTTTCTACATCTGGTTCAATTCTTAATGCTATCGCTTTATATTTTTTTGCTAATTCTTTTGCTCCATCTGTTAATTGTTTCATAACTGATATATCATGTATATCGCATACCGGTCCTCTTGAGGCATACATTATATTTCCGAATATTGGCATTTTTCTTATCCATACACATAATGATCCTATTATATTTTTATCTTCATCTTCTGCTAGTATTACTTCTGGTTTCCAGTTTGGCTTTTTTATTTCTGCCCATTCTAATGCTTGCTGAAAATTGCATCTTTCGTGTCCTTCCAAAAATTTTTTATATTCCCTTTTCGAGTCTTCATCTGTTACTAATCTCATTTCTTATTTCTTTCCTCCTATTATTATTTACGATTTAACGGTATTTTACACCAAGACGCATAAATTTACAAGTAATTTTACAGAAAATTTACAATGCTTGAGTAACAATATGGTCCTAAGTGAGCAAAGTTGCTGGAAAAGGATGTTATATAATAAATGTATGCAATGACGAATGTGACTGGAATAAGCTTAGTAATTCTTAATTAATTTTATGGAAAGAGTTCACACAGCGTAGCGGAGTGGAAGGGTGCCATAAAATTAATTTAGAATTACTTAGCTTATGCAGGGAGCCGAGGAATGAAATAGATTTATTATATAACATCCTTTTCCAGCAACTTTGCTCACTTAGGACCATATTGTTATTCAAACTTTGTTACCATATTTTCTGTATTGACATACAAAAAAATCTATTATAATATCTTTATATCAATTTTTAGGAGGTAAATTGAATTCCACAATACATTGAATTGTGGAACAGAGTGCAACTATTCATTTCTAAAACCAAAAGGAGTTGACAACTATGGCATTAAAATTTTTAGGAAGAGGATCAGGTTTTGCAGATGACCATACATCTGCATATTTTGTCACTGAAAATGATGAGATGGTCATACTTGACTGTTCTATTACAACTTTTATGAAGTTGAAGAAAAAAGATTTAACTAATTATAAGAATTTTTATATTCTTATAACACATACTCATGGTGATCACATTGGCGGATTAGGATTATTTGTTCAGTTTGTCTTTTTTGTTCTAAAGAAAACTGCAATTATCATTGCTCCATCCACAGAAGTATTAGATGATATCTCTACTGTATTAACTATCGAGGGAAATGAAAGTTCATATTATGAGTTAGTTACTGCAGAACAAATAGCTGAAAAAGACTGGTTTGGTAATTGCATATTAACAAAACATGCTCCAGAACTAGAAAACAAATGCTTTGGATATCATTTAATAGTAGCTGGCATTAATACTATCTATACTGGAGATACATGTACTCTAGATAATTTTTTACCTTTTTTAACAGATAATTCCGAACTTTATGTTGATACATCTGTTTATTATGGTAAAATCCATTTAAAGCTAGAAAATGTGTTGAATGACTTTATTAATCTTACCAAAAGAAGCATTAAGGTATATCTAATGCATTTGGATGATGTTTCTGTTGCAGAAAAAATTGTTGCAGATATTCCTGGTATTGAAGTTGTTCAGACGGTTGAATAATCATCCTATTACTTAAATTTTAAAAATTAATAATAAAAAATTATTAGCTTTATATTGATTTTTAAATAAAAAACACTACATTTTGCTTTGGAACAGCAATGTAGTGTTTTTCTAATATATTGACAACATACTTTTCTGTATGTTCATTTTAAGGAACAATGGTGGAGATGAGGGGAATCGAACCCCTGTCCACAATACTATCCAAATAGACCTCTACAAGTTTATTTTATCTTTTATTTTCATTTTTAATTCGCCGATAAACAGGCTAATTAAAAATATAGCTTTATAAAATACCCCCTACTTCTAAAGCAAAAGTAGCTTTGTTTCCTACTTTAATTTGACACCCTAACAAAATCAGTAGGCTATTTAGTTAAGATGACACTGCAATTAGGCAGCGTATGCTAATTCTTGATTATCAGCGTTTATTTTTAATTTCCCGTTTTTTTAAGTGGCCAACGAGAATCCACTACTTGCTATCTATCCTTCAGGTAATATGTCGAAACCATTACATCCCCATAAATACTTTTTTATTATACTATATTTTATTTTTTTTAGCAACATATATAAATCAAATTCATACTATATTTTAGGTGATTTATATGAGTATCGTTCCTACAAATGTTAATTATAATTCATTCTTAATGTTACAAAATCTTATTATATTGAATCGAACTTATCCATTTTTAAACATTCAATCAGTTGGAAAAAGTGTTTTAGGTAAAAATATATATGTTGCAAAACTTGGCCGAGGACCTAAAGAAGTTTTCTATTCTGCTTCTATACATAGCAATGAGTGGATTACAAGTGTTTTACTTATGAAGTTTATTGAAGATTATTGTGCTTCATATGTTAATAGGTCTAGTTTATATGGTTATTCTATCAGAAATTTATTTAATTCTGTTTCCATTTATATTATGCCAATGGTTAATCCTGATGGTGTAGATTTGGTCACAGGATTCTTAAATCCTTACTCTTCTGCACACTTAAACGCCAAAAACATATCAAATCAATTCCCTGACATTCCTTTTCCAAGTCGGTTGGAAAGCTAATATTAATGGTGTAGATTTAAATTTACAATTTCCTGCTGGATGGGAAAATGCCAGAGAAATAAAATATTCCCAAGGATTTAACAAACCTGCCCCTCGTGACTTTGTTGGCTTTGCTCCTCTGACTGAACCTGAATCTTTAGCTATTTATAATTTTACACTTTCTCATGATTTTAGCTTGATTATTGCATACCATACTCAAGGGCAAGAAATTTATTGGAATTCCCAAAATATTAATCCTCCTCGTGGATATGAAATAGGTACTCGTTTTGCCGCTTCTAGTGGTTATTTATTAACTGATGTTCCTTACAATTCTAGTTTTGCTGGATATAAGGATTGGTTTATTCAAACTTATTACCGTCCCGGATATACTATTGAAGCTGGTATTGGTGAAAACCCTTTACCTATTTCTCAGTTTGATGAAATTTATCGAGATAATTTAGGTATATTAATTTTGGGAGCAGTTTTATAGAATAATCCTGCTCCCAAAAAATTGTTAATTCTACTAAATAAATTTCTATGATTAAAATTCTCCTGTTTTAAGCTCATTTGATACTATTTTATTTTTTCATTTTGATACCACTCTGCAAATTTTTCCATCGCAGAATAAGAACCATCTATTTTTCTTCTATCTTCTCTTTCTTGTTCATTCATCTCTGCCAAAGTCTTTTCAAATCCTTTTGGCTTAAACACATACCATAAATCTGACCACTTTTCTTTTCTATCTTCTCCTTGTTTCTTAAATGCTCTTGGAAATCCGTTTAATTCATCTATAAAAAATCCTGTATCTAATGCCATACATGGTTTTCCTACTACTTTATATGCTTGCTTAACTTTTGCTGTTGCTATTTCTTTTAAATCATCACTTCTTGGTTCATCTAATTCAAAATCATATGTGCTAATTTTTAAATTTTTAAAATATTTTTCTGCTGATTTTGCTTTTCCTTTATTGTGCGTTACAAATATTATTTCTTCCATTGCTTTTTCTCCTAATTATAATTCTATTTTTTTATTAAATTCTTCCTGATACCATTTATTTAATTCCCTTCTATTCTTAAAAACAATTATTTTTTTATCTTTATTTCTTTTCAAAATTTCATCTATTGTATTTCCTTTTGTTTTATTCCAACTTATAGTAAATTTTATAAATTTCCATTCCATTTTTTCTTTGCATCCTGGTATCTCTGGTCTTTCTTTTCCTCTAGTTTTAAAATATCTTGAAAATATTCCTTTTAACCTTGCTATTGTTGAATAATTAAGAAATTTATGATAATATATCATAAAAACATATAATTATCAAATGTTCAAAAACTACATAATATTTATTATATATTCTTATTTTTTATATAACTACCTTCAAATTCCTCAGCAAGTATATCCATTTCTATAATATCATAATATTTTCCATTGATAAATTCGCATTTTCTCCTTCTACCATATTCTTTAAAACCACACTTTTTATAACAAGCAAGAGCTCTTTTATTAAACTCCATCAAATCCAATTTAATATTATTTAAATTCAAATAATTAAATCCATAATCTAATATCAACCTTATAGCCTCTGTCCCATAACCTTTTTCTCTATATTCTTTATCGCCTATAAATATACCTAATTCTGCTTTTCTTTTGAAATGATTTACCTGATGCAAACCAACTGTTCCTATTAATTTATCTTCACTACTGTCTATAATTGCAAATACCGCTTCTTCATTAATATGTTCCTCTAAATATTTCTTTTCAGCTTCGATTGTCATTAGTTGATAACTTCTTCCCGTATAATCAGTTGTTTCAAAATCATTCATCCATTCTGTATATTTTTCTGCATCTTCCACACTTCTTGGAGATAAATATATCCTTTCTCCTACCAATTTTTTAAAATATTTCATATTACTTATCCTCCTATTTCTTTTTCCATTATTTTTCTTTGTGTATTCATTCCAATACTTTTATAAAAATTAATTGCATCTTTATTAAAATTCCAACAATTTAATTCTATTCTTTTACAATTTAATTCTTTTGCTATTTTTTCTGCTTCTTTCCATAATTGTTTACCAATTCCTCTTTTTCTGTATTTTTCATCTACACCTATCTCTTCAATCCATAAAGTTTTAGTATCTTTTAAATTGATATGTTCTTTTACATCTTTTATTTTGCATATTAACAAACCATATATTTTTAATGTATCATCTGTGACAATAATAAATTTTTTATCTTTATCATTTATTGTATCTATCGCCACTTTTTCCACCTCAATCTTGCTTTTTTCCTTAAAAATATTTGGTCGATTTTCATAATGTATTTTGGATATTTGTTCTAGTATAAATATCATTTGTTCTACATCTTCAATTCTAGCCTCTCTTATTTCCATAAACATCCCCCCTAAAAAAAATAAGCCTTGCAAAGAAATCGTTTAAGACTCCTCTGCAAGACTTTATATCTTACATCTGTGTAAACAATCATTTTATTTTGATTATCCTATATCGCTCGAAATTTATTAATTTCTAGATATACTCTTAAATTATATTGTTAGTTTAACATGTTTTTCCATTTTAGTCAATAGTAAAACATCTTGTTTATTGTTTATAGCTACATTTATTCTAAATATATAATTCTATTTTTAATAAATGCGGAGACTCTATTATTAAATCTCCGCCATTTTTAATGCTGTTTTAACAGTACTTCCTGTACTACACTGGAAGTACAATCCACCCTGTACTATCGTCGTAAACAACATCAGGTTTGCAAAAAGCAACAACCTCCTCCATTGAATAGCAACCATAGCCATTACAGAAAATACCGACAAGTGAAAATCCATGTGTTTCATCATCAATAGTGATTTTGTAGGTATTAAATAAATCATACCAGTCACCTATTTTTTCACTTCCAGTAAATACAAAATTATGTTTTGCATCTTTTGAATCCCTATAATGATCCAAATTTTTACTTTGGTCACATACCGCTTTCCATGCATCACTTGTTGTATATCCTAGTTCTTCTATCAGATATCTAATAAGTAATCCTAAAAAAGCATTTTTCTCCTTAGTTGTTCCAAGTCTACTTTCCTTCTCTGGCATAAATTCTTTGGCTTTTTTCTTCCACCAATTAGCTGATTTACCAACTACTGGTTCCATTCCTGTTTTATAACAAAGACTTCCTTTTCCATCAAGTGATGGATCCATCCGCTGTACTCTAAAATCTGATAATCCAGACTTTATTGCTTCTATAAACATTCTTTTGAATTTTCTTTGTGCGTTACTTTCAGGTTCATGTTTAAGAAAATCGTCCTCTAATGAAAGCGTGCTTACTCTTGCTACAGGGAAATATTTTTCAATATATTCATCCCTATCTTTTACATCCTCTTGGTTTGTTACTGTTCTCCGTTCTGTTGCCTTACTCATAATGTATTCTCCTTTCAAAAATATCCTTTTTGCAAATTACAGCATTATATAAAAACGTGCAATACATCAATTATATATTAATTTACATAATTTGTCAAACTCCGTGTGTCGCACTTGCATTTAATCTCTTTTCTTTAAGCATCCTTATCTTTTCATAAAAACTTTCATTACCCCATTTTATAAAAGTATAATTTTCATCATTATTTTCTTTTATTTTTTCCATTTCTTCAATTGTCATATATTTTACTTCACTTACTTCCTCTTTTTGTAAAGTATACTCTTCTATCAAATAATTCACTCTAGCAAAAAAATCATACCCAAAATATTTATTCTTTACGTCTTCACTTTTATATATAGATAATAATTCTAAATCTTTTTTATCTATATCTATACCTATTTCTTCCTTAATTTCTCTTATCATTGCTGTCTCTACCTCTTCTCCTGCATCTACATGTCCCCCTGTTTTTCCCCATTTATTAGGACTTGTTTTTTTACTTTCAGCTCTTTTCTGAAAAAGCAACTCTCCTTTTATATTAATTTTAAATACATTAAAACCACTCTCTAAATTATTTTTAGAAAGTGGTTTCAGTTTTAGATATATATTCCTAAATAAGTTAATACAAAATATGCTATATAATAAATACCTTCAATTATTACAAATTTCTTAATAAATTTTGAATTTTCTTTTTCTGCAAAAATATCTTTTGCTACAAAATATGTTAGTAGAATTGATATAACACTACATAATTTTGAAAATGGAGTTGTAAATGCACTTATAGAAGAATTTATTAATGTTAATAAACTTACTACCCCTGCTATTGCTAATGGTAATCTAGCTGTTGTTATACATGTTATTAGTTGTGTTAATGATTTTTTATTTTCTTTATTTACTATCATGATAATTACTGACATAACTATTATTCCAACTGCTGGAGATATTGTTGTTAATATTATATTTATAAATTGTTTAAATCCATAATATTTCCATAAACTTGTTGTTCCAAATATTTGCTTAATTAATACTGCTGCCATCCATATTATTACTACTATTAAAGCATTTTTTAAAAATTTGTTACTATTATCTTCTGCTATTGCTTTCATTTTTCCTAATGGATCTGTAAATAATTCTTTGATAAATCCTTTAGTTTCTAATGTATCTTTTTTTACATCTACTTTTTTTATTGTTTCTTTTACTTCGTTTACTGTATTTACTGTTTCTGATTTGATTTCTTCTGTATTAATTTTGTTTTCATTTTTGTTTTCTTCCATTTTTATTACCCCTTTATATTTATTTTTTATATTCTATGCTGTTTCTCTACTTTTTTTATCTGGCACATGTCTGTTTTTTTTAGATTTTACCAGTTCATTTTCTTTATTTTCATTTATAATAATCTCTGGTGTTTTCTTATTTATAACTGTGTCTTTTGTTATTATGCATTTTGATATATTAGGTGTAGAAGGAATATCAAACATTATGTCTCTCATTATTTCTTCAATAATTGAACGAAGTCCTCTAGCTCCTGTTTTTCTTTCTATTGCTTTATCTACAATGGCATATAATGATTCTTGCTTAAATTCAAGCTCTACATCATCCATTTCTAATAGCTTTTTATATTGTTTAACTAAGGCATTTTTTGGTTCTGTTGCAATTTTTATTAAAGCTTCTTTATCTAAATCTTTTAGTGTTGCTATTATTGGTAATCTTCCTATAAATTCTGGTATTAATCCATATTTTAATAAATCTTGTGGTAGCATTTCTTGGAAAATTTCATATTTGTTAATTTCTTTTTGACTTTCTATTTTTGTTCCAAATCCTATACTCTTTTTGCCTGTTCGATCTTTTATGATATTTTCTAATCCTTCAAATGCTCCTCCACAAATAAATAAAATATTTTCTGTATTTATTTGTAACATTTCTTGGTTTGGATGTTTTCTTCCTCCTTGAGGTGGAACTGATGCTATTGTACCTTCTATTATTTTTAGTAAGGCTTGTTGAACACCTTCTCCGCTAACATCTCTTGTAATTGATAAGTTTTCAGATTTTCTTGTTATTTTGTCAATTTCATCTATATAAACAATACCTTTTTCAGCTTTTTGAATATCTCCATCTGCTGCTTGAATAAGTTTTAATAAAATATTTTCAACATCTTCTCCAACATATCCTGCTTCTGTAAGTGTTGTAGCATCTGCTATTGCAAAAGGTACATTTAAAATTTTTGCAAGTGTTCTTGCAAGTAGTGTTTTTCCACATCCTGTTGGTCCTAAAAGTAATATATTACTTTTTTGGATTTCTACATCATCTTTTTTATCACTATCTTCATGTGCTATTCTTTTATAATGATTATATACTGCTACTGATAATGTTTTTTTTGCTTCTTCTTGTCCTATTACATAATCATCTAAAATTTTCTTTATTTCTTTTGGACTAGGTATTTTATCTAATTCATTTAAAGTATATCCTGCTTCTTCATCTTCATAATTTTCAGCTGCAATTATACTTGTACAAAGATCTACACATTCATCACATATATATACTCCTGGTCCTGCAACTATTTTTTTTACACTTTCTTGTGATTTACCACAAAATGAACATCTTACACTCTTTGGCACATCATTTTTAGCCATAACATATCTCCTTTCACTTCGTTCATCATAAAATAAAAAATTAAAATTTTTTATTTTATAAATCGCTCCGCTCATCACAAATTAAGAATTTTTCAAATCCTTAATTTACAAATATTACATTCTTTTATCCATTATTCCATCAATTAATCCATATTCCAATGCTTCTTGAGCTGTCATATAGTGGTCTCTTTCTGTATCTCTTTCTATTGTTTCAATAGATTGACCTGTTTTTTCGCTTAATAATTTATTTAATTTTGCTCTCGTTCTTATCATATGGTCTGCATGAATCTTAATTTCAGTAGCTTGACCTGAAATTCCTCCTCCATGGCCTCCTATTAATGGTTGATGAATTAATATTTCAGAGTTTGGTGTTGCAAATCTTTTTCCTTTTTCACCATTTGCTAAAAGTACTGCTCCAAAACTTGCTGCTAATCCTACACATATTGTTGTTACTGGGCATTTAATATAATTCATTGTGTCAACTATTCCCATTCCATCAGTTATTGATCCTCCTGGTGAATTTATATATAAGAATATTTCTTTATCTGGATCTTCTGATTCTAAAAATAGTAATTGTGCTATTACTAAGCTTGCTGATGTTGGATTTACATCTTCCCCTAAAAATATTATTCTGTCTTTTAGTAATCTTGAGAAAATATCATATGATCTTTCTCCTTTACTTGTTTGTTCAACTACATAAGGTACTAAACTGTTTCTTTCTAACATTCTTTTTCCTCCTTATTGATTTTAATTTTAAAAGGTTGGTACTGAAATTAATTCAATTTAATTATTTTTCACCCCAACCTCTCTTTTTAATATTTTTAATATCTATCCCAATTGGACATTTTTGTCCAATTAGAAACGTCCCTTTTGGACATTATTTTATTTTTGCATTTTTTACTAAGAATTCTAATGCTTTTTCAGATTCTACTCCACTCTTTATGTATTTTCTTACATTTTCATTTTCTAAGAATTCTTTGTCATCTTCTTTTCCATAGTTTTTAGCCATTTCTTTCATTTTTTCTACTATTTCATCTTCTGTTGCCTCTATTTTTTCAGCTTTTATTACTGCTTCTAACATTAATCTTGATTTTATAGCTTCTATTGCTTGAGGTTCATATTCTTTTTTTATTTCTTCAGCTGTTTTTCCCATCATTTGAAGATATTGTTCTAATTTTAATCCTTGATATGCTAATCTATTTTCTACATTTTTTAACATATCTTCTGTTTCTGTTTCTATCATTCCTGATGGAATTTCAACTTCTATATTTTCGCATACTGCTTTTATTACAGCATCTTCTGTTTCATATTTTTGTTTTTGTTCATTTTCTTTTTCTATTCTGTCTTTGATGCTTTTCTTTAATTCTTCTAATGTATCAAATTCACTTACATCTTTTGCAAATTCGTCATCTAGTTCTGGTAGTTCTTTTTTCTTTATTTCATGTAATTTTACTTTAAATGTTGCATCTTTTCCAGCTAAGTCTTTTGAGAAGTATTCTTCTGGGAATTTTACATTTATATCTTTTTCTTCATCTATTTTCATTCCAATTATTTGGTCTTCAAATCCTGGTATAAATGTGTTGCTTCCTATTTCTAATTCATGTCCTTCTGCTTTTCCTCCTTCGAATGCTTTGTCATCAACAAATCCTTCGAAGTCTATTACTGTTATATCTCCGTTTTCTACTGCTCTGTCTTCTACTGATATTAATCTTGAATTGTGTTCTTGCATATGTGATAATTCATGATTTATATCTTCATCTGATACAGTATACTCTATTTTTGGTACTTCTATACCTTTATATTTTCCTAGTTTTACTTCTGGCTTTGTTTGGAATACTGCTGTGAATATTAAATCTTTTCCTTTTTCTATTTGTTTTACATCAATATCAGCTTTACTTACAACTTCTATGTTGTTTTCTTTTAATGCTTCTTCTAATTCTCCTGGTACTACTTCATTGAATGCATCTTCATAGAATATTTCTTTTCCATAATATTTTTCTACTATATTCATTGGTGCTTTACCTTTTCTGAATCCTGGTATATTAAAGTATTTTGCACTTTTGAAATATACTTTTTGTATTGCCTCATCAAATTTTTTAGCTTCTATTGTTAATTCTAATTTTACTTCATTTGCGTTTTCTGTTTTTTCAACTTTACATTTCATTGTTAATTCAATCCTTTCCTTTTAGTTAATAGCTTTTATATTATACCATATTTTTCCTAATTTGCAAGGTTTTTTTTATAATTTTCAAAAAATGCTTGTTTTTTTTATTCTTTTGTGTTAAACTTATTAACAGTCAATTTATTTTAAAATTTAGGAGGTGCAAAAAAATGGCTAAATGTGCAGTTTGTAATAAAACACAAAGTAATGGAAATAAGCTTAGCATTACTCGTTCACATATAAGTAAAAGAAGTCCAAGAACTTGGAAACCAAATTTAAGAAGTGTTAAAGCTATAATGGAAAATGGTGAAACAAAAAGAATTCACGTTTGCGCAAAATGTTTAAAAGATGGTAAAGTAAAAAGAGCTTAGGCTCTTTTTTTGTTGATGTAAAAAAAGGGATTTGAAGACCCGTCCCCATAATCCCTCTTTTTTAATCTTTTATTCCAAAAATTAATTTTACAAATCCACGTAAAAACTTCGGAACTTTTTTTACAACTATAGTCATATGTAATACCTCCTTTTTTAGCAAGCAAGCCACATTAGTCCTACACATGCAAGAGCGACTCCTATTATAAATAGCCAGCCTGTAAGTGGAAGCAATAATACTAGCAATATTCCAATTCCTATTCCTATTAATACAACTCCTATTGTCTTTTTTAATGCACAAAACATATTATTACCTCCTTCTTTTTATATATTATATTATTTTATTTATTTTATTGTTCCTTTTTTATGTTACTCCATATTTCAGTTGTTGATTTTTCTTGTAATACCTTATATAATACGTTTATAATTATTATATAAGTGAGGATTTTTTTATGAAAAAAAGTGATGTAATAGATTTTGTAGAAATTTTAAAAAAGGCTTATCCAGATGCTACTTGTAGTTTAGATTTTGAAACTCCTTTTCAAATGGTTGTAGCTGTAATGCTTTCTGCACAATGTACTGATGAAAGAGTTAATAAAACAACGCCTAGCTTGTTTGAAAGATGTAAAACTATTCAAGATTTTGCTGATATCGATATTAAAGAATTAGAAGATATTATTCACCCTTGTGGTTTTTATAAAAATAAAGCAAAAAATATCAAGTTATGTGCTAAGCAAGTTTTAGAAAATTTTAATGGCAAAGTTCCTAATAATATGGAAGATTTGCAAAAATTAGCTGGCGTTGGTAGAAAATCTGCTAATGTTGTTATGCTTGAGGCTTTTGGCGTTGCTAATGGTATTGCTGTTGATACTCATGCTAAAAGAATTTCTAATTTGATTGGTCTTTCTAAAGAATCAGATCCTTCTAAAATTGAACAAGATTTATTGAAAATTTTCCCTAAAAACTCTTTAAAAGATATTAATCATTTATTTGTTTGGCATGGTAGAAATACTTGTGTCGCAAGAAGTCCTAAGTGTGATATTTGCTCAGTTAATCAATATTGTAAATATTATAAAACTAAAAATAGAAAGAAATAAAAGCTTTTGCAATTATTTCTCTCTATTTTTCTCTATTTAACTAAACATTTTTATATAACAATATTATTACCAAAAAATTAAAAATGTTAAAAATGTTCCCCATACTACCTCTTCTTTTGTTAAATCTTGTAACATTACTGGAAGCTCACCTTCTACTTTTTCATCTGTAAAATTCATTTGGTAATATTCTACATCTTGTACTTTGAAGTATACTTCAAAATTTCTTGTTTCATTATCTCTTAATGATGAAATATCAACATATTGACTACCTAGCAAAATATCTCTTTCTGAATATAAATCTATTCTTAAATAGGTATTTGTTATTTTATTTTCTGATTTATTATATATTGTCCCTTTAATTCTTCCATTAACTTTTGTTGCTTGAGCTTCATAAACATTAACTTGTTCTAAATTATCTTTTCTTCCTATATTTTGATATGTTGTTTCTATTGATATATTTATCAATATATTTGAAAATATAAAAAATAATACTAACCATAATACATATTTTAGTAGAGTTTTCATTCTATCCATATTTATTTCCTCTTTTCTTACTTTAACTTAACTTATTATACCAAAAATATATAGAAATTTCAATATACAAAAAATCCACCTACATAAAAATATATTTATGTAGGTGGTTTCCAATATTTATATTATTACTATTTAATTATTTTCTTCCACAAAATCCCCAAAATATATTTTTAAAAATATTGTATATTTTATGCACAAATTTTGAGTGATGTTTGTTTTTCTCACAATCTGGATTTGTTGGCTTACTTGTATTGTCTTCTACATTATCTACTGTATTATCTCCTACATTGTCTTCTGTGTTATCTTGTGTATTATCTTCTGTATTATTTTCTGATGGATCTTTTATTTCTTCTTTATCTTCAGATTCAAGAAAAAATGTATATGTTGTTTCATTTCCAACCACATCAACTAGAGTTATTGTATTTTCCCCTTCAATTCCTCCATTTTTTCCTATAGATACAAAGTTATGGTCACTCCATTTATTGTCTGTTAAATCTTTTTCTGTTCCATTGATAATTATTTTATCTACTAAATATTCATCATATAATTTAAAGCTTACCAATGTATATGTATTTGTTTCTTTATTTCCAACTGTGAATGTCTCTGTATCTGTGTTGTCTTTTACAGTTATTACTGGAGCTGAACTATCTAAATAGAATGTATAAGATGACTCATTTCCCATAATATCTACTAAAGTAATTACATTTTCTCCTTGGATTCCTCCATTTTTTCCTACACTTACAAAGTTATGATCGCTCCACTTATTATCTGTTAAATCCTTTTCTGTTCCATTGATGATTATTTTATCTATTAAATATTGGTCATATAGTTTAAAACTTACCATTTTATATGTATTAGTTTCTTTATTACCAATAGTAAATATTTCTGTTTCTGTATTATCTTTTACAGTTATTGTTGGTGCAACATTATCTAAATAGAATGTATATGTTTCTGATTCATTTCCAGTTTCATCTAATACTTTTATTATGTTCTTTCCTGCTATTCCTCCATTTTTTCCTACTTGAACATTGTTCCAATCACTCCATTTTGCACTAGATAATTCTTTATCCACTCCATTTATTACTACTTTGTCTATTGCTGTATCATCATGCAATTTGAAACTTACTTTTGTGTAAATAGCTCTTTCTATGTTTCCTATTGTTCCTTCTGCCTCTGATTTTACAGTAATTGTTGGTGCTATAGTATCACCAACTTCTTCCACATTTGTAGCAAGCGAATTTGTATGCATTGCCATTGGTACAATTGCTGATAATGCTGCAATTGCTAAAACTTTTTCTGTTTTTTTCATTAAAAAACCACCTTTCTTTTTTTTGCTTTTTACATTCTAACATTACGATATTTCCTTGTCAATCATTTACAAAAATTTCCATAAGTACTTCAATCTTTTGACACTTTATGTAAAATGTAGTATAATAAACGTATGATACATATATTTTGTAACTTCGACGTTACATCTTCAAAAAAAATTTTTTTAGGAGGTTTTAGTTATGGCAAAAATGGTTGTTTATACTGGAGAAACAGAAAGCTACTGTGGATGTTCGGATTATAGTCTTTTAACAGTAGGTAAAACTTATGAAGTTATTAACGAAAACGATCGGGGATTTCAAACCGATTATACTCTCAAAGGTGTATCTGGGCACTTTAACAGCTGTTGGTTTACAGAGGTAGGAATAACCTATCTTGCAGTTGCTTCGAAAATTCCGGTTAAAGGAGAATGCTTAAAAAACTTTGTCAGACTAGAAAATGGAAAATGGAGAAACATGGAGCATAGTTCAACAATACTGAAAATACGAGTGATTGGAATTAATGTTTATGAAATCCACACGTGTAACACAATCTATGTACTTCAAGTAAAAAAATAACCAGAAAAAAACCTCTTGTTTATACAACAAGAGGTTTTTTTCTTTCATTTAGAATTCATTTAATATCTCATTTTTATCTCTAACTCCAACAAATCTTTTTGTCTCTTTACCATCTTTAAAAATAATTAAAGTAGGAATACTCATAACATTATATTCTATAGCTAAATCTTGATTTTGATCAACATTTATTTTTCCAACCTTAGCTTTACCTTTTAGTTCCTCAGCAAGAGATTCAACTACAGGTGCCATCATTTTACAAGGACCACACCAATCAGCATAAAAATCTACTAATACTGGATCATTTGAGTTTAAAACTTCTTTTTGAAAATTTTCCAAACTTAAATTTAGTTCCATAATATACCTCCTTTGCATTTTTATATCCTTTTAAGAACTTTTCTTTTGGTGACATTTTATCCATTTCAGAAACAACTCTAAAAAGACATTAAATAATTTATAACTTGCAATCCTGCTTTTGTTCCTTCATAAACGGCTTTAGAAATCTGATATAATCCTCCTGTACAGTCTCCACAAGCATATAATCCTTTTATATTAGTTTCCATAGCATCATTTACAACTATTTTATCATTTTGAATTTTTGCCCCTACTTTTCTAGCAAATTCTGTACTTCCTGCAACTCCTTGAGCAACAAATATTCCATCAACTTTTATTATACTATTGTCTTTAAACTTTATTTTTTCTACTCTTTTTTCACCTATAACTTCATCAATTTCTTTTTTTACTATATCTACATTTTCTGCTCTATATTCTGGCATTTCTTGTCCATTTGTTAATATTGTAATTGATTTAACTATATTTTGTAAATCCATTGTTTCTGAAATAGCATAATCTCCATTTCCTATTATTGCTACATTTTTATTTTTAAAGAAAAATCCATCACATATTGCACAATAACTTATTCCTTTTCCCTCAAATAATTCTATTCCTTTTATATTTGGTTTGTTTCTTTTATTCCCTGTTGCTAAAATAACTGTTTTTGAATCAAATTTATTTTTTAATGTTTCAACTTTAAATTGATTTCCTTCTTGCTTTATATTTGTTACTTCTTCTTCTAAGATTTCCACTCCCAAATTCACTGCTTGCTTTATACCTTTTCCATATAATTCTTTGCCTTTAATACCTTTTTCAAATCCATAATAATTTGATACTTCATTAGCTTTTTCTAGTGCAGAAATTTCAGTTTTTTTATATATTATAAGAGTTTTTAAATTTGCTCTTTGGGTATATAAACTTGCAGATATTCCTGCTGGTCCTGCACCTATTATTATTACATCGTACATTCATTTTTCCTCTCTTCATATTATAATCCCTACAATTTTAATATATCAACATTTAGAACAGCTAATTTTTATACTGCACAGAACTATAGCTAAAATTTATTAATAAATTTTGGTATAAATATAATTAATCCTATTATTGCTGATGTAATTGCTGCTATTAAAACAGCTGCCGCTGATACATCTTTTGCTATTTTAGCTTTTGGATTTTTCTCCATAGTTACTAAGTCCACTACATTTTCTATAGCTGTATTTACTAATTCTAAAGATATTACAAATCCAAATAATATTATACATATTATCCATTCAATTTTTGACATTTTTAGTATAATTCCCATTATTATTACTAGTACCATTATTAATATATGTATTTTTAAATTCTGTTCTGTTTTTAATGATACTAGTATTCCCTCATATGCAAATTTAAAACTATTTATTAATCTTTTTTTATTTTCTTTTTTCATACTCTTTCTCCTTATTTGCATTTTATCACAAATAAATAAAAAACAAAAGTACCCATTGGGTACTTTTGCCTCATTAGTCTTAATTTTATTCTTCCTTATTATCTTTTCTTCTAATGTTTATTGCCATTAAAATTATTATTGCTCCAGATATAATAAATGCTATTAGCCATTTATATATTTCAGAATCATCCTTTGTTCTAGGAACAACATTTTTTTCATCCTTCTCCACTTTTTCTGTTGGATTTGGTGTCGGTTTCTTAATCACTGGTTCCCCTGGATTTTCTTTTTCATCATCTATCACCACTGTTGTTGGTACTGGTGTTTCTATTGCAGCACTCGTAACAGGTGTTGGTACTACTGTTGGTTCTGATGTTGGTTCAAAAATCGTTGGTTCCACTGTAGGTTTTGGTGTTTCTTCAAAAACCGTTGGTTTAACTGTTGGTTTTGGAGTTTCCTCAAAAATTGTTGGTTGTACTGTTGGTTTCACCGTTGGTTTTGGTGTCGACGTTTCCTTGAAAACCGTTGGTTTCACTGTTGGCTTCACCGTTGGTTTTGGTGTCAGTGTTGGTGTTTCCTTGAAAACCGTTGGTTGTACTGTTGGCTTCACCGTTGGCTGTATTGTTGGTTCTGGCGTACCTATCCAAATTATTGGAGGAAATATTGGAGGTGGTGTCACTATTATAGATGTAGGCGTCGGCGTTACAACGATAGCCGTAGGTGTCGGTGTTGCAACTATAGCCGAAGGTGTTGGCGTTGAAACAATTTTGTCATTATATACTTCTATTTCAAATGTCTTACTATCATCAGAACTTTTTATCATTATTGGATACATAGAATCATCATATACGTATCCCTCTGCAGTTCTAACTTCTTGAATGTAGTATTGCGTGTCAAATTTTAGCCAATCCTTAAATACAGCAATTCCATCTTCATCTGTTGTAGCCCATCCTGCACTTTCTATAGGTTTTTCGTCCTTATTTAATAGTCTAAAAGATACATTTGGAATAACTTCATCCGTCTTTCTGTCTTTTTTAACTATTTTTACAGAACCACTTTCTCCAATAATACCACTACTGCTGCTTATAGTTTTTATCTTTATGATTGTACTTTTACCTTCCTCTGCTGCTTCCATTCCATATAGAGTGATAGAATTACTTACTTGCTCTATATTTCTATCAACGATTTCAGTAGAAAACTTCAATACATAATACTTATGAGCTTCTACTTCTTTTGGTAAAATACAGTCAAAAACACCTGTAGTATCGTCATAATGTATACTTTCTGCTGGAATTTCAATTTCATTTCCTGCAACTATACTTTTTCCATCTGACGATATTGAACCTTCGTACAATTTTACAGAATCTTTATCTAAAGATAAACCTGCTTGCAATTTATCTTCCAATTTAAGTTCCTGCCCTTTATCTTCATAATCCAAGTTAATATTTACAGTCCATGGAATTACATTTCCACTTGTGTAATCAGTTTTCTTCTGCAATATTGGCAATGCCTTATGCTCCACTGTAGACTCTACTGAAAATTCTCTATCAAAGTTGTCTGCATTAAGCTTAGCAGTATTTTTTGCTTTACTTCCTGTTTTTTCATCTTCAATACTTTTTGTTTTTAACTTAATATATATCGCATCCTGAATATACTTATCACTATTAACACTAATAATAATAGTTCCCATTTGCTGATTATAGACAGCATGATATATTCCATTTGCCTTACCATCAAGTGTAACTTTAGTATTGTTGATTGTAATATAATCTTCTGCCATTATGTGATTTTCTGGCAAAATTTCCTCTATTACAGGTTGTTTCAATGCTGTTTTTTGTGTATTTACATTTATCTGCCAATTATATAATTCATTAGCATAATCGTATGAACCACTTTTGCTAAGCATTTTATAAAAATATCCCGTTACCTGTCCTGTACAATCTTTTTCTTTTTCTCCTATTGTTAATTTAGCATTATTACTATATTTTGATGTTGCCCCATTTCCAAGTTTAATATCTTTTACAGCTGTATAAAAATATAGCATAACACCATCAGTTTCATTAACAGTATACTTTCCTAACACAGTTTCATTTGGAATAATTTTATATGATAATTTACGATTTTTTTCATCATATATATCTTTATCATCAATAAGTATTCCTGAAGTTTCTGCATTATTTCTGTAAAGCTTTATCTTTGCAGTACCTTTAATATATTCCTGACCTTCTGGAATAATATCACTTATTACAAATGCACTTTGGTTGTCTTGAGAATTGTAATTTACTTTGATTTGCCACTTTATCATCAATCCATTTTCAGTGCTACTCGAAATACTCCCTGATTTTGTAAAGGATATTTCCTTCTTTCCAGTTCCTATTTTTCCTGTCGCTGTATAAGTATATTTCTGTGTATCATTGACATTCAATACTACAGCATTTTTCACATCATACTCCGTATATTCTCCCTCAACATTTTTAGGAAGTTTTGAAAAATCATCTATAACTAAATCATAAGTAATATATGATTCCTTAGAAACATCTCCTAATTTAAAAATGATTTGATTATCTTTTTGTTCATAAGTTACATCTGTATCTTTTAATAATACATCATTTATCTTTATAGATGCTAAGTCTATATGTGTACCTTCTGGATAAGTATCAGTTACTTCTGCATTTTTCATTAAACGATTATCCTTGTTTAATGTTATTTTCCATTTAAGTACCTTACTTTCTTCATCATATTTTCCTACTGTTGTTTTGGTTATTGATGTTTGCCGTACTTTAACAGATGCCTCTGCTTCTGATGCTTTATCTTCATTAGGCATATAAACCTCAACACCGTTCTTTATATAATCATCTAAACTTTCATAAAAAACGTCTGTTGGTTTTGTTTTAAATGTTATAGTTTTTTCTCCTCCTGTTGTATCTTCCGGAAATTTATATGAAAATCCCTTTTCTGTCAATTTCAATTCAGTATCTGATATAGCAACACCTGAAATTTCTGTACTTCCTGCAACATATTCCTGATAATCACTATTTGTAAAAATATCTTTTACAGTGATATTTGCTAATGTTGCATCTTTCTTATCTGGTGTAACCGTTATAGTCCAGGTTATTTCCTTAACTGAAGCATTATATGCACCTGATTTTTTTACGGTTGCATTTGCAGCTTTCTGATATTTATCATAATAAATATCACATTGGAATTTCTCCCCATTTACTATAAAATCAACCTTTTCTCCATCTCCATCTGCTATGACATCTGTATCTATCCAACAATCCAAGGCAATATAACCTTGTATATTAGATACTTTGTCCAGATTCTCATAAAATTTGATTGTTATGATGTCTTTTTCTAGCTGCCATGTAACATTGTATTTGCCATCTTTATCTAACTGTGTTTCTGGTAATCCTCCATCTAACTCAAATCCTTCTGGTATTGATATTGTATACATATCTCCTGCATACACTTCCACATCATTAGGTATTTTGAATTCATATTTTATCCTAATTTTATCATTAGGATCCACATGATTTTCATCACTAATAATATTACCATCACCATCAGTCAACTCCACTTTAGTAATATATGGGAAATCTCCTTTATCTTCCCAATTTACAGTGCTGGTCTGTTCTTCTTGAACATCCCCTTGATAGGCATCTACTTGATTTAATTGCAATACACTAATTGCAATTATCAATACAATTGCCAGAATTAGCTTAAGCTTCCGTCTCATAATCGACACTCCTTTTTGAAAAATTTTCACTAGTTACTAAATAAAATTAAAACTACTCCTTTCTTTTTACTCACCAAACAAACTTTATTTGGCTGTCTATAAAATTCTAACTTTCTTATTATACTCTCCACATTCTCCATTGTCAACCTTTTTATGTCAATTTCAAACAAGTTATTACAGTTAGCTTTAAACACATAGAGTAGTTCTAAATGTTGATATATTAATATTTTGCAGCAAAAGACCCAATGGTAGACCCCAGCTATGTTTTTTGCAAAAAATATTAATATATCAACATTTAGAACGGCCAATTTTTATGCTAGACCAAATTATAGCATTAAGTTAACTCTAAAAATAATAGAGTATCCCCAAGGACACTCTATCAATTATCACTAATCTAATTCCGCAAAATATTTAATTGTTCTTACCATTTGACTTGTATAAGAATTTTCATTATCATACCAAGAAACCACTTGTACTTGATACAATCCATCTTCTAATTTAGTTACCATAGTTTGTGTACTATCAAATAAAGAACCATATTTCATTCCTATTACATCTGAAGAAACTAAGTATTCATCTGTATAACCAAAAGACTCACTAGCTTGAGCTTTCATAGCTGCATTTATTCCCTCCTCTGTAACATCTTCACCCTTTACAACTGCAACTAATATAGTTGTTGAACCTGTTGGAACTGGAACTCTTTGTGCAGAACCTATTAATTTTCCATTTAATTCTGGAATTACAAGTCCTATAGCTTTTGCTGCTCCTGTTGTATTAGGTACAATATTTACTGCAGCTGCTCTAGCTCTTCTTAAATCACCTTTTCTATGTGGACCATCTAAAAGCATTTGATCTCCTGTATATGCATGAACTGTTGTCATTATTCCTGATTGAATTGGTGCATAATCATTTAATGCTTTAGCCATTGGTGCTAAACAATTTGTTGTACAAGATGCTGCAGATATTATTTTATCTTCAGCTGTCAATGTTTCTTCATTTACACCAAAAACTATAGTTGGTAAATCTTTTCCAGCTGGTGCTGATATTACAACTTTTTTAGCTCCTGCATCTATATGAGCTGTAGCTTTCTCTTTTGATGTATAAAATCCTGTACATTCTAATACTACATCTACTCCAATTTCTCCCCATGGCAAATTAGCTGCATCTTTTTCAGCATATATTTTAATTGTTTTTCCATCTACTGTTATTGAATCTTCTCCAGCAACTACTGTTTCAGCTTTATCATATCTACCTTGCGCTGAATCATATTTTAATAATTGAGCTAACATTTTAGGACTTGTTAAATCATTTATTGCAACAATTTCATATCCTTCCGCTCCAAACATTTGTCTAAATGCAAGACGTCCTATACGTCCAAAACCATTAATGGCTACTTTTACTGACATAATAATTTCCTCCTTATAATTTAGTATTTTATTTTCCATCTTTAGTATTACCTTCATTTTTCAAGGCAATACCATTCTATATCAAAAAATAATACTTTTCAAGCATTATTTTTATTTAAGTTTTGTTTTTTGCAAAAATTGCTCTACAACTCGGTCCAAATACATATATATTAAAATGCAGTGACGCACAGTTTGGAAGGACACAAAAACATACAGATAAGCCAGATTAACTCCTCAAACTCTGAAATACAGATATCTTACTCATATGATTAGTCCGCCCAGTAAGGAACGGAATTTTAATATATATGTATTTGGACCGAGTTGTAGAGCAATTTTTGCAAAAAAACAAAACTTAAATTATTTGTAATTTACCCATACAATTTTTCAAGAACAATAATAAACATAGCATGCGACCATCCAAGTCCTAATACCCAATTAGGTTTTAAAATTTCATTATTAACTTGCTCTCCTAAAAAATAATGTTTTCCAGCTGTTTTTACTACAAAATCAAAACATTCTTTAGCCTTTTTCTTTTCACCAGTCTCCAAATAATATAAAGTCATCCAAAGATTAGCAATAGGCCAAGGATTACCATTCATATAATTATCATTTTCAAATCTTTGATAACCACCTGTATAAGTTCTTAAAGATAAATTAATTCTTTCTACAGTATTTTGAACTTTCTTTTCTTTTGCCTTAAACACATTAAATGGTATAACAGTTCCCAATATACTTATATCCATTTTCTTATCTTCTGAATTTCTTATATATGATTTTTTCTCTTCATCATACATATTTTTATTTATATATTTTTTTATCTCAAGTTGCAATTTCTCAATTTCTTTTTTTGATTTTTCAACTTTTTCTTCTTTTAATCTATTATTCTCAAATTCTGAAACATTTTTCCCTAAAACATCATACATTTTTATCATACAATCAAATGCTGAATATATACTTGCAAGAGAATATAAATGTACACCTTCACACATTTCCCATAAATCATAACTTACATGATATTTATTAGTATCTTCAAAAATATCTTTTACATATCTTTTTAAGAAATCTATGGCTTTTTCACACATTTGTAAACTTTCCTTTAAAAAATTCTCAGATTTAGAATATTTATAATGTTCATATACTCCATACACAACACTTGCAGTTTCATCAATTTGATATCCCCAACATGGAGCTAATTTTCCATCTGTAAAAAATCTTTGCTCCCACATACCATTTTTACTTTGAGTTTTTTTACAAAATACTTTATAAAATTTCTCAGTTTCTTTTTGCATCTTCAATATATCCATTGCCTTTGTCACAAAAACTGCATCTCTAGTCCAACAATATGCATATCTACCACATTTTGTAAAATTCTCATCAACTTCAGGTGCTGCAATAATTCCTCCTGTTTCTGGATTAGCTAATAATGGAAATAACAAAATACTTCTTTTATATATTTCATATATTATTTCTTCGTAAGAATTTTGCGGTTCCTTTAGTTTTAATCCATTATGATTTTTTACATATTTTCTCCAATAAGCTTTAGTATTTATATATTCTTTATCGTAATCAATTCTTTTTACTCTCTCTACCTCATCTTCTATATCTGATATATTTTTATTTTCATCTATTAATATACATATTTGTAATTCTTTCTTTTCTCCTGGTTTTATTAATCCTACTTCATATGCAATTGAAGAATCCTTTGACATTCCAATATAATCTTTATCATAAATTTCCGTTCTTTTTATTTTATCTCTACTTCCATTTATTTGATGTTTAATTGTATCTTTTCCTTTTGCAAATGTAGAAAAAGCAAAATCATGTGCATATTGAACCATTCCACTATCAATAATTTTACATCCAACAAAATTATTTAAGTCTGATAATAATTCAGAATGAATATAAAACTCTGTATTTAAATCTATTCCACCTTCATTTATAAAAGTATATTTTCTACTAAGTATGTTCTCCTTTATTAAACAATAATCAGTCTGTAATACTTTCATATTAAAATATGTATTTGTAATTTCAGTATTTAATATATTTGTATCTGTATCATAATATTGTTTATATATATTATTAATATCATCATGCAAATATATTAAATCTGAATCATTTATTTTTATACCTGTATGAAAATAGTTTATATATTGTTTATTATCTTTATTTGGAAAATATACTCTCTGTAACTCTCCTTTAGATGTATACGTTGCTAACATTTTTTTATTTCCAATTATTGCTTCATTTAAATATTTATTTTCCATTATCTATCCCTCAATAACTTTTAAAATTTATTTTTCTAAATCCTTTATTTTCTCATTTATTCTAAACACATCTTCATCTCTCAAATCTCTATTATTCATATCTTCTTTTACAGCTATCTCCATATCCAACATTTCTTCTTTTAATTTTTCAAGTCTCTTTAACACTTCTGTTCTCTTAGTTACTGGTAATTTTTTCTCTATTTTTCCTATTAATTTAACTTCATCATTTAATTCATATGTTTCACCAAAATCAGCAATTACAACTGGCAATTCTGCTTCTTGTTCTATTTTTTCCTTTAAAACATTTTGTGATTCTTCCTCACCATGCACTAAAAATACTTGCTTTGGTTTTTTTATAAATGAATATATAAAATTCATTAAACCTTCTTGATCTGCATGACCAGAATATCCTTCCAAATATTCAATCCTTGCATTTACAGCTATTTCTTCTCCAAATATTTTTACCCTATCTGCACCATTTACTATACTATATCCTAGTGTTCCTGGTGCTTGATATCCTACAAACAATATTGTAGAATTTGAATTCCATAGGTTATGTTTTAAATGGTGTTTTATTCTTCCAACTTCACACATACCACTTGCTGATATTATTATACTAGGAGTTGGGTCTGCATTTAATAATTTTGATTCATCTGCGGTTACTGTAAATTTTAATCCTGGAAATTCAAGTGGATTATCTCCTTTTTGCATATCTGCTTGTGTTTCCTCATCAAATAAGTTCATATTTTCTTTAAAAACTTCTGTTGCTGATATTGCAAGTGGACTATCAACATATACTGGTGCTTTCATTAATGTTTCATATTTTCTTAAAAATTCTTCATCATTTTTCGTTTCTTTTAGTTTGTTTATTTCATATAATATTTCTTGTGTTCTTCCAACTGCAAATGATGGTATTACAACTGTTCCTTGTCTATCTAAAGTTTCTGAAACTATATCTAAAAACATTTCTGCCTTTTCTTCGTTTTTCATATGTTTTCTACTTCCATATGTTGACTCCATTATTAAATAATCAGCATCTTCTATCATTGTTGGTTCACTTAATAATGGTATATCATTATTTCCTAAATCCCCTGTAAATACAGTTTTTGTTTGTTTTCCATTTTCAGTTACCCATAATTCTATGACACTTGAGCCTAACATATGTCCCGCATCATTAAATCTTACACAAATTTCTGGTGTTATTTCTATTATTTCATCATAATTTACTGGCTCAAATATCTCTAAACATCTTGCAGCTTGTTCTGCTGTATATAGTGGTTCTCTTGGTTCTTGCCCTTTTCTTATTCTTTTTCTATTTTTCCATTCATTTTCCATTTCCTGAATATGTCCACTATCTGGTAACATTAATGCACATAAATCACATGTCGCTTTGTGTGCATATATTTTATTTTTAAATCCTTCATTATATAATTTAGGTATCCTTCCAGAATGGTCTATGTGTGCATGTGTTAATAGCATAAAATCTATATCTAGTGGATTAAACTCAAAATCTTGGAAGTTTTCTTCTTCTAATTCTTTTCTTCCTTGCCACATTCCACAATCTACTAAAAACTTTTTTCCTGCAGCATCTACTAAAAAGTTAGAACCTGTTACAGTTTTAGTTGCTCCTAAAAATGTAATTTTCATATAACTCCTCCTTTTGTCCTTTTGGAAACATTAACTCCAAATTGATATTTTTTTATCTGGTTTAACTTCTAAACCTTTTGGTTTCGATATTTCTATTTTTTCCTCAAAAATATTTTCATCAAAAATTTGAACATAATATTTTTCCTTTTCTTTAGTTATTTTCAGATATGCATCTTCTAATTTTATTATTCTAACATAAAATAAATTTTTTAATATTTCATAATTTGTTTCTTTATCATCAGAAATTTTTTCTATAACTTTTAATTCTATAGCTTTATCAATTATTATTTCAGATATTTCTTTTATATTCTTCTCTAATTTCTTCACCTGTTTTATTGTATTTTCACAATCATATGGTAATAATAAATAATATCTAAAATCATATATTATTTTTTCTACATCTTGTCTTGTTTCAGCTCTATTAATATTAATTTTCATTATATCTAAAAATACTTTTTGTAATTGAATTTTTAATTTGTCTAATTCTTTCTCTTTATTTTCCACATCTAAAACTTTTATATTTTTGTATTTTCCTTCTATTTCTTTTTTGTATTTTACAAATTTTTGTGGATTGATTATTACATTTAATTTTTCTAATTCTTCTAAATATCCTTCTCTCTCTTCTTCCATCATTTTTGATAATATTTTCATACTAAATATTTTCTTTTCTAGAGGCAATTTTTTATTTCTTTTTGTATGTTCTTTTTGTAATAAATCTTTATCACTAATAATAGTATCTATCTCTTTAATTTTTTTTGAAAGTTCTAATTTCCTTTTTGTTACATTATCTATAAACTCTTTGTTATTTTGTACTTTATTCCATTCTTCTTCAACTTCTTCTTTTATTTTATTTATTTCTTGAATCTTGGTATCATTAAATTTAACTTCTAATAATATTGAAATTTTTGATATTATATCTATAATTTTATTTTTATTTGCTTTACCATATTTTTCTTCCAATTTTTCTTGAAATAAATCAAAATAATCTATTATAAACTCATTATTTTGAATCCATTTATTTAAAAATTTATATCCCACCATCATTCTTAAATTCTGATACACTAAATTATGCTCTATACTTTCAATTTCCTGTGGAATACATGTCCATGAATATCCATTAAAATCTCTTAATGGCTCTACCATATTGATATTATTTCCAACATTTATAAGATTTGATAATGATTCATTAATTAAAAAATAGTCATCTTTTATAATTTTATCTTTTTTGGAAATTTTAGCAATTGCATACAATATTTTTCTGTCAATTGGATATACTATAATTTCCTTGTTTTCTTTATCTACTATATAAGTTTTATTATTAGGTATTTTATTTTCTTGATCACTCATTTTTATTATTTTAATAGAGTCACAATAGTCCTTAATAATATTTAATATACTTGATATATATTCATCTTTATCTTCTACATCCTTTTTTACAGTTTTCAAATCTTTATAAGCTGCTTCTATTTTATACAAAATACTAAGGAGAGTACTTTTGACATTTTCACCAAATTGCTTTTCTTCTAAAATTTTTTCTAATTCATTGTTATAATCTTTTTTTACAATCTTCTCCAGCAAATTCTTTTTATTTTGTTTCATTATACCCGCCTTTCCAAATTACTCTAAATCAGAATTAGAAATATCTCCAGTACCCATTTTTAATTCCTCAAGTCTCTCTTTTGTAATCAATACCTCTCTAGGTTTACTACCTTGGTATCCTGAAATAATACCTCTTTCTTCCATTTGGTCAATAATTCTACCTGCTCTAGCATATCCAACTTTAAATCTTCTTTGAATAAAAGATGTTGAAGCTTGTCCTTGTTCTACAACACTATCTATTGCATCCATTAAAAATGGATCTACATCATCATCTTCAGCCTGCTCTTGGACTAATTCTTTTTCTGTTTTATTATTTTTTTCTATTGTTTCTAAAATATCTTCACTATAATTTGCTGTTCCATTTTGTTTTACAAAGTCTACTATTTTTTCTACCTCTTCATCAGAAACAAATGCACCTTGAACTCTAACTGGCTTTGGTGCTCCTGAAGGAAAGAATAACATATCTCCTTTTCCTAGTAATTTATCAGCTCCTACTGAATCTAATATAGTTCTTGAATCTATTTGTGATGATACTGCAAATGCAATTCTTGATGGTATATTTGCTTTTATTAATCCTGTGATTACATCAACAGAAGGTCTTTGAGTCGCAATTACCAAGTGCATTCCTGCCGCTCTTGCTTTTTGCGCTAATCTACATATTGCTTCTTCAACATCTTTTGCAGCAACCATCATTAAATCTGCTAACTCGTCTACTATTATTACTATTTGTGGTAATTTTCCTAATCCTTCTTCTTTTTCAACTGCTTTATTGTATCCTTTTATATCTCTTACTCCCTTTGTTGCAAATAAATTATATCTATTTTCCATTTCTTGTACAGCCCAAGCTAAAGCACCTGCTGCTTTTTTAGGGTCTGTAACTACTGGGATTAATAAATGTGGTACTCCATTATATACAGATAATTCTACTACTTTAGGGTCTACCATTACCATTTTTACTTCACTTGGTTTACTATTATATATAATACTTGAAATAATTGTATTTATACATACACTCTTTCCTGAACCTGTTGATCCTGCAATTAAAACATGAGGCATTTTCCCTATATCAGCTAGTTGTATCTTTCCAGCAACATCTTTACCTAATCCTACTGTTAATTTTGATTTATTATTTTGAAATTCTTCACTTTCTAGAACTTCTCTTAAATGTACTGCCTCTTTTTCTTTATTTGGAACTTCTATTCCAACTGCTTGTTTCCCTGGTATTGGTGCCTCTATTCTTATTGTTTCAGCAGCTAAATTCAAAGCTATATCATCTGCTAAATTTGCAATTTTGCTTACTCTTACTCCTTCTGCTGGTTTTAATTCATATCTTGTTATTGCTGGTCCTACAGATACATTCTCAACCTTTGCAGATACACCAAAACTATATAGTGTTTTCTGCAATTTTGTAGCCGTGTCTGTTAATGCTTTTGCTCCACCTTTTAATGTTTTTTTTGAAGGTTTACTCAATAATTCAATTGGTGGATATTCATAATTTTCATCTTCAACTGTCATCGCATGCTCTAATTGTAAAACTTCTTTTGTCCTATCTTCTTTTTTCTCTTCTTCTTGTCTAAATAAATTATTTTCAATAACATCAGGTTGAATTGCTTTTTTACTTTCTTTTGTTAATGGTACTAAATCATCATTTTTATGATTATATTTTTTTCTACCTTTTACATCTTCATCATCTAAAATTCTTCCGCCAAAATTAATTTTTATTTGTTCCTCTATATTTTCTTCTTCTATAAGCTCTTGCTTTTGTTTTCCCTTAATCGTTTCTTTTTGTTTTTTATCTTTTTTTCTATTCTCCATTGCTTCTTGTTTTAATTTTAATTGTTCTTCTTTCAATTTTTGTTTTCTTTCTAATCTCTCTTCTCTGTTTTCTTCTGTTTTTTCTACCATATTATTTATAATTTCTGACATATTTATACCAAATGTAAATACAGCAAGCATTATTACTATTCCTATACATAATATTGCCGCACCTACTTGTCCTAAAAGATTTGTAAGAGGTGTTGCAAGCAGTGCTCCAAGTGCTCCTCCTCCTTTTCCTTGAGCTCCTAATGTGTATGCATCTTTTATAATATTTGATATATCTTCATTTACTATAATTAGTTCTCCTTTATTTATTTCATACACACTAATTAATACTGAAAAACTTATCAATAATACTGCATATTGAGCCAATTTTGAAGTTATATATTCATTATCTTCGCAAGCCATTTTTATACTAACTGCGAATATTCCTATTGGTAGAACATATTTGATTATCCCCATCATTCCACCTAATATTTCATTTAATTTTATTCCTATTACACCTGATTTTCCATATATCAATACACAAAGTAAAACACTTAGAACTATTAATCCAACTATTGTTAAATCTATTTTTGAAGCCTCTCTTTTTTTTGTTTTTCTTTTCTTATATTTTTTCTTTGCCATGTTGTTTCCTCCATCTACCTAAAAAGAAGAGAAATCCCCATCTGCCGTTTCCCTCCTACTTATTATTTATATTACTTTTTATTCAAACTCTATTCGAAATATTATTTTAATTCTTTTCTACTGTTTTGAACTGTTTTTATTGTATCTTCAATAGATAATTCCATTAATTTTAAAGCTTCTGAAATATTTTGTTCTAAATTTCCTAAAGTTTTAGTTAAAACATCTTCTGCATGAGATAATAATTCATCTGCATAATCTTTAGTTCCATTTGAAATTTCTCTTGATCTTTCATTAGCATTTTCTATAATTTCTTTCTTTTGTTCATAAGCTTTTCTAGTAATTTCATGTTCGTCAATCATTGAAATTATTCTGTTTTCTGCTTCTTTTACTATTCCATCTGCTTCTTTTTGTGCTTCTACTAATATACGTTGTCTTTCTTCTTTTACCCATTTAGCCTGTTTTAATTCATCAGGAAGTTTTAATCTTATTTCTTTTATTAAATCTAACATCCCTTCTTTATCTATTACTCCCTTTGCCGAGAATGGTAAATTTCTACTCCTTTCAATCATATCCTCTAAAGATTCTAGTAGCTCAAATATTTCCATGTTTTACCCCTTTCCAGTTTTTAAAAAGATTAATATCGCTCTTCCATATTTTCTTTTATCTGTTATCTTAACTTCGATTTTTTTTAATTCTTTTAATGTTTTTTCTTCTTCATCTGTTTCTAAAATTATTGTAGAATTCTCATTAAATAATTCTTTTTTTACAATGATATCTACTGCCTTTATTGCAAAATCCGAATCATATGGTGGATCTATGTAAATAATATCTATTTTTTCTTTAATTTTACTGTTTAATAATAATTCATAATCTAAATTATATAATTCCACTTTTTCTTTCAGATGTGTTTTTTCAATATTTTTATTTATAATCTTTATAGCGTCTTTAGATTTGTCACATAAGATTACTTTTCTTGCACCTCTGCTTGCTGCCTCTAATCCTACTGCACCACTTCCTGAAAATAAATCTAAAAATACTGAATCAACAATTTCATTCTGTATTATATTAAAGAGTGATTCTTTTACCCTATCTAATGTTGGTCTAGTTGCTTTTCCTTCTAATGTATATAATTTCGTCCCTCTTGCGGTTCCACTTATTATTCTCATTTTGCTTTTCTCCTATGTTATAATTTTATTCTTTTTTTTATTAAAGTCAATACTATTAATAAAATTGTAATATACATTTAACAGTTCTGTAACATTGTTCCAATTTTGTAATATTTTTCTCAATTATTTTACATAAAAAAATAAGAAAAGTTACTATTTTACAGCAACTTTTCTTTAGTATATTAATTATCATTATTTACATCTTTTAATAATTCTAATTGTGAAATCAATAGTGATTCCATTTTAGCCTTATATATATCAAATTGTTTTTTTATATCATCTAATTCCTTTTGTTTTAAAATTATTTCTTTATTTAATTCATCAACTTGTCTTTGTACATTTGATTTAGCTTCATCTACTATTTGATCTGCTTTTTGCTTTGCTACATTTTTCACTTCTTCTGCGGTTGTTTGTGCCATTACTAGTGTATTTTGTAGTGTTGTTTCTATTGTTTTATATTGAACTAAACTATTACTTAATTCTTCTACTTTTAATCTTAATTCATTAACTTCTTTATAATTTTTAGAATAGTCTATTGTTAATTCATCTAAAAAATCATCTACTTCTTCTACACTATAGCCGATTTACCATTTGTTTTGAAAATCTTTTATTTTCTATATCTAAAGGTGTTATCATTTTTTCCTCCTAAACTGCATAAAGCACATTACTAATTGTTTACATTATTATTTCTTAGCCATGAAACTGATAATTTACTTTTCATTTCTTCTCTTGCCATTTCATTTGTTATTTCATAATTTGATGGTGCAACTAAAAATATTGAATTTGATACTTTTTGGATATATCCATCTAATGCATATACTCCACCACTAATAAAATCTACTATTCTTCTTGCAACATCTTTGTTTACGTATTCAAGATTTACTATTACTGATTTCTTTTCTTTTAAAAAGCTACAAATTTCATCTGATTGCTCAAATGTTGTAGGTTGTGAAATAACCATTTTTATTGCTTGTCCCTGTGCTTGTGGCATAGTTACAATTTTGTTATTTTTTCTTCCAAATATTTTTTTATCTTCTACTTCTAATTCTTCTTCATTTTCATAATCATATATATTTTCATCTTCATATTCTTCTGTCTCCGCTGAATCCATTCCAAACAAATCCCATACCTTATTCATTAATGCTCCTGACATAAAAAAACCTCCTAAAACTCTTTTACATTTCATATGTATACAAAAATTATCGCATTTCTGCATAAGTTGTTTGTAACAAGTGTCACTTGTACAACTAACTTAATTTGTTATAAGTATCTACTTTTTTTTTATTATTGTCAATACTTTTCGCAAATGTAATATTTTTTTAATATTTTTGTAATATTTTTGTAATATTTATTCTACTCTACTTAAATCTGGATTTAGTACCAATTCATCATATATTGATATCTTTTTTATCGAATTTATTTCTTTATTTGAAAAACCCAATTCTTTTAATTCATCTGTATCATAATTAGAAACTATGGCATATTTGTCGTTTTTTCTTGTCACTTTTACTAATACTTTACTTAGATATCCAGCTCTATTTCTAACTACATAATTTAACCCATTTTCTTCAACAATAGCTTGATTTGGTACTTTTAAGCCAGTAGTACTCCACCATACTAAATCAAATGAAACTTTTCTATAATTTGCAAGTTCACTTATTTGTTCGTCAATTTCTAAAATTATTAATGTTTCTTGTTCATTTTCTTGTGATGTATAACTTATCTTTGCATCAATCAGCTTATTATTTGATAATCTAACTTTTACTTTATCATCTAATTTTGCATTTTTAGCTTCTTCTGAATCAGATATTGTTGCAATATAACACTTAGAGCTATCTATTATTTTTCCACATTCATCATTTGTTGCTATCAACTGTCCTGTTTTTAAGTTAAGATTTTCCAAAAATTCTTTGGTAAATGTAGAAAAATTATTAGGTGTTAACGTTTCTTCTAATCCATCAACTTTATAAGAAACTATTCCACTAATTGGTGCACTTATGTACTCAGCTCCTGAATTCAATTGTTCTTCTAATTTTGTTCTTTGACTATATAATTGTTTTAAATAACTTCCTGCTGCACTTGATTCTCCTGCTGCTTTTGCTTTTTTTGTTATTAAATCATTTATCTGTTTCTTATATTCTGATATTTTTGACATATCTGTAGTCTTACTTAATAATTCAATTTTTTCATCCAATTGATTTTCTAATAATTTTACATCTGAAGAAAATAATTCTGTTTGACCTTTTAGTGCTTCTTGTATTTGAGTATCTAATTCTGCTATTTGTTTTTTCAGCTCTTCTTCATTTTTACTATAATATCTATATATAGAATCTCCTTTTGCAGTCTTTTCTCCTTCACTTTTTATTTGTTCCATTCCATTTTTATAATTATTTCCTTTTACGACCTTTTCTTCTCTTATAACATATCCTATGTCTGTTTCTTCCAAATATAAAGTTCCATTTTCTACAGTGACTTTATTAATAGGCTGTTTTACAAGCAGATATACTGCATATATCATATATATTAATATTAAGAAAAAAGTTATATATATAATTAATCTCTTTTTATTTACTTTTATATTATCTTTTATATTATCTTTAATATTTTCTTCCTTCTTCAATTCATACCCTCCAAAATAATATTTATATTATTTTGTATATCATTAGTCCCTTCCAACCATATTGTATTTTTATTTTTTCTAAACCATGTCAACTGCCTTTTGGCATATCTTCTTGTTTCCATTTTCACTTTTTCTATCATTTCTTCTTTTGTATAAATTCCATTTATATATTGAACAACTTCCTTATATCCTAAGCCTTGCATTGCTGTAGGAAATTTTTCATATTTTTCTAAAATATCTTTTACTTCTTCTATTAAACCTTGTTCAAGCATAATATCTACTCTTTTATTTATTCTTTGATATAAAACATCTCTGTCCCAATTAATTGCAAATACTTTATAATCATATTCCACAGGTTTTCTTCTTGATTCTAGCTCTTGCTGAGTTTTTGTTTTTCCAGTTGAATGATATATTTCTAATACTCTCATGATTCTCTTTTTATCATTTTCACTTATCTTTTCCATTGCAGTTGGATCAATTTTTAATGCCTGCTCGTATAATTTTTGCAATCCTTCTTTTTCTACTATTTCTTCTAGTTCTTTTCTATAATTTTCATCTATCTCTATATCATTATATTCTATTTCATAAATCAAGCTATCTACATACAAACCTGTCCCCCCAACAATTATAGGTGTTTTTCCTTTTGACAAAATTTCTTTTATTGCCATTTTGGCATCTTGCTTATATTGGGCTACGCTATACCTTTCTTCTGGTGATACAAAATCTAAAAGATAATGTTTTATTCCTTGCATTTCTTCTTCTGTTGGTTTGGCAGTTCCTATATCCATATCTTTATATATTTGCATAGAATCTGCTGATATAATTTCCCCATTTATTGTTTTTGCAAGCTCTATCGAAAGATTTGTTTTTCCTGATGCTGTAGGCCCACATATTACAATAACTTTCTGCTTTTCGCTCATTTTTGTTTCCTTTCAGGGATTTGGTGGACAGGTTAAAAATCCCTATTTATTAATATATTTATTTTATTAAAATAGTGATTTTTAACCCGTCCCAAAATCCTATTTTCTTGCAAATTTTCTTTCAATATCATATTTGGACATTTTTATTGCTGTTGGTCTTCCGTGTGGACATGTAAATGGATTTGGTAATTCCAAAAGTTTGTCCATCAAATTTTCTACTTCTTCTATATTTAATACCATATTCGCCTTAACTGCTGCTTTACATGCTACTGTTGCTATAAACTTTTCTTCTTTTTCTTGTTTTGCTGTTCTTGCTACTGTATTTATTTCATCTAATGTTTCTAAAAACAGTTCTTTGTTATCTAAATCTATACATACTGTTGGTACTCCTGTTAACTTTATTGTGTTTTCTCCAAATTCCTCTAATGTAAAACCTGCTTTTTCAAACATATCTATATTATCTCTTGCTATGTTCATTTCTTTATGTGTTAATGTTATTATGTCTGGTAATAACAGCATTTGCGAATCTTTTGATGTATCACTATAATAGTTTTTCTTAACTTTTTCATACATAATTCTTTCATGTGCTGCATGTTGGTCTATTATATACATTTCTTTATCTATTTCTATTATTATGTATGTATTAAATACTATTCCTATAAATTTATATATTGGTTTCTTATATTCTTCATTTTCTTCAAATATAGACATATTATCTTTTATTAAGTCAACAGCTGTTTCTTCTGGTATTTCATTTATAGTTTCTTCTTTTTTTGTTGATATTGGTGTTGTTCCAAATAATTTTTCATACATTTCGCTAAAATTCTCTGGTACTTTTTCTTCATATTGTAAACTTTCTAATTCTTTTATTTGTTCTTTTATTTCCTCTAACTTAGTTTCTTGCTTTTTTATTTCTTCTATGTTTTCTGATATCTCTTTTTTTTCTGTAATATCCTGTTTTGATTCTTTTATCTCATCTTGATTATTTACTTCTTGATTTTTTTCTTCTGTATTCTCTTCTTGTACTGATTCTTCTATAAGGTCATCTTTTATTACTTCTTCTATTTTTTCTTTCTCATCTTGCTCTTCATTATCTTTTGTTTCTATAAAATCCGAATTCAATTTTACAGGTACTTTTTCTTCAATTTGATTTTGTAAATCTTGTTTTAATTTTTTTAGTTGTTCTAAAACATCTGCTGTATTTATTGGTCCACCCTGTCCAACATTTATAGCATTTGTCTTTATTTTACTTTCTTCCTCATTATATTGTTCTATTTTTTTTGTTTCATTTTTCCTAAAATCAAATAAACCTTTTGATAAATTTTCTGTTTCTTCTTTTTTTTCTGTACTTGCTACTAATTCATTTTTTAGTAATGTATCTTTTATAGCATGATATATTGATTGAAAAATTTTATTTTCTTCTTCAAATCTTACTTCTACTTTTGATGGATGAACATTTACATCAACTTTTGATGGATTCATAGTTATATTTAAAATTACAAATCCAAATTTCCCTATTGGTATTAATCCTTTAAATGCTTGTTCTGTCGCTGCTGACACAGTTTTATCTTTTATATATCTTTTGTTAACAAAAAATAATTGATTTGCTCTATTTGACCTTGCTATCTCAGGTCTTCCAACAACTCCAGTAACTTGTATATCTTCATATGTATATTCAAGTGGTAATATTCCGGTTAGCTACATCTCTTCCATAAATACTATAAATTACACTTTTTATATCTCCATTACCATTTGTTTGAATTACTGTTTTTCCTGTATTTATTAATTTTATTGCTATGTTCGGATTAACTAAAGCAATTCTTGTTATAACATCTTCTACATATCCAGATTCTGTATAATCCTTTTTTAAGAATTTGTATCTTACTGGAGTATTAAAAAATAAATTTCTTACTGTAATTGAAGTCCCTGTTTGACATCCTACTTCTTGCTTATCTAATATATCACCTGCTTCTACTACTATTCTATATCCTGTTTCTTGACTTTCTGTTTTTGATATCATTTCCACATTAGCTATTGCTGCTATACTTGCTAATGCTTCTCCTCTAAACCCCATTGATGTTACTACATCTAAGTCTTCTGCCTTTCTTATTTTGCTTGTTGCATGTCTTTCAAATGCAATTTCTAAATCATCTGGTGCAATTCCTTTTCCATTATCTGTTATTCTTATATATGATATTCCCCCGTTCTTTATTTCTACTGTTATATTATTCGCCCCTGCATCTATTGAGTTCTCTACCATTTCTTTTATTACTGAAGCTGGTCTTTCTATAACTTCTCCAGCTGCTATTTTATTTATTGTTAAGTCATCTAGCAATACTATATTTCCCATTTTTCGACCTCCGCTTTTATTCTTTGTTTTGAGCCTATTATATCACTAGTTTTTTTGTTTTGTATAGTGATTTTTTAATTTTTGTAAAAACTTTTTATAATTCCACTGTTTTATAATTAACTATACAATTAAAAAAAGTTTGCAACATACCATTTTAGTATTATCACAAACTTTTTAATATTTCTATTAATATTTTATTTATTTTCTTTAACTTTTATTTTTTCTAAATCTTTATCAAATTTAGTTGTACAAATATATGTTGATAACATATATACTAATAATATTGTAGGAATTGTAAACTTACCTATTGGCATTCTTGTAATTGCAATAATTCCTAATAAAACTAATTGTGCTAAAACTATTATTCCTATTGATTGTGTTAATAATTCTAAAGAATTTAATTTATTATATCTAATAACTAGATATGCTAGTATTATTGCTGTAACTATCACAAATGGAATAACATATGGTTTTATTATATCTCTTCCTCTAACATGAGATACATGTTCTATAGTTATATCTTCTGCTTTTAATTCTGTTCCATATTTTTCATTAATTTTCGCTACCATGTTTGTTTTTTGCTCTTCTGTTATTTGTGTTGTTGTTATACTTACAGAATCTTTATATACTTCTATTGCTTGAATTATTACTGGTTGATTTCCTAATACTTCATTTGTTATTTCTTTTATATCATTTTCATTAAATTCTTTTCCTAAATTTATTTCAACTTTTTGATTATTTTGATATTTTAGTTCGAAAGCTAAACCTTTTGCAAATATTATTACTGCACCTACAACTAATATTATAGCTATAAATATGACTAAAATTTTTGTACTTTTTTGTTTCATAATTAATACCTCCTATTTACCCTCTGTTTTAATTTTTAATAAAAATCTTGTAATTACTGCATTATAAACAGCAATTATAGTTAATCCCCAGAATGATATCATTCCAAAACTGTTTATAGGTATCCATTTTACAAAACAAAATGCTATTACCATTATACAAATTGGTATTATTCTATTAAAGAATTTTGTATATGTCTCTAATGTAGCTTTATTTACTACATTTGATTTTTTCTCTTTACTCATTTTATTTATATTGCTTAATAACATAATTGTAAATATATAATTTAATATTAGCATTACTATAATTCCAAATATTGATTCAATTGATATTATTACATTTGTATATCTTATTAATAGCATATATAGTGCAACTAATCCTATATATGAAAATCCTGCTAACAATCCGTTTGATTTGTATTTTATTATTAAAACTATTATTCCAATAACTACTATTGCTGCAATTGCTATTTCTATAATCACTAAATCTTGTTCTGATATATCAGATAATATATATTCATTTTTGTCTAAATCATATTGTATTGGTAGTTTTCCACTATCTAAAACTGTTGCTACATTTCTAGCTTGAGCTATATTGTCTTGTAATGTTGATGTATCTGTTGTTGCTGTTCCTACAGATAATTGTATTTTTCCTGTTGTTATTGGCTCATCAAAACTAGTTGTTAATATTTCTTCATCATCTATTTTTATTATTATTTCTTTTGTTTCTGCTGTTTCTGTTGAATTTTCATCAGTTTCAGTAGTTTCACTTGTTTCTGTTGTTGTCTCTTCTGTTGTTTCTTCAGTTGTTTCTTCAGTTGTTTCTTCTGCTGCTTCTTCTGTTGTTTCTTCTTCAACCGCTACATATGTCTTAGATATTTCTTCTAATTTATTTTTTCCATCTTTGTCAAATGCTATTTCTAAATATGTTGTTGTACCAGAAGATGTTGAATTGTACAATATATCTGATGCTTTTATATTACTATTATCTAATAATACTTCTTTTGTTTCACTATCTATTATTTCAAATCTTCCTATTGTATTTAAAATTCCTACTATTGTATCTGCATCAGAATTTTCTGGGATTTCTATATCTATTTCACCTGTCTGTGTGTTTAGCCCTATATTGTAATCCCCTACTCCCATTTTTTTCAATCTTTTTTCTATGATTTTTTTAGATTGATTATAATTTTCTTCTGTTAAAACTTCTTCACTATTATTAGGAACTTCTTCTTTAACATATCCATTTTGTTGTATTTCTTCATCTGTTGCTGACTCTATTACGTTTCCTTCACTATCTTTTATAATTTCCTCTTTTTCTGTATTTACTTTTAATTTTATAGTTCTTGTTCCATTTATATCCATTGCATATGAATAATTTTTTACTGTATTGATCATTTGATTTTTATTTTGTTTATATATACCAAAAAAACTTACCATTGATACTAATATAATTAGTAAAACTATTGTTAATATTTTTATTTTTTTCATTACATTTCTATTCTCTTTTTTCATTTTTCTTCCTCCACATTATAATAATTTTGTGTCATTTATTATAAGTTCAAACCATATTTTTAAAAATTTAGCAGCATATTTACTCATCATTGTTCTTTCCATAAATATTTCAAAATAATCTAATACTGGACATATTTTGTTATCTATAGTTAGATCTAATATTATTTTTCTCTCTTCTGGGTCTAATGTTAAATTTGTATTTGTTACCGCATAATTTACTCTATCATGTATATCAAATGTTGATAAATTCTTATTTATAACCCTATCTCTATGTGCATCTGATTTATCTGCTAATATTAATGCAGCTGATATATCACTTATTGCATTTCCTGTCTTTTCATCATGATTTCCTATTGCCATCATAATTTCCGTTCTCTCATCTACCGGCATTCCCATATCTTTTAAAATGTTATATGCTAAAATTGCTCCACTATGTGCATGATCTACTCTATTTATACAGTTTCCTATATCATGCATATATCCTGCTATCCTCGTAAGTTCAACCGTCCTTTCTGGATATCCTAATTTTTCTAAAATATCCCCGGCTCTTTTTGATACTATTGATATATGTCTATGTCCATGTTCTGTATATCCCATAGCATTTAATTGTTTTTGTGCCCCTCTTATTAGGGCATCTACTTCTGGGTTTTCTTTAACATCTTTTAAAGTTATCATTTGTTCCCTCCTTTTTGTCTTTTTAAATTTTATATTAAATTTTTAAAAATATCAACTGTTTTTTTATATTTTTTAATTATTTATGTTATAGTTCTGCGCAAATATCTCACTCATATGATTAGTTCGCTCAGTAAGGAACGGATTTTTAATATATATGTATCTATATTTGTGCTGAACTATAACTATACTATATTAGTTAAGAAATCATTTTATGAACTGGAATATTTGGGAGAGAATATATACTTGATTTATCAATTAGTACAAAAATAAAATAAAGTACAGTCTTGTTTTACCCAAAACTGTACTTTATAGAATTGTTATTTTGACACTTCTAACTATTAACTTTTAAAATATTACTTCCAGAAAACAACATCGTCCTCGTTATAGAACTCAGGATAAACCACTTGTACCCATCTCTCTGCTGCAGAATATGCCAAAATGATATCTTCGTCTTTAACTTTACTAGTTGTATTAGCACCTTGGGCAATAAAACTTTTTAAATTTGACTTTTATATGCAAATATAAAAACAACAAAAAATCGACTTTTACAGTCGATTAATTTTTTTCGTCTAGTACGACGATTTTACATTATGGAGCAGGTAGTGGGAATCGAACCCACGTCATCAGCTTGGAAGGCTGAGGTTCTACCATTGAACTACACCTGCATATATTAAATTTCAGGTTTTTTATATTTTATTGGAGCAGGTAGTGGGAATCGAACCCACGTCATCAGCTTGGAAGGCTGAGGTTCTACCATTGAACTACACCTGCATGTGCCCCTGACAGTTATAGATTATAAAGTATTTT
>JAFQQR010000004.1 GCA_017410505.1 Clostridia bacterium | reverse complement strand
TTAACTTACAATGCTAAAGAAAAAGAACCTGTTCTTACATCATCTTAACATAAAAGTGAACTGCATTCAAGCAGTTCACTATGACATAATTAAAAAATAATTTTAATATTTTTTTATGACATTTTTAAAAATTATTGACACACTTGGAATATAGTGAAAGGCAATCAATAGAAAGATGGTTTAATAGAGATAAACGTACAAAGGTAGAAATAGCAAGGCTTTTAGATAGAAACGAAAAAACGATAAGAAATGAAATAAAAAGAGGATTAGTTAAAAATTTAACAACACATTTAGAAGAAATATGGGTATATAGTGCAGATGTAGCGCAACAAAGGTATGATTATTATATACATGCAAAAGGCCCGAAATTAAAAATAGACAATGATTATGAATTAAAAGAATATGTTGAGAAATCAATAAAAGAAGATAAAAAATCACCAGAAGTAATAGCAGAAGAAATAAAAAAAATGAAATTCAAAACCCAAATGTGTGCAAGGACAATAAGAAATAATATATATAGTGGAGATATTTATGATATTAAACCAAAAGATATGATATACAAAAAAATATATAAAGAAAAGAATAAAGATAAAAAAATATGTGAAAAAGTACCAGCAGAAAAGAGTATAGATTATAGACCAGAAGAAGCAAATAGAAGAGAAGTTTATGGGCATTGGGAAGGTGATCTAGTAATAGGTAAGAGAAAGAGAGGAGCAGTATTATTCACATTAACAGAAAGAAAAACAAGAGAAGAAATAATAATGAAGTTATCAAGTAAGAAATCAGAAGAAGTAGCGAAAGCATTAGATATATTAGAAAAGATATACAAAAATAAATTTAGTGAAAAATTTAAAACAATAACGTTTGATAATGGAGGAGAATTCAGAAATTGGAAGATATTAGAGAAGTCATATGATAATAGAAAGAAAAGTCCAAGAACACAAGTGTATTATGCTCACCCATATCGTTCGGGAGAGCGAGGAAGTAATGAAAATGCAAATAGATTAATAAGAAGATTTATACCGAAAGGAACAGATATAACGTTAGTTTCGGATGAATTTATAAAGGAAGTAGAAAATTGGATAAATAATTATCCAAGGGCTATGTTTAAATATAAAAGCACCAACCAAATATTGGAAAAATTATGTGCATAATGAACCGGAAATTTATTATTGCCATTTATAAAGTTTTATTTTCTATTTATTTTTTGTTGCATATTTTTTATTTTTGTAGTAATATATGATGAGAAATGCAAGGTTTGGGAAATGCTTTAATAAAAAGAAAAATAAAAAATCAGACCAAAGTGAAAACGATTTATAAAAATTTTTAGGAGGCTAATATGGAAAATTATCCACCATATAATATAACGGATAGAATGCTAGATTATGTGGCTAAAATAATGAAAAAAGTTGGAGAAATTGATTATATAAAATTAAATAAGAAACCAGAGTTAAGAAAACAAAATAGGATTAACTCAATTCATTCTTCTCTTGCAATAGAAAATAATGCCTTGTCTTTAAACCAAGTAAAAGATGTAATTGATGGAAAACCTGTTATTGGAGAACAAAAAGATATTCAAGAAGTAAAAAATGCTTATAAAGCTTATGAAGAATTAGAAAATATTAATCCATATTCAATAGAAGATTTAAAAAAAATTCATGGAATAATGACTTTTTTAGTTGTAGAAGAGAGTGGAAAGTTTAGAAATCATGGAGAATGTGTTCGTGATGGTGATAATATAATATTTGTTTGCCCTCCAGCTAAAATGGTAGATATATTAATGGATCAACTTTTTAATTGGCTAAATGAAGCAAAAGATAGAGTTCATCCATTAATACTTTCTTCAGTATTTCATTACGAGTTTTTATTTATACATCCATTTGCTGATGGTAATGGAAGAATGTCAAGACTATGGCAAACAGCTATACTTTCAAAATGGGAGGAAATATTTGAATATATACCTATTGAAAGTTTGATAAAGAGATATCAAGAAGATTATTATAATGCAATTTATAATTGTAATAATGCGGGAAATTCTAATGAATTTATTGAATTTATGCTAAAAATGATAGATGAAACAATGTGTGATTTATTGGAGTCAACTACACAAGAAATTACACAAGAAACTACACAAGAAAAAATTATCAGTTTGATTAGAGAGAACTCTAATATTACGCAAACTCAAATGGCAAAGAAAATAGGTGTTACAAGAGATGGAATAGCTTATAACATAAAACTCTTGAAGCAAAAAGGTGTTATTGAAAGGGTTGGTTCTTCTAAAAATGGTAGTTGGAAGATATTAGAGAAACAATGAGTGATTTGAAGTTTCTCGATACTGATGAGAAAAATAAAAAATGAATTAGTTAAAAAAGTAACGGCACATTTGCTTTATAGAGTGATGTGTCCTTTTTGATTTCTTTGACATTGGACATATGACTTTATAAAAATTCATTCTATATCAAGGTTTTTTTACGGAAATAAAGGAAAGTCTTCTTTAAAATTAAGATGATTTTGTTAAATTACAGAGTTGACTTTAAAATGTCATAAAAATGTAAAATAACAAAGCAAATAACAGAAAAAGACAAGCCGTAAGTGATGAAAATCTCAAAGAAAAATAGCAAAAAATAGCCTATTTACAAACTTTTATAAAAAAAATAAAATAGAAGAGAGAAAATATATTAAGAGGTAGATGGTAAATGAAGAAAAAGGAAACAAAAAACAAGAATAGATGGAAAATAATAAGCTTAGTAGGAATACTAGTAATACATTTAGTGCTATTTTTTGTATTAATAAATAAAAATAACGAAATAGAAGCTGTTAGTCAAGAGATAATAAAAGCCATGACTTATGCAGAATTTCAAGAAGGAGATAACAATGTAGAAGGAACAGATAATGTAAAATTCAGTGCATTCTTTTTGCGTGACATAAATTCAGATGGTCATGCTGAAAAGTTAAAAGGAACTTGTAAAGAAATAGGAAAATCAGATGTCTTGTATATGGAAATAATTGTTCAAACAGAAGGTTATTTAAAAGATGCCAAAATACAAGTAAATGGACAAAACTTTTATTTACAAACAGCCTTAACAAAAGACAATGAATTAAAAAATGACTATATAGGAAATAATATCAAACAAATAGAATTTAACCAATTGGCAAGTGGCACACAAAAATCATTAATTGGAGTAGTAAAAAGCGGTGATTATAATGATACGTCTACAATAGCAGATGCAATTGGTAATGATACAAACAAATACAGCAGAGAAGACAATGAAATTATTTTAACAGGAACATATGTAGATCAGAATGGAAATGAAACAGCAATCACAAAAAAAGTTGATTTGACTATAGATTGGTACGTAACATCAACAACTGTTTTAAATGATATAAATCAAGATAAAGATACCAATGTATCAACATCAGCTGAAGATATAGAAAATACGTACATGGAAGAAGATATGCAACAGGATACTTATAAAGAACTAGATGCTTCATTAATAAGCCAAATGCCAAGTAATGAAGATGGAAAGGAAAGTACAGAAAGCCAAGAACAAAATGGTTACATAACAGACGTAAATGAAAAAATCGAAACAACATCAGAAGTAAAAGATGGTTTAGACGAGACAAAAACACAAGGAACTGTAATAGTTCACCACTACATTGAAGGAAGTACAAACAAAGTACCATTACAAAATGGAACTCTAGCAGAAGATGAAATAAAAATAGGAGAGATAAATTCAGAATATACAACAGAAGCAGCAACAGATATTCAAGTTGATTATGAATTAGCAGAAACGCCATCAAATGCAACAGGAATAATAACACTAGAAAATACAGAAGTAATCTACTATTATAAACTAAAAACACCAAATATAGAAAAATCAGAAATAATAAAAACAACTACAACAAAAAAAGTGACAGACGTAGGAGAAAAAATACCATACACTATTACATATACAGCAAATATAGACCAATATATTGGTGATGGGGTAGTAACAATAGTTGATCAATTACCATATACAATTGATACGACAGATGGAAAATCTAGCTTAGATGGTGGAATTTATGATGAAATAAATAAAACAATCACATGGACAGAAAATATTACAGGCATAGACACATTTACAAATGGTATAAAACAAATAAATATTACAAAAAATATAGAACTAACTTATAAAGATTTAGATGTAACAAAAGACAAAATAGCAAATACATCGACAGGAAAAATAGAATTAAAAACACCAGAAAAAGAAAATACTGTAACAACAAGCAAAGAAATTCCAATAGAGTTTTTAATGGATTTAAAAGTAACAAAAGTATGGCAAGATACTGAAAAACAATCAAAAAAGAGACCAAGAAATGTTATCTTAGTATTAAAAAATGGAGATATGGAAGTAACAAGGCAAGAAATTAATGCAAGTAACCAAGAAGATGAAGATACAAGTAAGTGGTCATATACATTTTCAGGATTAAGTAAATATGATGAAAATAGAAATGAAATTAACTATACAGTAGACGAATTAGAAAAACAAGAAAATGACTTATATTTCTATACAAAAACAATAGGCGAAATAACAGGGACAGGTAATAATAAAGAAGTTACAATAACTGACACATTTACAAAACCAGATGATGAAATTAGTATAAAAGTAAATAATGTATGGGTAGATCAAGATAATATTTACCAGAAACGACCAGCTTCATTAGAATTACAAATAAAATATGGAGTAGCAGGAGATGAAGCAACAAGTAAAACAATTGCAGTAGGAACAGAAGATAGTTATACTTTTGAAAACTTAGATAAGTATGATGAAAATGGAGATGAAATTATCTATGCAGCAGATGAAAAAGAAGTAAATGAAGGAGATTTGTTCAACTATACAAAACAAGTAGGAGCCTTAGAAAATATTGAAGGACAAATAGGCCAAAAACAAATAACTATTACAAATACTATGGAAAAAATGCCAGCAAAGGTAACTGTAAAATATGTGGATAAAATATCAGGAAATGAAATTTCAGATGCAGTTGTTAAAGAAGGAATAATAGGAGAAACCTTTAATGTAACTGAAAATAAAAAAGATATTGAAGGATATATATTAGTAGAAAAACCAGCAGAAAAAACTGGAATTTATACAGAGGAAGAACAATCAAAAACTTATTATTATATACAAAATACAAAAATGGTATATTATATATTGAAGAGCATGGATAAATTGAAGGTGATGGATATATTATTTCATTAAAATATTTGAAGGATATTAATAATTTACAGGAAGAAAGAGTGCAAAAAAAAAGCATCGCTAATTTAAGTGAAATCATCTTACAGATGGTTGAATTATATGCCAAGTATATTGATTATGATATGTTCATTGCATCTGTTGGATTTGAAGTATGGCATTCTGAAGATGTTATGCATTACGATTTGAAAAGAGCATAAGTTAAAAGCGAGAAAAAAGGATAAACTCTTTTTTCTCGCTTTGCTTTTTATTGATTAGAACAATACTATATTTATTTATTATTTATTTTATCAATAAGTTAGATTTTTCTTTCTCTTCTAAAGCTTCTATTTTCTTAATACCATTACTATCTTGCAAAGTTAAATATTGTTTTTTAGCTATTGAATTTAATCTTTCTAGTCTTTTACTTTGTTCTAATCCTTGTTCTATCATTTCAGCATTTAAATTTTCTAAATTACTTAAAATTACTAGTTCTCGTCTTACAGACCATTCTATTTTATTTTGATAGCTTTCATTTTTCTTTAGCCTTTCAAACTCTTTTATTAAATAAAGTTTAAATTCAACATTTAACCAACTTGCAAATTCAAAAGCTAAATCTGGATGGGCATAAGTTCCAATACTATATTTTCCACCTTTTGAAATTAAGCCTATTGCATTAGTTCTTTGTATCCATTGCTTAGGACTCATTGTATAAGAAGATGTTCCTATTTCATTTATTTTAATTTCACGATATTCCGTTAAATTAAAATTTTCATTATTAAGTTCTTCCCACAAACCTATTTCTACAAATTTCAGATATATTATAAAACAATTGTTTGTGCATGTCAAGTAAAAATCTACATATAAATAAATTCTTTTAATATAGATAAGTGAAAAAGTAAAAGCAATCATGAATACAATAAGTATATTTTAGTGTTAGTGTAAAATTTATGTAGGCAAAAATAAAAATTTTGTCTGCATATTTTTTAAATTTAATATTGAAAAAACATGGTTAATCCAATAGAATGTAATCGACGAAAACCACATTTGAAAGGATTGATAACCATGTTTAATA
>JAFQQR010000042.1 GCA_017410505.1 Clostridia bacterium | reverse complement strand
GTTGGAAAAGCAGGTAGAGCATTTTATTTGGTTTATATCAGTAGCCAGTATCCAGAATAAGATTGTGATTTTTGGCAGAGGAATGCCAAGTGCACTTTTGAAATTAGTAGGTAAAAATCTAATACAGGATATGAAGATGTGGGAAAATCAAAACTACATGTCAGTTGTCTGAATGCATTTAATTCAGATAGTGACATGTGGTTTTTATTTTAGTGTTAGGTTTATTCAGTTTTTATGTACATGGGGTAAATATGTTTGAAAATGAAAATTGCATTATGAGCATGGATTACATTAAGAGAAAAATTTGAATAATTGCGATATTCTGTAAACCAAATTTTGAAAGTAAAATTTGAAATTCAGAGTGAAGATAATTCAGAGTGAATATTTTTATTGATTTTATGGGATTTTTGATGTGATTTCGATAATTTTTTTAAGATTTTTGAAATGAAAAAATAAATTTTAGAAAAAATCTGAAATAAGTGAGGTAGATAGAAAAATAGTACATTCATAAAGTGGTGATGTTGACAAAAAAATAGATTGTGCTGATGTTTACATTCCTTGTGAATTTCCAATTGTGTTAATGAAAGTGACGTTTCTAGATGTTAATGAAAAATGTAAAATTGACGTATTTTTTGACGTTAAAAATAAGAGGAGGTGTATTTAAAAATTTTATATAAAGGAGAAAAGTGAAGATGGAAGTAATCAAGAACGACAAGGAAAGCAGTTCAATAATTTGTAGTATGAACCTATTGTTACGGCATCAGGGATTGGAGTACATAACAAATAATAAGCATAATGTTTATTTTCATGTAAAAGGTACAAACAAGGTAATTATGCATGTAAAGGAAGAAAGATGTATTATAACAGTATATTGGGCAAAAGCAGCGTGTAGTGAAAGCGAAGTAATATTGCCAAAGATATTAGCATTAAATAAATATGGTTGTTATTTTGATGGAAGACGTGATTGGATAAAAAGAACTAAAATTCAAAATAGGACAATTGGTCAAGATATTATTGAAATAGTAGAAGGGATGACAAGAAAAGAAGCTAGAGCATTAGGACTAACGACCGATCACTTGGCTGAAACGTTCAACGAACAGCCAAAGAACATTGAGTACGGGAATGATACAACTCGGGACAGTCACAAATATTGCGTAAAAATAAAGAGTATGGAAGAACTTGATGAATTGATTGAAATTCTCAAGGAAGATGACAAGCATGAAGAAAGTAGATTTTTATTTAAAAAATAAAATATAAATATTTTATAAAAACCACAGGTCATTGCAAAATTTGGCTTGTGGTTTTTATGGTATATGGGATTATTAGAAGAATATTAACAACTTCAAAAAGAGGGGTATCAAAAAATGATAGAAATATGTCAGAAAAGAAGTTATAGTAAATTACAAATACAATTATGAAAAAACAATTTTAAATAGAAGTTTGTGGAAAGAAGGATAATAGAATGACAGCGAAAAAGATACTACTTGTAGGAAATGGTTTTGACTTAGCTCATAGTTTATTAACGGGTTATGGTGATTTCCTTTATATAATGAAAAATTGGGATGAGTTTTATAAAACATTTTTACATGTAAGGCAAAGCTGGGACATAAGCCCTAAGAAGGAATTCGGTAAATATCTAGTAAATGCACATGATATGAATGATGATAATTTAATGATTCTTGGAGATATCATAAAAGAAAATAGCTGGGTACATTATTACTGTAATTGTGAAGCAGAGATTGATGGGTGGATTGACTTTGAAAGAGAGTTATATCCAGTTATGGATTTGTTTGCAGAGGTATTTGCTGCAGAGTACAGTATGCAAGAAGTAGATTATATTGCGTTGGGAAAAGGTGCAAGTATTAAAGTTAGTGCGAACGCAAGAAGAGTTGGAAAATTGTTTGAAAAATACATTGTAGTAAGAGATAATTACTTTATTGTAAAAGCTTCATTTGTATCAAAGCAGTATGGGATATTGAAAAAGAAAATGTTACAGACATTAAAAGAAGAATTCGATGAGTTTATAAAAGCATTTGAAATCTATTTATTGGAATTTGTACATAAGAAAAAGGATATTAAGACACTTAAACAGATTAAGAATATCAATGCTGATAGAGTAATCAGCTTTAATTATACATTGACTGAAAAAATATATGGAATTTCAGAGGAAAATACACATCACCTTCATGGAAAAATAAGAGAGAATATAAATGATAGTCAGAATCATAATGATATGGTATTAGGTGCGAGTGAGAGAACTGAACAAAATTTGGATTTTATCTATTTCATTAAGTATTTTCAAAGAATACAGAAAAGAATAGGAACGAAGTATAAAGATTTTTTGGATGTAGTGACAGATGAACGTGGAGATATTTATTCGTATGATTTGCATATATATGGACATTCATTAGATAAAACTGATGAAGATGTATTAAAAACTGTTATGGGATATGCAAGACAAATTTTTATCTATTATTACAATCAAGAAGATTACGAGAGGAAAGTAATAAACCTTATAGATTTATATGGGCGTGACGAAGTAGAAGAGAACATAGAAGACTACCGTTTTCAGTTTGTACAAACATTTGGTGAGACTGTATAAATTTGACTTGTTTTTTAGTTATGTAGTACTATGAAAAAATAGTTGAAACCGCTGAAAAGTGAGAAACTGTCCTGTTGTCTGCTGTTTTGACTGCTGATAGAAAGAAAAACTATGGAAAATATAGAAATATATGGAATAAATGTGGAATACTTGATAATAAATGGAATAAAAACTACTATAAAATAAGTGAGCCTTTGATTTAGGTTCTGGCGGGCGACCGTGCAG
>JAFQQR010000041.1 GCA_017410505.1 Clostridia bacterium | reverse complement strand
TCCAGTAACGCAAAATCACCCTTAAAGATATTTAAAACTCAATTATATTTACATTTTGTAATAAATCATATAAAATTATAAATATAAATATTTACATAATATTGATTTGGAGAGTTACTATGAGACAAAAGCTTGATCGTAGGGTCGAAATGACTAAGCGTTTATTAAAAAAAAGCCTTATTGAATTATTAAAAACAGAAAATATTCAAAAAATATCTATTCGTACTTTATGTGAGAATGCTGATGTAAATCGTTCTACCTTTTATAAACATTACAATTCTCAATATGCTTTGTTAAAAGATATTGAAGATGATTTATTTGCTGATATTGAAGATATTTTATCCACACATACTTCTTCTGATAATGATTCTGATAAAGATGCCCAACTTACTAAAGTACTTACTCATATGAAAGATAATCTTGATTTATGCCAGATTTTAATGTTATATAACATTGACCCAGAGTTCGAGAACAAGCTTATGAGTATTCCTAGTGTAATCAAACGCTCTAAGCTCGATTCTAGTTCTGCTTTTTCATTCTCTAGCTATTCATATACACAACTTTTTATACTAGATGGTGCCTATTGCATGATTAAACGCTGGATTATTAATAATTGCCCTGAATCGCCTGCTGAGATTGCTTCTTTAATTAGAAAAATCTCAAAAAAACTATATAATGAATAATATATATTTATATCTTTAGAAAGGAAGTGCAAGATATGCATGATTTTCAACCTTGTCCAATTGAAATGCTGGACTGTAATCCATTTACCAAACTCGGAAAGGAATGGGCGCTCGTTACTGCCGGTTCCAAGCAAAACACAAACACCATGACCATCAGTTGGGGAGGAATGGGTGTCTTATGGGGAAAAGATGTCGTCTATGTCTTTATCCGTGATTCCCGATATACAAAAGAATTAATTGATCATAGTGATTTCTTTTCGCTTACCTTTTTAGATGAAAAATATCGTAAAGAAATGAGTTACTGTGGAAGCCATTCAGGTAGAACAGAAGATAAAATAACCAATGCTGGACTTACTGTTGGAAGAAAACATGGAATACCATATATTGATGAAGGAAATCTTGTATTTCTTTGTCAAAAGCTTTCAGCAACTCGTATTACTGAAGCTTCCTTTCTTTCTCCAGAAATAAAGGATAAATGGTATGCTGATGGCGATATGCATACAATGTATGTTGCTGAGATTATAGAAGTTCTTGCAAGATAATAGAGTAGAGAAATAACAGTAAATGCTATTTCCCTCTCATTGATCCGTACGTACGGGTCTCGTATACGGCTCTACAACTTATATTTCAACATTACTTAGGTAATAAGATAAAGGATTTAGCAACCCTGCTGAGTCCTTTATTTTTGTTTCAAGCAACTCTTTACTGATAATGAAATTTACAACATTCATACCACTTCTTCTGTACCATCCATGTCTGAAATTGGCTACTTTGTAAATATCTTCATGGCTAAATCCCATTTGATACTTTCTGTTTAGATAACTGATAGCAGTCCGCCTTGTGGTACACCAGTTTTTGTTGCTTTCTCCAATCCGTTTTCCATTACTCCTGCACGCAGATATTTGCGTATAAGGTTTAATGTAGTGCTATCGTTTATCTGCTCCCTAAGTATCTGCATTAACTTGTCATGATTTACCTTATCAAAGAATGCCTTGCCTGGCACACACTATTAAAATGGTGCGTCTAACGGCGCACCATTTTTCTTACTCCCTTCCTTTTTTGTATCTCATAATTATCACACATTATCAATCTTCGCTATTGCTTAATCTCCACCTACCTATTCATACATATTAGTAAAAACATAAAATTTTCTTATGGCATAACATATATTTTATGTCTCTATTCTTTTAGCAATTTTTCTCAAATGTTTTCTTTTTTTGTTTTTCTGCATAAATCTTTATTTATATTTTTCATATTCTACTTTCCATTCTTTATTAAAATTTTTTAAACCAAGTAACCGTCATTTTTTCATATCTATAAAAAATTTATTTGTTCTCTACTTTTTCTTGTTTTTTACTTTTTACTCATTGAGTCAATTATCATTCTAAATATATTTCTATTATTACTTTTATATATTTTATGTATATTGACATATTGAGTCATCATTCTTATTTGTCTTTCACATACAATTTCTTTGATTTTACTATAAATTTTTGTCTTCAATTGACTATATTACTCTATAAATTCCATTTATATCTTTACCGTTATTCTTTTATACCTTCATTTCTTTTAATTTATGAAAGTTATTTATGTTAATAATGATACATTTCTTTCATAAATATTTTTACATAACAGATATTATTATATAAATATGTTATGTAAATCATGGTCTTTCTAATAATATATTTCCTGTTTAGTAGAATTTTGTTGACTTTATACCATTTCTCTTTAATAATAATTCTATGGAGGTAGAAATATATGGAATATAAAAATCATACACAGCAAATTAGAAAAGGCGATCCGCTAGCCAAAATAAGCAACGCAAAAAATCATAATTCTTTGTCTCAACCAAATCAGTTTATTGGTTATAAATTAAATACTAGACTTAGAGCATTACGTACCGCAAAAGGATGGTCTCAATCAGAATTAGGCGAAAAATTAGGTGAGACTTTAGGTCAAACAAGCAAAATCCCAACCTCAACCATTGCCAGTTGGGAACATAAAAATCCTTCTTTAGCTAAGATTCCTTCTCCCGAAAAAATAGAAGCTCTTTCAAAGCTTTTTCATGTTACCATCGACTATTTAAAAGGTCTTTCAGATGACCCCAAAAGAACAGCCATTGAATTTATTTCTACACAATCACAAATAAAAAATATTGAAATCCTTCCTCAGGAACTTGCGCAACATATGGGTGAGCCCATTTGGATTGCAAGTGATTCTTATAATGGTTGGATGTTATTGACAACATACTATGAATTAATTGATTCATCCGGTGTAACACACTCCGTACATGATATTCGTCAGCAAAATGCGACATTTTCCATTTTTCCTCCTTGTCACGTATATTTCAGGCAGGTATATAATAGATATGTCATTCCAGAAACTCAAATCCGCAATTACCGCGATAAAATGTGGGTTTGTATCAATTCTCCTGATCCTAAAATGCAAGAACTTAATGGTTGGTATACAAGAACCCCTGATGGTTTAGGTGTAAAAGGTAAATCTATTTTATCTTTTGATTCCTATTTTGACTTATGGCTTGCTTATACAACTCCATTATCTGACTAAGATAAACCCATCTATAGATGGGTTTTTTTTATAGAGTATATATTACATGATATAATTTCCATTACATTTTCTCATACATTATGTAATATATTTTATGATTTATTATGTTTAGTTTCAATAATTTATAAAATCATTATATAAACAAAT
>JAFQQR010000040.1 GCA_017410505.1 Clostridia bacterium | reverse complement strand
CCTTAAGAAACGCTCTGAAGGCAAATGTCATCGTGTTGCATTATCTCATGTTTGTAAAAAACTTATTAGAGTAATTTACACACTTGAGAAAAATGATATTGATTTTGATCCGTCTTTATTGAAATGATATTTATAAATAAAATATTACTCAGACCTTATTTTTAAAAATTTATAACGTAAGGTCTTTTTGGCGTGAGATAATTCCCAATTATATATTTTTTTCAAAAAAGGCTTGACTTTTAATAGTTAGTCTCCTTATTTTATTTTTGTATATTGTATAACATTTCTTGCTATTTTTAAAGTGTTTTATTAAAATTAATGATAAAAAAATGTGTCTTTTCCAGTAGCTCTATACATTTAGGTTTAAATATCCACTAAAAAAATAGAATATAAAGAAGATCTCTATATTCTATTTTAAATTTAAAATACTATTAAATTTGTTTTGCAAATACAATTGTTCTTTGATCATTGCTTGCATCAGTACATGTTGATAATGTCAATTCAGCTAAACCGTTTGTATCTCTTTGATAAAATGATGTATCTGTTGAAGATGCTTCAAATATATTGTAAACTTCATATGTTATAGATTTTCCTCTATAATCTGTCACATATATTTTATCTCCATTAGATATTTTTTTTATATTAGAAAAAAACAATCCATTTCTATAATTGTGTCCTATTATTACAGTATTTCCTGGCAAATTCAAATTATCTCCACTTGGATATAATACTACTACTGCTGTTTCTAATGATTTTGTTGATACTTCTTCTAATACTGGATATTCAAAATTAATTTTTGGAATTTTCATTGTTCCTACTACTGAATATCCTTTGTATTGTTTTTTTGTTGTATTTGCATTTGTGGTTGTAGATGTTGGTGTTGAATCTAATCCTTCTAATGTAACATTTCCTTCTACTTGACTTTCTGTTATATCTTGATTTCCTGTTGTAATATCTTCTTGATATTCTTGTACAAAATCTGATGCTTGTTTTGTTGTATTGTATTTATTTATATAATCATATGCTAGAAAAACTAATAATCCAACTATTGCTATTATTACTATAACTAGTATAACTGTTAATACTTTACTATATTTACTCTCTCCCATATTTTTTACCTCCGTACTTTAAAACTCTATTTTTATTATAGCATATAAAAATTTCATTTACAATTTTTTTGAGGTAAAATTTATACTATCTTATCACCAAATTTTGTTCCAGCTAATATATGAAAATGTAGGTGCATAACTTCTTGTCCCGCATCTTTTCCACAATTTACTATTACTCTATATCCATTGTTTTTAAAACCTTGTTCTTCTGCTATTTTGTTTATAACACCATATATTTTTCCAACTATGGCTTCATCTTCTTTTTCCATTTCTGCTAATGATTCTATATGTTTTTTTGGTATTACTAGTATATGAATTGGAGCTGCTGGATTTATATCATTAAATGCTAATATTTCATCATCTTCATATACTTTACTTGAAGGTATTTCTCCTTTTATTATTTTACAAAATAAACAATCTTCCATTTTTGTAATCCTTTCTTTTATTTTAAAATTGCTTTTATTCTTCTTACTCCAGCTGAACTTGCTTCTTCTTTTTTTATCTTAAATGTTCCCAATTCATTAGTATTCTTTACATGAGGTCCTCCACATAATTCTTTTGAAATATCTCCAATTGAATATACTGTAACAATATCTGGATATTTTTCAATAAACATACATTCTGCTCCAGATTTAATTGCATATTCTTTTTTCATTTCCTCTACTGTTACTGGTAAACCTTCTTGTATCCATTTATTCACTAATTCTTCTACTTGTTTCTTTTCTTCATCTGTCAATTTATGGTCACAGTTAAAGTCAAATCTCATTCTTTCTGTTGTTATATTTGAACCTTTTTGATGTGTATCTGGTCCTAAAACAACCTTTAATGCTGCATTTAATAAATGTGTTGCTGTATGATAACTAGTAGTTATTTCATTTTGTTCTGCTAATCCACCTTTAAATTTTTGTTCTGAACCTAATCTTGATTTTTCTTGGTGAGCCTTAAATAACTCATCAAATTTTTTCATATCTACTGTCATTCCATTTTCTTCTGCTAATTCTTTTGTTACTTCTGGTGGAAATCCGTATGTATCATATAATTTAAATACTACTTGTCCATCTATCATATTTTTAGCTTGTTCTTTTGCTTTATTCATTTCTTTTTGAAATTCTTTTTCACCATGAGCAATAGTTTTTACAAATTTATTTTTCTCTTCTATTATTACTGATTTTATTGTTTCTTTATTTTTTTCTAAATCTGGATACATTTCCTTTAAATTCTCTATATTTATATCTATTAGATTTGATATTTCATCTAGATTTATTTGTAATTTATTCATATGTCTTACCATTCTACGTATTAATCTTCTTAAAACATATCCTCTATCAACATTACTTGGTCTTCCACCATCTGATATTATCATCATACTTGAACGTAAATGTTCTGCTATTATTCTTCTACTTTCTATTATATCTACTTTTTGTAATTCTGACAATTTATCCATTACTGGTTTAAATACTTCAATGTCAAATGGTGATTCTTTTCCTTGTAATAACATTGCCATTCTTTCTAATCCTAAACCTGTGTCAACATTTCTTTGTGATAATTTTGTATATTTTCCGTTCTTATCTTTGAAATATTCCATAAATACATTGTTCCATATTTCAACATATTTACCACAATCACAACTAGGCTCGCAATCTGGTCCACATGCTGTTTTTCCTGTATCATAAAATATTTCTGTATCTGGTCCACAAGGTCCTTCTTCTCCTGCTATCCACCAGTTATCATCTTTTCCATAATAATATATATGTCCATCTAATATTCCTGCTTTTTTCCAACATTCTGCAGCCAACTCATCTCTTGGGCAATCCTCGTCTCCTTTAAACACTGTTACAGATAATTTTTCTACTGGTATTTGTAATTCTTTTGTTAAAAAATCAAAACTCATTTGAATTGATTCTTCTTTAAAATAATCTCCTAATGACCAGTTTCCTAGCATTTCAAAATATGTTAAATGTCTATTATCTCCTACTTCATCAATATCATTTGTTCTAACACATTTTTGATAATCTGTAAGTCTTGTTCCTGATGGATGTTTTTCTCCTAATAAATATGGTACTAATGGTTGCATTCCAGCAGTTGTAAATAATACTGATGGATCATTTTCTGGTATTAATGGAGCTGATGGAATCACATTATGTCCATGATTTTTAAAAAAGTTCAAATATTTATTTCTTATTTCTATAGCTTTCATCTTTTTTCTTCCTTTCTCAATATGCTTTCACATGTTCTAAATTATACTTCATTTTCATTTGAAAATCAAGGTTTTATCTTGTTTTTTATGAATAACTTGTGATAAGATCACCCTATGAAATTAACTTATGAAAAGTTCACCCATGATATAATGGAGGTATGAGAACTGTTATGAATGAAAAAGAAGAATTAAAAAAAGCAGTAATAGAAAGTTGTATTAATGG
>JAFQQR010000039.1 GCA_017410505.1 Clostridia bacterium | reverse complement strand
TTTATTTTTTAACACATTTAATAAATTTTGTGATATAATAGTTTTCATAAGAAAGTCCTTTCTTTGATATTGTTTTTTTGCTTAAACTTATTATATCAAAGGACTTTCTTTTTGTATATTCCGAAACCATTTTACACTATTTTTTTATAAAATAATTTGACTTTCTATAAAAATTTAAGTATAATAATTATAGAAGATGAGCGACCACAGAAATGTGGCGTGTCGTTAGATTGTATTTATAAAATAAGATACATCTCTATTGACCAGACAGAGATGTGTTTTTTTTGTTGTCTAATTTTCTCATTGTAACGACCAATGTTACAAATAAGGCAATAGCCACAACAGTTACTATTGCAAGTTCAATAAAAAGTATGTATATAAATTGTAAATAAACTTGTTCTAATAACATATGCACCGCCTCCTTTCATTAGGAAAGCGACACACCACACTCTGTTTTGCTCATCTTAGGTAGAAGTATACTTGTTTTTATCATAAAAAACAAGCGAACAAGCAAAAATTTTATATTATATTTTAAATGAAATTTTAATATATATGTATTGGAACTGAATTGTAACTTATTATACTATAAAATTATAAAATAACAAATGCAAACTATTGACAATATACCACATAATAATGTATAATGTGTAACGTATATAGGGTAAGAGTAAAACATAAACAGTTTTACTATAAATAAAATGAATCCCACATACATTTTCGTATGACCGGAAGGAGGGGAATATAAATGTCAGAAATCAAAGTTAATAATGGAAATATAGAAGATGCCTTAAAAAGGTTTAAAAGACAATGTGCACGTAATGGAGTTTTACAAGAAGTACGTAAAAGAGAGCACTATGAAAAACCAAGTGTAAAAAGAAAGAAAAAATCAGAGGCAGCAAGAAAAAGAAAATTTTAATTACATAGTAAAGGTGGAAGTTTAGGAAGGAGTAGTGAATTCTTAGGCTTCCACTTTTTGATTTTATAGTATGATAACCTAATTTTAGGATAAAATATAAGTATTATGAATTATTAGATATTGTTGAGCTTTGTCAAGCAAAAGTTCAACTCAATACGAAGAAAGGATGATTTTAGTGAAATATAATCGAATAGATATAAAAGATGGAATTAAACTTCATACAATACAAACAGATAAATTTAAAACCAATTTAATAGCTATAATGTTAACAACAAAGTTGGATAAACAAAATGTTACTAGAAATGCACTAATTCCAGCAGTATTAAGAAGAGGTACAGCAAGTTTAAAAACACAAGAGGAAATAAACAAAAAACTAGAAGATATGTATGGTGCAAGTTTTGATTGTGGACTAGACAAAACAGGAGATAATCAAGTTTTAAAATTTTATATTGAATCTGTAAATGATGGATTTTTGCCACAAGACGAAGAAAATATGTTAAAGATATCTTTAGAAAACATTTTCGAATTAGTATTTAATCCATATTTAGAAAATGGTTGTTTTAAAAAGGAATATGTAGAACAAGAAAAAGAAAATTTAAAACAAATAATAGAGGGAAAAATAGATAATAAAGCAAGATATGCATTAGATAGATGTATAGAAGAAATGTACAAAAATGAACCATTTGGATTATATAAATACGGATATGTAGAAGATTTAAATAATATTAATGAAAAAAATTTATATGAGTATTATATCAATTTAATAGATCAATGTAAAATAGATATTTTTGTATCAGGAATATTAGATAATAATATAGAAGAAATTATAAAAAACAATCAGAATATAAATAAGTTAGGGCAAAGAAATCCAGAATATATTATGCCAGAGATAAAACCTAAAATAGCACAAAAGGAAAATGTTATTCAAGAATCTATGGAAGTAAGTCAAGGCAAATTAGTAATAGGGCTAGATTTAGATATAGATAATGAAGATTTAAGATATGATGCTATGATTTATAATACTCTATTAGGAGGTAGTGCTAATTCAAAATTATTTCAAAATGTACGTGAAAAAGCAAGTTTAGCATATACAGCTAGTTCTAGTTATTATAGGTTTAAAAATAATGTATTCATAAATTGTGGAATAGAGATTGAAAATTATAATAAGGCTTTAGATATTATAAAACAGCAAATTGAAGAGATGAAAAAAGGGGAATTTACAGAAGAGGAAGTTGAAAATGCAAAACAAGGTATTATTGCTGCAATTAAATCTATAGATGATGAACAAGATACTGAAATTACTTATTTTTTTGGTCAAGAATTATCAAAGAATAAACTTGAGTTAGATAAGTATATGGAAAGAGTGAGTAAAATAAATAAACAAAATGTAATAGATATTGCAAATAAAGTTAGCATAAATACAGTGTATTTTCTTAAAAATTAAGAATTAGGAAGGATTTGGGGACGTGTTAAAAATCCCTATTTCACTAACTTCTTTTTAATTCTATCTTTTATGAAAGGAAGAGATAAAATGCAAATAATAGAAAATTCAAAAGTGAAAGAAAAATTATATATAGAAAAACTAGAAAATGGTTTAACTATTATGGTAATTCCTAAAAAAGGCATACAAAAAAAGTATATTATATGGGGAACAAATTATGGTTCAAATGATAGTACTTTTATTGTTCCAGGAGAAAGTGAAATAACAGAAGTTCCTAAAGGTGTAGCACACTTTTTAGAACATAAATTATTTGAACAAGAAAATGGTAGAAATAGTTTAGATGTATTAACATCATTAGGGGTCAATGCAAATGCTTACACGACAAATAATCATACAGCATACTTATATGAATGCACAGATAATTTTTATGAAGCTTTGGATGAATTTATGGATTATGTTCAGCATCCATATTTTACAGATGAAAATGTAGAAAAAGAAAAGGGAATAATTGGTCAAGAGATAATGATGTATGATGATTATCCTGATTGGAAAGTTTACTTAAATGCTTTAGAATGTATGTATCATAAAAATCCAGTAAAACTTGATATTACAGGAACAATAGAAACAATAAGTAAAATAGATAAAGACATATTATATAAATGTTATAATACTTTTTATAATCCATCAAATATGGCTATGGTTATTTCAGGAGATTTCGAACCAGAAAAATTATTAAAAGAGATAAAGAATAGACTAATAGACAATAAGTCTAATGGTGAAATAAAAAGAATTTATGAAGAAGAACCTAAAGAAATTGTAAAAAATAAAGCAGAACAAAATATGGAAGTTAGTAAACCATTATATGCTATTGGAATAAAAGATGTTCCACCTGAAGAGAAAGAAAAAGTAAAAAAACATATTTCAATTGAAATTTTGTTAAATATGATAATTGGAGCAAGTTCAGAGTTATATAAAGAATTATATGATATAGGAAATAGTTATTCTGTACCAAGCATTGAATATGAATTTGATAAAACTTATGCACATATTTTAATTACTGGACAATCAAATAATCCTGAGGAATTATTCAGTATGTTAAAAAAAAGAGTTAATAATATTTCTAGAAGCGGTGTTGATGAAAAAGATTTTGAAAGAATTAGAAAAATGATATATGGCGAATATGTAAAAGAGTATAATGATGTGACAAGTATTTCTAGAATGTTTTTATCAGATTATTTTAAAGGTATAAATAGTTTTGACTATTTGGAGGAGATTAACACAATAAATGTAGAATATTTAAATCAGGTGTTAAAAGATGTTTTTAAAGAGGAAAATATGATAATATCTGTTGTAAGAAATTAGATGAAAAAATTGTTAAAAATATAGCATAAAAATAGAAATAGATTTTATGCTGTATTTTTATATTTTTATGTGTCGAAAAATGACAGAAACAGTCGTGCGAAAGTTGCTAAAAACCGTTGAAAATACTTGACTTGGAGATGTTTATATGTTAATTTATAGATATACAGAAGAGAAAAAACGGAAAAGGGGAGATTGGTATGTTAAATGAAGAAATTTGTAAATTGAGAGATAAATTAAATAAAAGTATAGAGAACGGAGATGACTATAGTGTTACTTATGAGTTGAGTGTTGAATTGGATGAGTTAATAGCAAAATATTATAGGGATTTTAAAAATGGTAAAAAAAAACTAATAATTGAGAATGTGTGAAAGCGTACAGGGATTGTATGCTTTTTTAATTCCTTCTTGCTAAATTAATAAAAATGTAATATAATAATTTATCAAGTAAAGGAGATAAAAAATGCTAGTAAATAACAATATTATAGAATGCTTATGCAATGATGCAGGAGAAACAAGAACACAAAAAGCCAGAAAATATAAAGAACAAGGAAAAGTAAAACTAACAAAAGCAAACTATGAAAATGAAAGAAATTTTGAAATACAAGCTCAAGTACAAGGAACAGAAATATATGAAACATATGTTGAAATAAAAAAAGGGGAAGTAGAACATATAAAATGTAATTGTCAAGATTATTATAACACATACGGAGTATGCAAACATAGTTTAGCAACAGTATTAATGTTTAATGATAATGGATTTGAACAATTAGAAGATAAAAATTTTCCAAAAGTCAGAAATAATACAAACAAATATAGTGGTTTCAAACAAATTGTGAAAATGCTTTATAATGAAGAATTAGAAGAAATCGATGCTAATTTGGAAATAGAATTAAAAAATAAAGGAACAATAAAGATAGAGCCCCAAATTATATATGATAAATTTACTAAAGAGATGAAAGTAGAATTTAAAATCGGAAATAAGAGAATGTATAAAATTAAAAATCTTTCAGAATTTTATAAAAGAATGATTAATAATGAATTTTATAAATATGGAGATAAATTAGAATTTATACATACAAAAGACATGTTTGAAAAAGACAGTCAAGATTTATTAGAATTTTTAATGAAATATGCAGAAATAATAGCATTTACTAATTCAAATGCAAATTCAAATTATAGATATTATGGGAATACATTAAATGAGAGTAGTATAATTATAGGTAATACAGCTATTGATGAACTGTTTGAAAAATTAAAAAATAGAAAAGTATTAATGAATAAAGATTATGAAAAACAAACAGTAGAATTTATAGATCATAATCCTAAAATTGGATTTAGATTAGAAAAAGTTTCTAAAAATGAATATAGGATTATAGCAGATTTTGATATATATAAAATGATAATTTTAAAAGGAAAAGAACACAAATATGTTTTAGAAGATAGTAAAATGTATAGATGTGATAAAGAATTTGAAGATACTAATTTAAAATTATTAAAATTATTTAAAGAAAATTATTCAGAAGAAATATTGCTTGGTAAAGAACAATTAGGAGAATTATTTTCTGTAATAATACCTAAAGTAAAAAAAGCAATAAAAATAGATGAACAAATTCAAGAAGAAGTAAAACAATATCAACCGGAAAAACTAGGAGTAAAAGTTTTTCTGGATTTTGATGAAAGTGACTATATAATAGCAGATGTAAAATTGTGTTATGGTGAAAATGAATTTAATCCATTAAACCAGCAAGAGGAGAAAAATTTTAAATATTCTAGAAATGTAATTGAAGAAACAAAAGCAATGAATGTTTTTAGAAAAACAGGATTTATGTATGATGTAAAAAATTTAAGATTTATATTACCAAATGAAGAAAAGATATATGAATTTTTAACAAATGATATAAACTATTATATGAAAAAATTTGAGGTACTAGCAACAGAAAATTTCAAAAGAAAAGAGGTAATAAAACCTAAGATAGGCTCATTAGGAGTAAAAGTAGAGAATAATTTACTAGAAGTAGATTTAGAACAATTAAATATAAATTTAAATGAACTTGAAGAGATTATAAATAAATATAAATTAAAAAAGAAATATCATAGATTAAAAGATGGAAGTTTTTTAGATTTACAAGATAGTAAAGAAATAGAGTTTATTGATAAATTAATATCAGGAACAGATGCCAGTTATAAAGAGTTGGAAAATGGAAGTATTAGATTACCAGTAAATAGAACATTATATTTAAATCAGTTGTTAAAAGAAGTAGAAGGAACACAAATTATAAAAAACAGAGAATATAAAAATATTATAAATAACTTAGATAAGGATTTGTTAGATGAAGAGCAGATACCGCAAGAATTAGAATCTATATTAAGACCATATCAAAAAACAGGATTTAAATGGCTAAAAACATTAGATAAATACAAATTTGGAGGAATACTTGCAGATGATATGGGACTTGGAAAAACAATTCAAATTATAGCAATACTTTTAAATTGTAAAAAAAATGAAGATGATAATAGAACAAGTATAGTAGTGTCGCCAAGTTCTTTATCTTTAAATTGGAAAAGTGAAATCGATAAATTTGCACCAGAATTAAAAGTAAAAGTGATTAGAGGAACTGCTAGTGAAAGAAAAACTTTAATAGAAAATATAAATAAATACGATTTAGTTATAACATCATATGATTTACTAAAAAGAGATATTGATATATATAAAGAGAAAAAATATAATTTTAGATTTATTATAGCAGATGAAGCTCAATATTTAAAAAACAATAATACAAAAAATGCAAAAGCGATAAAACAGCTAAATGCTGATACAAGATTTGCATTAACAGGAACACCAATAGAAAATTCTTTAGCAGAATTATGGTCAATTTTTGATTTTATTATGCCAGGATATTTATTTAGTTATAAGGAATTTAAATCAGCATATGAAATGGCGATAATAAAAGAAGAAAATAAAGATGCGATGAATAAATTAAAAATGTTAATAGAACCATTTGTTTTAAGGAGAACTAAAAAGGAAGTTTTAACAGAGCTACCTGAAAAAACAATTACAGTTTTAAATAACGAAATGGAAGAGGAACAAAGAAAGATTTATTTATCATATTTGGTACAAGCAAAACAAGAGTTACAAAATGAAATAAATATAAATGGATATGAAAAAAGTCAAATAAAAATATTAGCAGCATTAACTAGATTAAGACAAATTTGTTGTCATCCAGGCTTATTTATTGAAGACTATAAAGATAATAGTAGTAAATTAGAACAATGTATAGAAATTATAGAAGATGGAATAACTGCAGGGCATAAGATATTATTATTTTCTAGTTATACATCAATGTTTGGAATAATAGAGAAAGAATTAGAAAAACGTAATATAAAATATTTTAAATTAACAGGAACTACTAAAATAGATGAGAGAATAGAACTTGTTGATGAATTTAATCAAAATGATGAAATAGGAGTATTTTTAATTTCTTTAAAAGCAGGTGGAACAGGGCTTAATTTAACAGGTGCGGATATGGTTATACATTATGACCCATGGTGGAATATTTCAGCAGAAAATCAAGCAACAGATAGAGCTTATAGAATTGGACAAAAGAATAATGTTCAAGTTTATAAATTAATAACAAAGGATTCTATAGAAGAAAAGATATATGAGTTGCAACAGAAAAAAGCAGAATTAACTGATAATATGCTTAGTACACAAACTACTTTTATTAATAAACTTTCTAAAGAAGATATTATGAATTTGTTTGGTTAGTTGAAAAAAATATTGGAGGATGTTTATATGAATAATTGGATGGAAAAATATGAAAGAAAAAAAGACGAAGAAAGAGAAGAAGAATTAAATATAAAATTAGAAAGTTTATTAGATTTTTTAGATGAGGCATATAGAGATAAAGATAGAGTTACAATAATTGAAAGAATTTTAAGGATATATGAAGAATTAAGAATTGAGGCTTGTGATTATAATGAACAGGATTATAAAGCTAAGAAAAAAGAGTTATTAGATATTAGATACAAAATTATGAAAAAAAAGCATATGGAAGATAAAGAATCAGAATCTTGGAATGAATATAAAAAAGAAGAATTAGAGGAAGAAGAGGAATTAGATAGATGAAAGATTATATAACAATTATAGGTGGTGGATTAGCTGGATGTGAAGCTGCTTATCAAATTGCTAAGGCAGGAATTAAGGTTAAATTGTATGAAATGAAACCCACTAAATTTTCAGAAGCACATTCAAATAAAGATTTGGCGGAAATTGTGTGTAGTAATTCGTTTAAATCAAATTTATTAACAAATGCGTGTGGGTTATTAAAAGAGGAATTGAGAAGATTAGATTCTTTATTAATTAGAATAGCAGATGAGACTAAAGTCCCAGCAGGGCAGGCTTTGGCTGTTGATAGGGAGATATTTTCGAGAAGAGTTACAGAAGAAATACAGAAAAATCCTTTAATAGAGGTTATAAACAAAGAGGTAGAAAATGTGGATTGCAATAGTGGAATTGTTATCATTGCAACAGGTCCATTAACTTCAGAAGGATTAGCTAGAGAGATTGGAAAAATAACTGGAGAGGATAAGCTGTATTTTTATGATGCTGCTGCACCTATAATTAGTAAAGATAGTATAAATTTTGATATTGCTTTTTATGGCAATAGGTATGAACAAGAAAAGAAGAAGGATGAAAGTGTTGATGAATGGAAGGAAAGACAAGAAACTCAAGAAAAGAGTTATATCAATCTTCCAATGAATCAGGAAGAATATGAGAATTTTTGGAAAGCTTTAGTAGAAGCGGAAGTTGTTACATTACATGATTTTGAAAAAAGAGAAATATTTGAAGGATGTATGCCAATTGAAATAATGGCTAAAAGAGGTATTGATACTTTAAGGTTTGGACCTTTAAAACCTGTTGGTTTTGATGATCCAAGATTTGCTAAAAGACCTTATGCTGTTGTGCAATTGAGACAAGATAATGCAGAAGGAACTATTTATAATATGGTTGGGTTTCAAACAAATTTGAAATTTGGTGAACAGAAAAAAATATTTAGTATGATACCTGGATTAGAAAATGCTGATTTTGTAAAATATGGAGTAATGCATAGAAATACATATATAAATTCTACAGAAATATTAGATAATACTTATAATTTAAAATCTAATAATAATATTTATTTTGCTGGACAAATTACAGGTGTTGAGGGATATGTTGAATCGATATCATCTGGAATGGTGGCGGCTTTGAATGCAATAAATAAGTTTAATAGTATTGAACAAAAAATAGAGTTTTCTAATTATACAGTAATAGGTAGTCTTGCTAATTATATTTCTACTGAAAATAAAAAATTTCAGCCTATGAATGCGAATTTTGGAATATTGCCGGAATTAGACGGAAAGAAAATTAGGGATAAAAAGGAAAGATATATGAAATTAGCGGAGAGGAGTTTAGAAGCACTGCAAAGATAAAAAAATGTAGAAAAAAGTTGTAACAAAAATTTTTTTGTGGTATAATTTTATTATGAGAGCAAAATATACTTAAGTTTATATTTTGAAAGGAGAATAATATGGAAAAAATTTTAAAAGAATTAGAAGAAATGAGTAAATTTAATTCTAAAAAAGAAGAATATGATTTAAAGAAAGAAGAAATTAAGACAGGAAAAAGTGAATTAGAAAAATTAGATGAAAAAGTTAAATTAACAATGATAGGTACTTACGATAGAGAAGTAGCTCAAAGTAATTATCAAATTAAAAAAGAAGAACTAGAAAAACTTGAAAAAGAAATGTCTGAAGATAAGGAAAAAACATTAAAAGAATTTGAAACACAAAAAAATAAAGTACTTGATGCTATTAATGAAGAAAAGGGAAAATATAAATATAAAACAAAAGATGAAATTGATGCTTTAATATCACAAAAAAATGCATATTCTAAAATGGTTGAAAATTCAAAAAAAGATGTTGAGAATATGATTAATGATATAAATGAAGGAAAAGATGTTGATATGTCTAGATTAAAAGCAGCAAGAGGAGAAATTAAAGAAAATTCTCAAAAAATAGAGAATCTAGAAAAAGAGATTGAAACAGCTAAATCTTTAGATGAAGGAAAAGAAATTTTATCAGAATTAGATTATTTAAAATTAAAAGTGCAAAACATGAATTTTGATAATTTAGATAATATTAAAGAAAATGAATTTTTAAAAAAATATAAAAAAGATGAACAAGAACAAGAAAAAGATGATAAAGAAAAAGAAGAACAAGAAATAGATGAGCAAGAAAAAGATCAACAAGAAAAAAATGATAATGAAAATGATAAAGGCAAAGATAACGAAAATAATAATTCAGGTGAGAATAGTAAAGTTGAAAAAGATAATGTAAAAGAAAATAAAGAAGGTACGAATTTAAGCGAGAAGAATAAAGATAATAAGGAAGAATTATCAGAAATTAGAAGCATTGAAGTGAAAGAAAATGATAGGATTGTTGTTTGCGAATATGGTGATGGAAAAAAAGAAACAATTTCACTAGATCAGATTGAATCTGAAAAGAAAGCAATGTTTAAAAGGTTAGATATATTCAGTTCTTGTAGGGAGAATTCAAGGTCTTTGTTAGGAGCAATATCATTATATAGAAAAGTAAATCCAGCTGTAATAAAGGCTATGGGAAATGATAGAGAAGCAATGTCAAATTATATAGATTGCTTAAATAATAAAAAGGAATTTCCTTTTGAATTAAAACATGATTTATCTGGAATGAGCATATTACAAAAAATAAGAAAAAATAGATTTGTAAGAGCGGAAGAAAAATGTGGTGCTAGTATCTTAGGAAAAATATTTAATAAAAATAAAGCTTTAAGTGAATCTAAAGAAGATAGAAGTGATGAACAAAAAGAGAGTACTACACAAAAAAATAATGATTTTAGAAAAGCAATGAAAGTAGTAACTCAAGATAGAGAAACGATAGAAGCAAAGAAAGAATTAGAAGAAAATTTAAGTAAAGAAGTTTCACAAATGATGTCTTCTGATGAAAAAGATAAAGATGATGGTTCTAGATAGAATGATAATAAAAAACTATAATAGAAAACTTGGAAAATTTCCAAGTTTTTCTTGACTTATTAATATAAAAATGTTAAAATATTAAATGCTATAGTGGATTGCGTGAAATATGCAGTTCCGTAGTAATTAGTTGAATTTATGTGTCATAAATATTTCAAAAATAATACACATAAATAATTTGATTTAATGAAATTAGGAGGTGAAATTTAAGTGCCAACAATTAATCAATTAGTAAGAAAAGGAAGAAAAACAGGAGTAACAAAATCAACTGCGCCAGCTCTTCAACATGGATGGAACTCAAAAAACAAAAAATTAACAAATAATAGAGCTCCACAAAAAAGAGGAGTATGTACAGTAGTAAAAACTGTTACACCTAAAAAACCAAACTCTGCTTTAAGAAAAGTAGCCAGAGTAAGACTTTCAAATGGTTATGAAGTTACATCTTATATACCAGGTATAGGACATAACTTACAAGAACACAGTGTTGTATTAATAAGAGGTGGTAGGGTAAAAGACCTTCCAGGTGTTAGATACCATATCATTAGAGGAACATTAGATACAGCTGGTGTTAAAGATAGAATGCAAGCTCGTTCTAAGTACGGAGCTAAAAGACCAAAAAAATAGGTGAAATCGATTAAATCAGGCATCTTGCACAATTTCAATATTCATTACAAACTTCGGCATACGGAAGTATAGTCTCAGCTTGTAATAAATATTAAAATTGCACAATATACCTAATTTACTCAATTTTACAGAGTTTTGAATGGAATTTAGTGAAATATTTTTAAAAAAATAAAAGTAGTGCTTGTAATACTTACTAAAATTTAAGGTGCTTAAATTTTGAATAGATTATAATGCACTATGCGGATAGGAAAACCTATCAGAGTACCTAAGATGTTTTTTTAAATATCTAATAAATTTTTTAAGGAGGGAAGAATAGTGCCAAGAAGAGGATATATAGCAAAAAGAGATGTTTTACCAGATCCAATATATAATAGCAAAGTTGTTACAAAATTAGTAAACAACATAATGTTAGATGGTAAAAAATCAGTTGCTCAAAAAATAGTATATGATGCATTTGATATCATAAAAGAAAAAGAAGGAAAAAATCCTTTAGAAGTTTTTGAAGCAGCTTTAGAAAATGTAATGCCAGTTCTTGAAGTTAAAGCAAGAAGAGTTGGTGGAGCTACATACCAAGTTCCATTAGAAATAAGACCAGAAAGAAGACAAACTTTAGGATTAAGATGGTTAGTTTCATATGCTAGAAATAGACATGAAAAAACAATGGCTGAAAAATTAGCTGGAGAAATAATGGATGCAGTAGCTGGAAATGGTGGAGCATTCAAGAAAAAAGAAGATACACATAGAATGGCAGAAGCTAATAAAGCTTTCGCTCATTATAAATGGTAAAAAAGAAAGTCGGAAGTTGGAAGTTAGAAGTCGGAAGTTGAATGTTAAATGTTAAATGTCTGACCTCTGACATCAGATATCTGACCTCTAAATTGAAAGGGGGAAATATAAAAAATGGCAGGAAGAGCATACCCATTAGAAAGAACAAGAAATATAGGAATAATGGCTCACATTGATGCTGGTAAAACAACAACAACAGAGAGAATATTATTCTATACAGGTAAAGTACACAAAATAGGAGAAACTCACGAAGGTGCAGCTACAATGGACTGGATGGCTCAAGAACAAGAAAGAGGTATAACAATTACTTCTGCATGTACAACATGTTTCTGGAACAATAATAGAATCAATATTATTGATACACCAGGTCACGTTGACTTTACAGTTGAAGTTCAAAGATCTTTAAAAGTTCTTGATGGAGCTGTAACAGTTTTAGCAGCAAAAGGTGGAGTTCAACCACAAACAGAAACAGTTTGGAGACAAGCTGATAAATATCAAGTACCAAGAATGGTATATGTTAATAAAATGGATATAACAGGAGCTAACTTTATGCTTTGTGTTGATCAATTAAAAAACAGATTAAAGGCAAACGCAGTTCCAATCCAATTACCAATAGGTGCTGAAGATCAATTTAAAGGTATAGTTGATTTAATTAAAATGAAAGCATTTATTCATAAAGATGATTTAGGAAGAGATGTTGAAGAAACAGAAATTCCTGAAGATATGAAAGCTCAAGCAGATGAATATAGAAATATAATGGTAGAAGCAGTTGCAGAACAAGATGAAGAATTAATGATGAAATACCTAGAAGGTGAAGAACTAACAGAAGAAGAAATCAAAAAAGGTTTAAGAGCTGGTACAATAGCAAATAAAATAGTTCCAGTTACATGTGGTTCTTCATATAAAAATAAAGGTGTTCAAGAATTATTAGATGCAGTTGTTGATTATATGCCATCACCATTAGATATAGACCATATCAAAGGTGAAACATTAGATGGAGAAGAAACAGAAGCTAAGACATCTGATTCAGAACCATTTGCAGCATTAGCATTTAAAATTGCAACAGACCCATTTGTAGGAAAATTATGTTTCTTCAGAGTTTACTCTGGAACACTTGAATCAGGATCAACTGTATTAAATTCAAGTAAAGATAAAAAAGAAAGAGTTGGAAGAATTCTACAAATGCACTCAAACCATAGAGAAGATATTGACAAAGTATATGCTGGAGATATTGCAGCAGCTGTAGGTTTAAAAGATGTTACAACTGGAAATACTTTATGTGATCCAGATCATCCAATAATTCTAGAATCAATGGAATTCCCTGAACCAGTTATTGATATAGCTATTGAGCCAAAAGATAAAGCAGCTCAAGAAAAAATGGGAATTGCTTTAGCAAAACTTGCTGAAGAAGATCCAACATTTAAAGCTTATACAAATCAAGAAACAGGACAAACAATCATCGCAGGTATGGGTGAATTACACTTAGACATTATTGTTGATAGATTAAAAAGAGAATTCAAAGTTGAATGTAATGTAGGTAAACCACAAGTTGCTTACAAAGAAACAATTAGAAATAAAGTTAAAGTTCAAGGTAAATTTATTCGTCAATCTGGTGGTAAAGGACAATATGGTGACGTATGGTTTGAAATGGAACCATTAGAACCAGGTAAAGGAATAGAATTTGAAAGCAAAATCGTTGGAGGAGCTGTTCCAAAAGAATATATTAAACCAATTGAACAAGGTATGAGAGAAGCTGCTGAAAGCGGTATCTTAGCTGGTTATCCAGTTATAGATTTCAAAGTTTCATTAGTTGATGGTTCATACCACGAAGTTGACTCTTCAGAAATGGCGTTTAAAATAGCTGCTTCTATGGCATTCAAAGAAGGATGTAAACAAGCTAATGCAGTTATATTAGAACCAATTATGAAAGTTGAAATAACAGTTCCAGAAGAATATATGGGAGATGTTATAGGAGATGTAAACTCTAGAAGAGGTAGAATGGAAGGTATGGATGCTGATGATGGAATGCAAGAAATTCACTCATTTATACCATTATCAGAAATGTTTGGTTATGCAACAGACTTACGTTCTAAAACTCAAGGTAGAGGTTCATACTCTATGGAACCTTCTCATTATGAAGAAGTTCCAAAATCAGTACTTGAAAGTATTGTTGCTTCAAAAAAGAAAGCTGAATAAAATTAATAAAGTACTTGCAATTTACTCAAATATGTTGTAAAATGCAAGTGAAATTTAAATAAGTTATTAAATTTTAAAAAATAAATGAAGGCAGAAGACAGAATAAAGATATAGGATACAATCTGACCTTTGATGTCTGACTTCTGACCTCTAAAAATTAAGGAGGATTTTTAAAATGGCAAAAGCAAAATTTGAAAGAAACAAACCACACGTTAACATTGGTACAATCGGACACGTTGACCATGGTAAAACAACAACAACAGCAGCTATTACAAAATATTTATCATTATTAGGAAAAGCTAAATTCGAAGCTTACGATCAAATCGACGGAGCTCCAGAAGAAAAAGCAAGAGGAATCACAATTAACACAGCTCACGTAGAATATGAAACAGATAACAGACACTATGCACACGTTGACTGTCCAGGACATGCTGACTATGTTAAAAACATGATTACAGGTGCAGCTCAAATGGATGGTGCAGTATTAGTTGTTTCTGCAGCTGATGGTCCTATGCCACAAACAAGAGAACACATCTTATTAGCTAGACAAGTTGGTGTTAAATACATCGTTGTTTACTTAAATAAATGTGACATGGTTGATGACCCAGAATTATTAGAATTAGTTGAAATGGAAGTTAGAGACTTATTATCAGAATATGGTTTCCCAGGAGATGATATTCCAGTAATAAAAGGATCTTCATTAAAAGTATTAGAAAGTGGAGCTACAGATCCAAATGCAGCTGAATATGCTCCAATGAAAGAATTAATGGATGCAGTTGATAGCTATATCCCAACACCAGAAAGACCAGTAGACCAACCATTCTTAATGCCAGTTGAAGACGTATTCACAATTACAGGACGTGGAACAGTTGCAACAGGTAGAGTAGAAAGAGGAGAAGTTAAATTACAAGACGAAGTTGAAATCGTTGGTTTAACAGATGAAAGAAGAAAAACAGTTGTAACAGGTGTTGAAATGTTCAGAAAATTATTAGACCAAGCTGAAGCTGGAGATAACATTGGTGTTCTATTAAGAGGTATTGATAGAAAAGACATCGAAAGAGGTCAAGTTTTAGCAAAACCAGGATCAATAAATCCACATACAAAATTTACTTCTGAAGTTTATGTATTAACTAAAGAAGAAGGTGGAAGACATACACCATTCTTTAATGGATACAGACCACAATTCTACTTCAGAACAACAGACGTTACAGGTGTTATTGATTTACCAGCTGGAACAGAAATGGTTATGCCAGGTGATAATGTTTCAATGACAATCGAATTAATTACACCAATCGCTATTGAAAAAGGACTAAGATTCGCTATCCGTGAAGGTGGTAGAACAGTTGGTTCTGGTGTAGTTGCTGATATAATTGAATAATATTATTATAAAATAGGGAAAATTTAGGTTTTTCCTATTTTTTGTTTTGCATGAAGTTTTTTTGCATAGAGTTGGGCCATTGAAATTGCTGATATAACCATCAATTTCAACTACTCTACATATTTACAACTTGTGGAATATATTGTATAATATGGGATATTGAGCTTGTAGTGGTGAATTCTTTTAGACAATTGTTAGGAGGATGTGTTTTATGAAGAATGATAAAGTAATTGCGGCGGAAATTTTGGTTAAGCGGATAAGTGAAAAGTTTTTTTTGAATGATCCGATAGATTTGGAGGTTAATGGATTATTTTATTGGCTTTTAGGTAGACTTGATAGAGAGATTGAGAGGTATTATTGCGCTGAAGATGAGTATCATATAAGCATAATAGAAGGTGAAAATTCTATTGGAAAATTGCGTTTGGAAGATAGTGCTTATTGTGAGAGTAAGGATAGATATTATCCAAGATATGTTGAAAATGATGATGATTTTGAAGTTGTAATGAAAAAGGTAGTTGATCTTTTTAATGGTATGCCGAATTATAAAGCAGTGTATAAGTCGAAGGATAAATATTATGCATTTGGCGGTTTTAGATTATATCTTTGTGTTAAAAAATAGTCAAAGAAAGTGGATTTTATTTCCACTTTTTTTGCATAGAGTTGGGCCGTTGAAATTACTGATATAGCTATCAATTTATTTCATTCCTCGGCTCCATACATAGACTGAGAAATTCCCGTCACATTCGTCATTGCATAAATTGATAGCCATATCAGCAATTTCAACTACTCTACTGAGATTGAATGAGTGTTTACAATTAATTGTTCCTAAGTTTTTAGAAGAGGGAAAAAAGATTTCGGATGAAAACTTGTTATTGGTGAATCAGTTAGTAAAAAAGGCGAAGGCAGAAGAAAAGCCTCCCAAGACGGATCCAGAAGTTCAAAGATTTTTTAAATGGATTATTGAAAGATTTGAAAATCAAGTTACAAAACATAAGGGAAATAATGCCTTTTTGATAACTGTATTTATTGCTTACGATGAAGTGGATGAACATATTAATGCATATGAAGTATTTAATGGTGAAAAGATTGCTAAATTTGTAGTTGGTAAAAAAGGATATCTTGAAGCACATACTGTAGTAAATGAGACTTTTGAAATGCTTAGACTTTTGAAAAATTTTAAATTTGATAATCGCGATAAAGTAGTGAATAATTATCTATGCACGATATCTTATATTAGCATGTATTTATTATAGTTTACTTTAATTAAAAAATAAGTTGTCATTAAAATTATTGATTTTGATGGCAATTTATTTTTTATAAAACTATTGCTTTTTTGTTAAAACAATAATAAAATAGGTGGTATATAAAAAATGTTATAGCGTAAATATTTAGTAGTATAACCTGAAATTGGAGGAGTAAGATGAAGATAATATTAGATGCAATGGGTGGAGATAATGCACCAGATGCTAATATAAGGGGTGCAGTAAATGCAATAAATAAAGTAAAAGCTGAAGTAGTTTTAGTTGGAAAAGAAGATGTCATAAGAAGTAAGGTAAAAGAGTTTTATGGAAAAGAGATTGAGGAGATTTCTGATAGATTAAAGATTCATAATGCAACAGAGACAATAGAGATGGAGGATCAGCCAACTGTTGCTATAAAACATAAGAAGGATTCTTCAATGGTGGTTGGTTTTAATATGTTAAAAAAGGATGAGGGAGATGTATTTATATCTGCTGGAAATTCTGGGGCTTTGTTGGCTGGTGCAACATTACTTGTTGGTAGAATTAAAGGGATTGATAGACCAGCATTAGCTGGAATATTACCTGCATATAAAAGTCAATTGTTATTGATGGATTGTGGTTCTAATACAAATTGTAAGCCTATAAATTTGTTGCAGTTTGCTCAAATGTCTACAATATATTTGAGAAATACTTTTGGAATCGAGAAACCTGCGATAGGACTTTTGAATATTGGTACAGAGGAAACAAAAGGTAATGAATTGGTAAAAGAAAGTTATCAATTGTTAAAGGAAAAGTCTGAAGAGTTAGGTATAAATTTTGTGGGAAATGTGGAAGGTAGAGATGCTTTTTCTGGGAAAATTGATGCGATTGTAACTGATGGTTTTACTGGAAATGTGTTTTTGAAAACAACAGAAGGTCTAGGAAAATTTGTAAAGACTTCTTTGAAAGAGAGTTTATTTAAAAATATTTTTTCAAAGATTGCTGCTATTCCGGCATTACCTGCTATGAATAGATTTACTAAAGTTATGGATTATAAATCATATGGAGGAGCTTTATTTTTAGGAGTTAAGAAACCTGTTGTTAAGGCTCATGGAAGTAGTGATGAATTATTATTTGAATATACAATTATTCAGGCTGAAAAATTTGTTGAGAATAAAGCAGTTGATAAAATGATTGAAGAATTTGATAAACAGAATGAAAAGAAATAAGAAAAAATCGAATGGTTAGTATAAAATTAAAATAATTAGTAAATATACTTGACAAATGTAATAACATATAATATAAAAGTATTATGGAAATAGATAATACATATAAATGGAAAACTTGAGAGGGGGTGAACTCGAAATTATGAGTTCAGAAGAAATTTTAGAAAAAGTAAAAGCTATAATTGTTGAACAATTAGGTGTAACAGATACATCTGTAACAATGGAAGCATCATTTATAGATGATTTAGGAGCTGATTCTTTAGATATAGTTGAATTAGTAATGGCTATAGAAGAAGAATTTGATATAGAAATTCCTGATAGTGATGCAGAAAAAGTTGTAACAGTAGGAGATGTTGTAGATTACATTAAAGAAAATGTTTAATAAAAATAGATAAAAAGGGGATATTAAAATCCTCTTTTTTATTTTTTTTATATCAAATTTTTTTCTAGTATGTTAGGATAATTTTTTAATATATCTAAAATATAAGTAGACCATGATTTACGTTTGATTTCAGATGAATTGTAAATATTATAGTCTAATATTACATTTTCAGATATTGTAATATGAATATTTCCAATAGTTGTTTTTTCTGGTAGTGGAGCTTCAAAAATGGTTGAGCAATTTATTGAAATATTTATCGAATCTATTAAGTCTTTTCTAATAGGTATTATAGAGTTATTTATATTTTCTATTTCTAGATTAATGTTCTGAGATATTCCTTTATTAACTATAACTTTGTTTAAATTTTCATTTTTCCATTTTTCAAAATCTTTATAAATTTTTTCTTTTATATTTACAGGCTTGAAATTATCAAAAATGTAATTAATTAATTTTATGCTATCTGATGTTCTGAATTTTTTTGTATCGGCTCCTAATACTACACATATAATATCCATGTCATTTCTTTTACATGCAGTTACTAAACATCTATTAGCACCATTTGTAAAACCAGTTTTGATTCCGTAAACACCGTCTAAATTCCCTAATAATTCATTAGTGTTGGATAATTGTTTTGGAGATCCATTTATTGTGACAGTATAATTTTTTGTTCCCACAATTTGGGAAAAAGTTTTGTTATTCAAAGCATAATTAGATAAAGTAGCAAGTTCATATGCGGTAGTATAATGATTATCTGCATCAAGACCATGAGGAGTTTCAAAATTTGTATCTTTAAGGCCTAAAGCGTTTGCTTTTTTATTCATTAATTTAGCAAATCCTGGTATGTCATTACCAGCATATTCAGCAAGAGCTACAGCAGCATCATTACCAGAACATAGCATTAGACCATATAGCAAATCTCTAATTGTAATTTTATCTCCAGTTTTTAAACCTAATCTTGAACCGCCAGTTCCAGCAGCTTTTTTTGAAACTTCTATCGTTTCATCTAAATTATAGTTTTCTATTATTATAATTGCAGTCATTATTTTTGTAGTTGAAGCCATTTTTCTTTTAGAGTTTTCGTTTTTACCATATAAAACGGTATTACTATTTCTGTCTATTACAACACATGAACGAGAATTAGTTTCTGGTGTTTTTATTTCAGATTGAGAAGTTGTGGATGAAGATATTATTTCATTAGTTACATCTATGGTGTTATTATCTTCTATGTCATCACAAATAGATGTTGGAGTTAATTGTAGTATAATAGATAGAAATAAATTAATTAAAATAAAAATTTTTTTTATCATAGGGCACCTCTTATTTAATAATATAAGGAAATATAATTTTTATGATACAAATGTAATTTTAAGATGTAGTTTCAGTTTCGTTTTTTTGCAAAAGCAGCGTTACATCTCAGCACAAATACATATATATTAAAATTCCGTTCCTTGCTGGTCGGACTAGTCATATGAGTAAGATGTTTGTATTTCAGAGTTTGAAGAGTTAATCTGGATGATTTGTATGAGTTTGTGTCCTTCCAAACTGCGCGTCACTGCATTTTAATATATATGTATTTGTGCTGAGATGTAACACTGCTTTTGCAAAAAACCAAAACTTAAAAATAAAATTCTATTGACTTCAATAAGTTATTGCAATAAAATATAAGTAGTAGGATATGAAGGAGAAGTTCGATGGTAAATAGAAAAAGGATAGTTTGGATAATATTAGGTATTGTAACTTCTATTATATTTATGATAATTCCTAATACTGTTAATGCAGTAACTCTAACAACACCAGTATATTTTGGGGTTAGTTTAATTAGAGAAAACAGTGCAACAACTATAAATGGGGGAAAAGATGCAGGAAAAAATATAGGGTATGCAATAGGGAATCCTAAAAATAACAAAACAGATGAAGATTTAAGAGAAGGTGCTGTAATATGGAATATTATGAAATACTCTAATAGTAATTCTGGAACAACAGGAGATGAAGGAAATTATTATTGTGTTAGAGAAGGGATAGGTTTTAGTGGTTCAAGTACTAATACTGGTGCAGTAAAGAAATATACGAGTTCATATGAAATGAAAAAAGAAAAAAAGACAACTATAACTAACAATATTTCTCTTTTAAAAGATATTACAGAAGAAAATTATAATGGTTTGTTGGCATTGGCTGATTTATTATATTTAGGTGAAACTGAAGATGAAAAAGGAAGAAAAGAATTTTTAAATACAATTTTAAAAGAACAAGGAAAAAATGTCGAAGATTATAGTGTAGCTTTAACATATTCTGATATTAAAGCTGTTCAACAAGCAGCTATTTGGTATTTTTCAAACAAAGATGGACAAGAAATTAGTAACCAATGGGATATTTTATATAATAATATGTCTAAAAGTAATTGGCTTAATTATACTATTGATGGGAGTGAATATAGTTCATTATCAAAGTATGATCTTGGTTTGGATAATTCAGGAGTACAAACTGGTTCAGGAAAAGATAGACAAGAACAAGCAAATATTTTATATAGATACTTAATATCTGAATCAACTAAAAGAGCATCAAACGGAATATCTAATTCGAATACAAAAATAACAATATATACAGATTTGGCAGATGCAGATAATACTCAGCCTATATTTTATATTGAAAAAATGCCAGAAACAAAAGAATTTGATTTAGCTTTAAGAAAATACATAACAAAAATAGATGGAGTATCTTTAATAGAAAGTGATTCAAGAGTTCCTAAGATAGATGAAAGTACATTAAAAACAGGCACAACAGCTACATATACTCAGAGAAAAGATCCAGTTATAGTAAAAACCGGAAGTGTTATTACATATAATTTAACAATATATAATGAAGGAGAAAAAGCTGGAAGAGCAACAATAATAGAGGATCAATTAACAGAAGGATTGCAATTTAGTAAATTAAATACAAGTGGATTTAAGGCAAATTATGATTCTGAAACAAATAAATTAACAATAACAAGAGAAGATGGTAATAATAAAAATCTTGAACCATATGTAGAAAATAATTTGCAATCAGAAACAATAGAAATTGAATGTATAGTTACAGCAAAGGCAGATACTGAGAATGAAAAAGTATTAACAAATATTGCTTGTATAAAAGAGGAATTTGATGCAGTTGATAATATAGCTATAACATCAGAAGATGAGGGCGATTTTGAAAAAGTAGTAATAGAACCAGCTATGTTTGATTTAAAATTAGTAAAAAAAATAGCTGAGGTAAATGGAACTAAAGTTCCAGAAAGAATCGAAAGTGTAGATATAACAGATTTAGCAAATGGAGTATCAACTACAGCTACATATGTTATAGATAAAGATCCTGTATTAGTAAAAAAAGGAGATTTAATAAAATATACATTTAGAGTATACAATGAAGGTGATATTGACGGATATGCTTCAGAAATCACAGAAAATATACCAGATGGATTAGAATTTATTTGGTCTGAAAAAACAGATTCTGAATTAGCTGAGGATACAACTTTATCAGAAGAAGAAAAAGAAGCAATTAAATATAATCAAACAATTTGGGATATTAAATCTGTAAATAAAGATAACAGCAAAGTTGAATTGATATCAACAGATTATTTAGCGAAAGGAAAAGGAACAGAGATAACAACAGATGGAGCAAATTTGATAAAAGCTTTTGATTCTTTAAAACAATATAAGAATACAATAAATGATAAAAATCCAGATTATAAAGAGATTTCTGTATATTTAAAAGTAACTGCAGAAAATGCAACAAATATAGTGATAAAAAATGAAGCAGCTATAACAGGTTTTACAGATTCTGAAGGAGACTTAATTAATGATAGAGACTATGGTACAGATGATGAAGATTATGATAATGTAATATTACAATCATTTGATTTAGTATTAAGAAAATTCATAATAGCACAAAGTAAAGATACTACAATAGAAGATTCGGAATATTTGAAAAATGCAAATGGAAAATATACAAGAGCACCAATAGTTGATACTTCAAAATTAAATACTACTGACGAAAATGGAAAGATAACTACAACGGCAATATATAATCATGTTAAAAACTCAGTAGAAGTAGCTAGAGGCGATATAGTTGTATATATGATAAGAGTGTATAATGAAGGTGATGTAGAAGGATATGCAAGTGAAATAACAGAATATTTACCATCATATTTACAATATGTTGATAGTGAGTTTAATAAAGAATATGGGTGGACAGTGTCAGAGGATAATGAAAAAATTGTAAAAACCACATATTTAGATAATCATATAATATCAAAAACAACAACAAATTCGGATGGAGCAATGGTCTTATCATATAAAGAAGTACCAATAATGTGTAAAGTTACAGATAATGCCGAAGGAATAATTACTAGTAATACAGGTATAACTACAAGTAAAGATGAAAATAAAAAAGTAGTTGCTGATAGAGATTCTGAAGCTAGTAGTTTAGTAGTAACAGCTAATGAAACAGATGATTATATATTAGGACAAGAAGATGATGAAGATTTTGAAAAAGTGGAAGTAAAATCATTTGATTTATCATTAAGACAATTTATAACAGGTGTTAATGGTAAAGATGTAACATCAAGAATACCAAAAGTAAAATATGATAAAGAAGAAAACAAAATAACATATGAGCATACAAAAGACCCAGTTGATGTTGTAATAGATGATACTATAATTTATACAATAAGAGTGTATAATGAAGGAGAAATAGATGGATATGCAAGTAAAATATCTGATAATATACCGGATGGTTTGCAATATTTGCCAGAAAATGAGCTAAATAAACAATATAGATGGGTAATGTATGATAAAGATGGAAATGAAACAGAAGATATTACAAAAACTGTAAAATTAGTAACGGATTATTTGTCAAAAGAACAGGGAGAAATAAGAAAAAATAAAACTAATGGAATAAAAGAAAATCCAGCGTTATTAAAAGCTTTTGATAAAAGTGAAGATACATATGATGAAAATTTAAATTATGTTGATGTTAAGATAGCATTTAAAGTCATAGAGCCAACTACATCAGAAAAAACTATAGTGAATTATGCACAAATATGTGAAGATACAGATAAAAATGGAAATATAGTCAATGACATAGATTCAACTTTAGATGAAGTTATTGAAGGAGAAGATGAACATGATAATGAATATATTAAAGTAAATTACTTTGATTTATCATTAAAAAAATGGGTGACACAGACTATAGTAACTGAAAATGGTAAAGATGCTATAACTCAAACAAGACATATGCCAGAACAAGATCCGGAACCAGTTGTTAAAGTAGAATTAGATAAAAAGAAATTAGATATAGTAACAGTTAAATTTAAATATTCTATAAGAGTAGCTAATGAAGGAGATATTGCAGGATATGCAAAAGAAATTGTGGATTATATACCAGAGGGTTTAAAATTTATAGCAGAAGATAATCCAGATTGGAAAGAAGAAAATAATGTAATATCAACGAGAAAATTAGAAAATAAATTATTGCAACCAGGAGAGAGTGCTGATGTAGAAGTTATGCTTACATGGGTAAATGGAAAAGATAATATAGGTGTAAAAGAAAATGTGGCAGAAATATTAGAATGTTATAATAATAAAAATGCTCATGATATAGATTCGACGCCAGATAATAAATCAGATGGTGAAGATGACACAGATGGTGCACCAATAATATTATCTGCATCAACAGGTCAAGTAAAAATATATTTTATGATAGGATTTATACTTTTAATAACAGTAGTGGGTGGAATTATATTGGTTAAAAAATTTGTATTATAAAGTGTAAAATGAGATAGAATTTTCTATCTCATTTTTTTTTATAAATAGTTTACTTTTAAAAAAGCGTATGTTATAATTTCTTTAGATTAGTAAATATGAATTAATGATAAATGTGCGAAATATATGGAGTTGAAGACTCTAAAAAATAATATAAATAGAGGTGTAATATATGAATCAAATACTTTCTACAAGTATGCCAATAGAAAAGAAGAAAAATAATAGAAGAAAAAAACAACCTATAGAGATAAGAAGTATATTAAAATTTTTTGGATTGGTAATATTGGTATTTGGAGTGTTTATGATTGGGACAGGAGTTTATTCAGTATATAAAAACCATAGTGAACAACAACAAAATTTACAACCAACAATTGCTATAGAAAATAAATCTGATACAGTTATATTACTAAAAGTTACACATAAGAAAAATATAGCCAAAATAGAATACGGGTGGAATGAAGAAGATAAGGTAGTTGTTAATGGAAATAATGGACAATATTTAGAACAAGAAATAGATGTACCATCAGGAACAAATACTTTATATGTTAAAGTACAAGATGAAGAAGGAAAAGAAATGACATATGAAAAACAATATGAAATTGAAAGTAATATAAATTTTGAAGTAGCAGGAAATAAAATCAAAATAACATATAATGGGGAAAAAATGATTTCTTATATGACATATAAATGGGATGACGAAGAAGAACAAAAAATAGAAATAAATGACACAAACATTGAACAAGAAATAGATGCAATTAAAGGATTACACACATTAACAGTAGTTGCTGTTGATGAGGATAATAATAAAGATACAAAATCACAAAAAATCAATGGAGTATCAAAACCAGAATTAATTATAGATATTGATGATGAAGTAAAACACTTTGTAATAAAAACATCTGATGAAGAATTACTTACAAGAATTGAAATTAGACTAAATCAAGATGATAATCAAAAATATGTATTAAATATAAAAGATAAGAATTTAAAAGAATTAGAATATGTATTGCCAATGGAATTACAAACAGGAGAGAACTTAATAGAAGTAAAAGTATATAATTCTAATAACATTACAGCAGAATCTGGGGCAAGATATATCAAGCAATAAAGCTAGAAGGAAAAAATGTGGAATGTATTATATTTAATTTATTTACATATTTTATAATTT
>JAFQQR010000038.1 GCA_017410505.1 Clostridia bacterium | reverse complement strand
AGTTATAGTAAGACAACCACTTACAGTTACAAATACAACTGATAAATATGATGTTATTTGTTCAGTTCAAGGTGGAGGATTTACAGGTCAAGCTGGAGCAATCAGACATGGTATTGCTAGAGCATTAAATGAAGCAAATAGCGAATTTAGACCAGCTTTAAAAACAAATGGATTCTTAACAAGAGATCCTAGAATGAAAGAAAGAAAAAAATACGGTCTTAAAAAAGCTAGAAAAGCTCCACAATTCTCAAAAAGATAATATGCTTTTATACGAAATCAAACCTCAGAAGTTTATATGCTTCCGAGGTTTTTTATTTATATTTAAAATTTTTTTAATAATTTTTCTCTATTTCATCTACAATCTCTTTTCCTGTCATCTCGCAAGGAATATTAATTCTTTTAACATAATCCTTATTAAAACTTTTAAAATTATTAATACCAATATCATACACCTGCATGTCAATACCATTATTCTTTAAAGCTCTCACTGCCTCTTCTGTATATGCACCATAAGGATAAGCAAATACTTTAAAATCCTTTTTTCCCAATTCCTTCTCTATTACTCTGTAAGACTCAATAACATCATCACGAACTTCTCTAGCAGGAAGTTTATCATAAAATACATGTCTTTTACTATGACTAAATATCTCTACCAGAGCACTATTTTGCATTTCTAAACATTCATTCCATCCTAAATATTTTATACCATCTATCTCTTTCCCCACCTTATCAGTAGTTACAAAAATAGAAGCTTTAACATTATATTTTTTCAAAATTGGATATATATATTCATAATTACTATAATATCCATCATCAAAAGTTACCACAATAGGCTTTGACGGTAAATCAGTTTTCAAATTATACGAATCATTTAATTCTTTCATTGATATTATTGTATATCCATTTTCAAGAATAACTTTGATATTTTCTTCAAAACTTTGTGGCGTATTTATATAATTAAAATTATCAGGATCTTTATCAGGAACAGTATTAACAAAATTATGATACAGCAATACTGGAACCTTAACATTTACTCTTTTATCATTTTTATATTTATTAAATATAAAAAACATACTTGCTATTACTACAATAATAATTGCTATCACTAAGATTTTTTTTAAATTCATTTTTTATTCACCTCTCTATATCATATTCATTCAAAATAGTTTTCGACATTTTTTTACAATCATCACCTTTTTTTCACAATTTTCATACAATGCAATATGGGGTGATAAAAATGTTTTTTATATCAACAGCACTTGCTACTCTTTGTCTTATCTGCTCAATATTTATAAACATTAATTGGATTAATGATATAGCTTGTTCATTTGGCTATTTTCTAGCAATATATCTTGTAACATTTATAGCTTTAATTCCTGGATTTAATTTCATATTTATGTTTATTAGTTTATTGCATGATAAAAAAGAAGAAAAGGCATGTACAAAAAAAGAAAAAGATGTTACTGTTTTAATACCAGTATATAATTCAAAAAAATATATAGAAGAAACAATAAAATCAATAAAAAAACAAAAGTACTGTGGAGACATTCATATAAATATAATAGATGATGGCTCAACAGATGGTTCATTAGAACTGTTAAAATCTATGGAAGCTGACTCTGCAATAACACTTATAGAATCAAATCATATGGGTAAAGCATCAGCTTTAAATAAAGGATTAGAACATGTAAAAACAGATTATACAATCACAGTAGATAGTGATACAATTCTTCATCCATTAGCAATAAGAAATATAATGAGCACATTAGTAAATTCAGATAAAAAGACTGCAGCTACAGCAGGATGTTTATTTGTCAAAAATGCTAAGAAAAGTTTTGTTACTAAATTACAAGAATGGGATTATAGCTTAGGTATATTTGGAGTAAAACTAATTCAAGGTAATTATAATTCAACTTTAGTTGCACAAGGTGCTTTTAGTGCTTATAAAACAAAACAATTAAAAGAAATAGGTGGATGGCAAAATTGTGTTGGAGAAGATATTGTTTTAACTTGGGAATTATTAAGTAGAGGTTATACTACTAATTTTTCAAAAAATGCAATTGCTTTTACAGAAGTTCCAGAAAAATTAAGTGGGTTAGGTAAACAAAGAAAGAGATGGGCTAGAGGAATGATCGAAGCTTTTAAAAAAGTAAAAGTACTAACATCTAAAGATCTTAACTTTAAATCTAAATTTTTAATGCTTTTAAATGTATTTTTCCTTTTTATAGACCTTGCTCTTCTTATATTTGTACCACTTGGATTAATACTATTAGCTTTAGGAAGTCAATTATTGATTGGTTGGATGTCTTTGTTTGTACTTCTATTTGGAATGCTACTTTGCTTATTAATCGAGATCAGGAGAAAAAATATGTTAAAAGATATTGAATGTAAATTAGAAAAAAGAAGTTTCTTAGCTTTCATAGTTTATGTTTTATTATATGCATTTATTTTAGCTCCTTATTGCTTAATTGGTTATATTTCAGAATTATTAAATTCTAAAAAAGAATGGTAATTATGATAAGAACAAGATAATATATATTATCTTGTTCTTCAATTTCAATTATAAGTTATTACAATTTAATAATTTTATTCCTTTAATATTCTTAAATAATGATTTGCCTCTCTTAATACGTGGTCGGCTAAAAGTGGTAAAATGATTGACCTAATATCACACTCATTAATTCCTTTTGTTCCAGCCTCTTTAAAATCCCTATATTTCGTTGTTTCCAAAATTGTTTTATCTGTAACAGATTTTATTGTCTCATCTGTCATTTGTCTTGCCTCTTCTAATAGTTTTTTATATTCTTCCGCAAATTCATTTGAAGTAGCAATTAAATCTTCTTCCGTAGGGTCTAACAATCCACGAATAAATAAAGCATGTTCCATCATAATTTGATTCCAGAACAATTCCACTTCTTTTTTATCTTCACATGTTATATCTTGACCATTTTGCAACATCGCCACATAATAACGATATAATTTAGCTTCACGTATAATGTGTTCTATCAATAATGGATAATTAGCAGTAAATAAATTACAACTTAGTACATTACTCAAAATTCTTTCTTTGAATCTAATAAAACCATCCAATAATGAAAGAGCTGCATTATTTAAATGACAAACCGTTTGCTGTATATCTCTTGTTATGTACATATAACAATTACTTGTTAATCTTTTTTCTAATAATGTAATATTACTATCAATTAAAATTCCTGTTAAATCTTGAGTTTTCCTTTCTGCCTGATATGTATACCCAGTTACAAGCTCTTCTGAATTTAATACTTCTGGACAAACTAGACAATTACTAACTTTTACTGCATCACATAATAATTTTTCGAATTCTCTTTGATACCATTCTGCCTCTTTACTATAATCTGTATTTTTAGGCATGAATCCTGCTTGTAAAAAAATAGCATGCTCCTTCATAATTCTGCCAAAAAACAAGTGAAGTTCGAGTGAAGATTTAATGTATTTTTCCATAAAAACATTCCTTTCTTTTATTTTTTGTATCATATGTAAAAAATTAATAATCTGAGAATGTCCTAAATAACTTAATTTATTAACATCTTAAAAGAATTTTCATATTATATAAAATAAAGGAGAGTGAAAATATGTATAATGAAAGCTATGACAACTATATGAGAGGAATTTTAGGATATACTAATTTAGATGATGAATATAGAAATAATGCTTTTTACAATATGCCAAATCAAGATATGTATTCATCTTCAGATGATTTAGAACGTATGTATCCAGAAGTTTATAGAGTTGTTTATCCAATGGTTTGTTCTGCTTGTGATAGAATTCAATTTCCTAATACTACTATTAGTGAAGATATGGTAACTCGAATGACAGATGATATCTATGATAGAGTGGAATCTGATGGTAGAATTAATATTGAAGTAAATGTAACAACTGAAGTTAGAGAAAGTAATGATAGACAAATTCCTAACGAAACAAGACAACGAAGACCTCGTAATCGTTTCTTGCGAGATTTAATTAGAATTTTGTTATTAAGAGAATTATTACGTAGACGTAGAAGATTTCCGGGAAGACCACCTTTTCCAATGAGGCCTTTTTAATTACTAAAAATTTTTATATAAAAACTCGAAAGTGTAAAAACTTCCGAGTTTTTTATAATTTATTTTTCTAATATTATAGTAACTGGTCCATCATTTACTAAACTAACTTTCATATCAGCTCCAAAAATACCAGTTTCTACTTTATCAATTTTTTTGTTGCATTCACTTATTATATATTCATATAATTCATTTGCAAAATCAGGTTTCGCAGCCATTGTGAAAGATGGTCTATTTCCTCCTGAACAATCTGCATATAAAGTAAATTGGGATACTAACAAAAACGAACCTTTAATATCATTTAATGATAAATTCATTTTTCCGTTATCATCTTCAAAGACTCTTAGGTTAACTAATTTTTTAATTAAATAATCTGCTATTTCTTTAGTATCTGTATGTGTTATACCAATTAAAACTAAAAAACCATTATCTATTTTTCCAACTACTTTATTTTCTACCTCTACTTCTGCATTTTTTACTCTTTGTATTATAAATTTCATAATTTATCACCAATATATTTATATCATAAAATAAATATATATACAATATTATTCATCCTCTAAATTTTGAATCTGTATTTCCCTATTATCCTGCTTCTTTTCCATATTATTCAACTGTTCTTCACTCATATTATCCTCATTATTACGAATATATCCCTCAGCATTAATATATTTTTTAATAACATTTTCCAACTGTTCTTCCCTTGTCTGTTTATCATTAGCACCTTTTATTTTATCTTTCAACTCATTTATCTGTTCTTCTCTAATATCTTGAATCTTTCTAGCATTTTCTTTATTTTCAGGATTGCCAATATGAGAATATTGTTCTAAATGTCTTTCAGTTCTAGTATGATTTTCAACTATATTAATCAAATTATCTAATTGTCTATCCTTTCTTTCAATATCATGATTTTCAAAATTTTCCATAATAAATAACCTCCTTTAACAAATAATATATTAATATCATTTGCATTTTTAAAAGATTTTAAAATAGAAAAATTTTTTAAAATCACCAAATCAAATATCTTAATTTAATATGAACCAAAAAGAACGTCCCCGTTGGTTCATTAGTCTATTCCATAACTTCAAGAGTAGTACCACTATCTATCCCATTCAAATTATAGTAAGTATTTGGAATCTTTCCAACAATTACATTTTCTGCAATTAAAACTTGATTTGTTATTATTTCTGTTATATCTTCAAATGGTGTTAATATGCTAACTTCACATTCCACTTGTAAATAAATTCTATGCAATGTCTGGTTTATGCCTTGTGCTGTAAATTCACTTCTTAAATCTGTTTCTACATTCCCAATTGATGATATTCTTAAAGGAACTGACGGTCCTTTACCAGACAACAGTTTAAATCCTGTAAAACTTCCTAAAGCTATTTTTACATTATCTTTTCCTTTTTGATTAATTTCATTTTGTATCTTTACTGCAACATCTGAAATTATTTCATTTATAGGTCCTACATTTGATTTTATCATTATAATATTACCATCATTATCTTTTTCAATAGAAAATAATTCATCATATGAATGCTCTTTCATTACAATAGTTGCTTGCTCATTTGATATAATTGTAGCTATTGATTTAGCTCTATCTTTACAAAGTGTATCAAATATTGGCAAAACTGCATCTAATACAATTTTAACTGTACTAAATGCAATTACCATTATTATAAAAATTTTTGCAACTTTTTGCTTGTTTCTAAAATTATTATTTCCAGGTTTTGATACAAATATTTTTGGAATTCTAATTCTTGGTCTTGAATAAATTTTACTCATAACTCATCTCAGAAATTCTTTCAAATTTTGGTATATACAACTTTTGTCCAGGGAATATTTGATTTCTATTTTCAATACCATTTACTCTAGCAATTCCATCTACTGTACTTCCAAATTCTTTAGCAATATTCCATAAAGTATCTCCTTTTTTTACAATATAAATTACTATACTGTAATCTTGTTCTTCTCTTTCCCCATTTTCATCAATACTATCTATCATATTAATATTTGCAGTTCTATACATATTAGTATCTGTTTGAACATCTATATTACAATTAATATCACCACCATCTTGAATAATAAAATCTGTTGATTTTATTTCCATACAACTATCTGTATTTAAGGTTTCACCATTTTGCAAATTATCTACTGTATATTCAAATGGAATTTTCGCTTCTTTTATATTAATTTGCATTCTTGAATTTGTAAAAACAAATTTCAAGTTTAACTCTGCTTCATATAAAATTTTTGAATTTATTTTATTTTCATTTATTATCATGGGACTAATATCTACATCTATTAAATTCAAACCATCTATATCTTTTAAATTAACTTTCTCTCTTATCTGTTTAGTATCTGTTACATTTTGCTTATCTGTCATTGTTAGTATCTGTTTCTTTTCAAGTTTTAAATTTTCAATAGGGCTATACATATCTTGAATTAAATTAATTTGCTTTTCTTCATATACATAGCACATCACTTCTATTTCAATTTCAACATAAATCGAATGTTCATCTTGTGAATTTGGTTTTATAATTATATTCCTAATTTCATGATTTACATCACATAAATTTTCTTCAGTTACATTTTGTATATCTATAAAACCTACAACTGGTATTTTATAATTAATAGTGTTTATTCTATTATCCTCTGTTAAATACATTATTCTTATTTCTGCTTCTGATTTTGTCAATACTTTGTTGTAACTTATTTTTATATCTCTATCTACTAAACTTACTTTTGTTTTCAATATTTCAGCTAAATTATCCATATTATCTATTTGTATATTATCTTTTGCATAAATTTTTGTTCCTCCTTGACCGATTAATGAATTTACTTTTAAATCTTCTTTTAAAATCTGAATATTACTTTCATTTCGAATCTCATTTATCACTTCAACATCTTCATTTAAATAAACTTTTAAATGAACTTCCAGTGTTGCTTTAATTCCAACTTTTCTACCATTTAAAACTTTTCCTTCTATAGATTTAACTTTTACATCTGAAATTACATTCATACCTTCTCTGCAATTTTGAACATTTATATTTTCTGAAAAATCTATACTGGTGTTTAACCCTCTTACTGCGTCATCAGTTCCTTCTGGCATATACATTATATATGTATTTATAGCTCCATCCATTCTTACTTTTTCATCTTGAGCTTCTTTTTTATATATTGATACAACCCCACTTGTACAAATTGTATTTAAAATATCAGGTTTTGAATCAGGTACTATCATATCACCTTCTGCAAATATAATCTCTTTTTTCTCTGCTATTAATTTATTTATACTTAAATTTTCTCTTTGTGCCTCTATCATTTTTTACCTCCTTACAGTTTTTCTTTATAAATTTATATGTTTGTTTTTTATATTTATTCTTATTTGATTTATTTTTTGGATGGAGTTATTATGATATTTATCGTATTGTCATATTTATATTTATTTATTACTTTTTCTGAAAAACTTGCTAATTCATTTGGTATTACTATTGTTGTATATTGTTTTTCTTTTAATTCTTCTATTTTTTCATCTATTTGCTCTGGTTCTTTTAATTCTTCTACATTTAGTCCAAATACTTTTGGAATTTGATAATTCTTTTCCTTTTCATATTTTATAAAAGATATTTTCATTTATATCACCTTTTATTATTTTGCTCTTCATATAAAAACTTATTCTACCATCAAAAAATTTTATATAATTTTAATTCATTCTATATTTATTTAGATTTATACAAATGGAAAAAGTGCGATATTACTTCGCACTTTTTCCCAAAGATAAATATTCAGTTTCAATCTTCTTCATCAAATTTGAAATGTGATACTAAGTATTCAATGTCTTTAACATTTATAGGATCACAAATAAGTTTATTTGTTTCTCTTTCTCTTACAATTAAATCTACTGTATTATCTTCTTTTATTTTTGCTGAATAGATTGGATTATAACTATCTACAATCTGGCTTAAAATATGAGATTCTATATTATTTCTTCTGTACTTATACAGAACTTTTCTTTCCCCATCTTCTAAACCTACCATAAAATCATTAATAGCCTTTTTTCCTTCCAGTTTTGAATTTCCTATGCTCCAGAATCCAAACACAATTACAAATATTACAAAACTTACAAAACAAATCCAACTAATAGAGCAGACTACAAGAGGCGTATCTAAGTACAATCCTCCTAAATTTTGTATCCTTACATAATACATAGGTATCATTGACAAAAATCCAATGATTATACTAATACTTATACTTATTGCTAGTTTTTTTACTTTACTTGTTATCATTTTTTATTCTCCTTTTGCCTAATTGTTATTTGCAAGTTACTAAATTAAAACTTAATATCTATCCTCCTTTTTAAATTATAAATATACTATGTGTGATTATAACACATTTCCATATTTATGTAAAGTATGCATGTAAATATCGAATTACTATAGAGAATTTTACATAATTTTAGATTTATGTTATAATTAATTTGTACCTAGTTTATTACTTAATTGAAAGGAGTAATCAGTATGAAAGAACTTTTTGAAGATTTTTCCATGGCAGTTTATGAAACAGTTAACTATTTAAACACTTTAATACTCATTCTTCTTTATCCTAGAGAGTGGGAAATTTCAAAAAAGATTGTGCAGAATAGGATTGATGATATTGATATTGATTAGGTAAAAAACCGTATCTGAATTCAGATACGGTTTTTTATAAAAATATAAAAATAAAATTTTATGCACTTTTTAACTCTAATCTTAACTTATCAGCAATCATTGCTATAAATTCACTATTTGTTGGTTTTCCCTTAGCAGCAGAAATTGTATATCCAAAAATCTTCTCAACAGTCTGTTGATCCCCCCTACCCCAAGCAACTTCTATTGCATGACGTATAGCACGTTCTACACGACTTGGTGTTGTACTAAATTTGTAAGCAATTTGTGGATATAAACTTTTTGTAATCTGATTAATAACATCAATATCATTAACAACCATTATAATAGCTTCTCTTAAATATTGATACCCTTTTATATGTGCTGGTACACCTACCTCATGAATAATATTAGTAACTAACGCCTCTAAATTTTCTTGGCTTTTTTCTCCATTTATTGGAATCTCCACATACTGTGATTTTATCTCTCTTCCAATTAAACTATTAAGATTTTGATTAGGTTTAAAATTCTTTAATTCTCTAATTCTTTTTATTAATAATTCAATATCAAAAGGTTTAACCACATAATATTCAGCACCTAACCCTACTGCTTTTTGAGTAATTTTATCTTGTCCTACAGCAGACAACATTATACAAATTGGTTTTTTATCACATTTTATTATACTCATTTTTTCTAAAACACCTATTCCATCTAGATGTGGCATTATAACATCTAATAAAGCAACATCTGGCATTACATTTGTTATCATGTCTATAGCTTCTTCTCCATCTTTTGCTATTCCTATAACCTCCATATCTTCTTGCTCTTGTATATAATTAGCAAGTGTTTGACTAAACTCTTGATTATCATCTGCAATCAAAACTGTAGTTTTTTCTTTCATATAATTCCCTCCTAAATGTAAAATAATGCATTTTTATGCAAAAAATAAAGAACTGTAAATTTTTTACAGTTCGAATTATATTATTTATATTTTGAAATTTCAATCATAATTTCCAATTTTTTACAAAAAGACTATTTTATTATACTTTTATTTATTAATTTTTTAGATAAAAACTTTAAATTTATCAAATTCACTTTTTTTGTTTCAAAATCTTCAACTAATCTTTGCATACTCACATCTTCTAACTGAATTTTACAAATAACTCTATCAGAATATCCAAAATCGTTAATATATATATCATTTATTTTACAATAATATTTAAAACTTTCTAAATTATTGTACTCTATTTCTGCTTCTAGCTCTTGCCCCATACATATTTCAACTTTTTCTGAAATCTCTATTGCATCAATAGTTGCATCAGAATATGCTCTCACAAGACCTCCTGTTCCAAGTAGTATTCCTCCAAAATACCTTGTAACAATAGCTACAACATTACACAAATTATTTTTTTGTAAAATATTTAACATTGGTCCACCAGCAGTCCCAGAAGGTTCTCCATCGTCACTCGCTTTTTCAACTATTTTTTCATCATCAATAACCCTATATGCAACACAATTATGTCTTGCATCATAATATTTCTTTTTTATTTGTTTTATAATGTTTTCCGCTTCTTCTTGTGTTTCAACTTTTATTAAATTACATATAAATTTTGATTTCTTTACTACTATTTCAGTTTGAATATTTTCTTTAATTGAAATAAAATTATCCATATTCCTCCCTTTTAAGACACTTTGGGACAATCCCACTGTCTCACATTCCAGCTGTATATCCTGTAGAATAAGCTATTTGCAGATTAAATCCTCCTGTATAACTATCAACATCTATTATCTCTCCTGCAAAATATAATCCTTTTATTATTTTAGATTCCATTGTTTTAGGATTTATTTCTTTTATATTTATTCCACCACTTGTAATTATAGCCTCTTCTATAGGTCTAAAATTACTAATATATATTTCAAAATTTTTTAATAATTTTACAAAATTTTTTCTTTCTTTTTTAGTTATTTCATTCACTCTTTTTTCTGGGTTTATTTTGCTTTTTTCAATAATTATAGGTATTAATTTTTGTGGTAAAAGCTTATCTAAACTATTTTTAAATTGCTTATTTTTTAATTCTGCAAAATCTCTTAAAATCCTATCATCTAGTTTTTCTTCTGAAAGTGCTGGTTTAAAATCTATCTTTAATACAATGTTTCTCTTTTTTAAAAGTTCCTCAATATTTTTTAATCTTACTAGATGTGCTGAACCACTTAGAATAACTGGTCCAGAGACACCAAAATGTGTAAATAACATCTCTCCAAAATCTTCATAAATTGCTTTATTATTCTCTTTATTTCTTAATTCAATTTGTACATTTCTTAAAGACAATCCTTGCAGACTTCTACATATATTTTTATCATAACTTTCTAATGGCACTAATGAAGGTCTTATTTTCGTTATTGTATGACCTAATCTTTCAGCCAATTTATATCCGTCTCCTGTTGAACCAGTTAATGGATAACTTTTTCCTCCTGTAGCTAAAATAATTTTTTCAGCCTCAAAAGTATCTTTTTCTGTTTTCACCTGTAAGCTATTTTCTTTAGGTATAATTTCTATTACTCTGGTATTATATCTTGTATCTACATTTAATTTTTTTAATTTATTTTTAAAACATTCTAAAACATCTAAAGATTTATCTGTTACTGGAAATATTCTATTTCCTCTTTCTTCTTTTACTTCTAATCCTTCTTCTTTTAAAAATTGAATTACATCTTTATTAGTATAATTTTTAAAACAGCTATATAAGAATTGTCCATTACCTGGTGTATTTTGAATAAATTCTTCAATGGGTAATGAAGATGTTATATTGCATCTTCCTTTTCCAGTAATTAATAACTTTCTTCCTAATCTTTCTTTCTTTTCTAATAAAGTAACTTTATGTCCATTTTCTGCGGCGGTTATGGCTGCCATCATTCCAGCAGGTCCGCCTCCTATTACTATAACTTTCATTTTATTCCTCTCTAAAAAGAGGGATTTTTAACACGTCCCCAAATCCTTCTTTCTATTTTTTCATTTCTTGAATTGCTTTTAAAATTCCAAATTTTCCATAACTAAAACTAAGTCCACCCTGCATATATGCGATATATGGTTCTCTTATAGGTCCATCACAACTTAATTCTATTGTTGAACCTTCTGTAAATGTTCCCGCTGCCATGATAACTTTATCTTCATATCCACCCATCTCACTTGGATATGGAATTACATTTGAATCAATTGGTGAACCTTTTTGAATTCCTTGACAAAATTTTATTAAGTTTTCTTCTTTTCCAAGCTTGATTGTTTGTACTATATCAGCTCTTATTTCATCATATTTTGGATCAACATCATATCCTAATCTTTCTAAAATTCTACTTGCAAATATTGCAGTTTTAACACTTGCTTCTACAACTTGTGGTGCAAAAAATAACCCTTTTAAAAATTGTGTATTTTGCCCTAAAGAAGGTCCTATTTCTTTCCCTATCCCTGGTGCTGTTAATCTTTCTGCACATAATTCAATTAAATCTCTTCTACCTACAATATATGCTCCTGATGTTGCAATTCCTGCTCCTAAATTTTTCATTAATGAACCAACTGCTATATCAGCTCCTACTTCTATTGGTTCTCTGTCTTGTACAAATTCTCCATAACAATTATCTACCATTATGATAACTTCTTTATTTACTTCTCTAATTGCTTTTATTACTGTTTCAATTTTTTCGATGTCTAAACTTTTTCTTGTTGAATATCCTCTTGATCTTTGAATTTCAACTAATTTTACATCTTGCTTTTTTAGTCTTTCTTGCATTGCTTTTATATCAAAATTGTCATTTACTAATTCTATTTGCTCATATTTAATTCCAAATGCTTTTAATGAACTTGGACTTGCTTCTGCTCCACATCCTATTACAGTCTGAAGTGTGTCATATGGTGCACCAGTTATGCTTATCATTGTATCATTTGGTCTTAAAAGTGCAAATAATGTTATTGCTAATGCATGTGTTCCTGATATAAATTGTGCACGTACTAATGCCTCTTCTGCTTTAAATACTTCTGCATATATTTCTTCTATTTTATTTCTTCCAGCTTCATCAATGCCATATCCTGTTGATGAATTTAAGTGCATTTCCTGTAAATTACATTTTTGAAATGCTGATAATACTTTTAAACTATTCTTTTCACTTATTTTTTCTATTCGTTCGAATTGTTCTTTTATTTCATCTTCTACTTCATTTGACAATTTTTCTAAATCTTTATCAATTACTAATTCATTTAACATTTTTCTCTCTCCTTAATCTTTTCTTATTTTACTATATTTTTAAAAAAAATGCAACGAATTTTCAATTTTATGTAAATAGTTGTGTAATAATATATATCAAAATTTTTAAAAAGTATATTTATATGAAAAAAGCTAAAACTTTATAATTAAAGTTCTAGCTTTTTTATATTTATTATTGTTGAGAATATGGTAATACAGCAATATGTCTAGCTCTTTTAACTGCTGTAGTTATATCTCTTTGATGTTTAGCACAACAACCTGTTGTTCTTCTTGGTAAGATTTTACCTTTATCATTAACAAATTTCTTTAATTGATCTGGATTTTTATAATCTAATTCAAAGTTTTTGTCACTACATAAAACGCAAACTTTTTTTCTTTGTTTTCTGAATTTTGGGTTGTAGTCTTCATCATAATTTTTATTATTTCTTTTTTGTTTTTTATCTGCCATTTTGTTATTTTCCCCCTCTCTTAGTTATTTTAAAATGGTAAATCATCTGCAGATGATGTTTCGAAATCTGATCCCATACTTCCTGGCATTGTATTTCCAAAAGTGTTTCCAAAAGTATTTTCAAAATCTCCTGAACCCATATCTCCATCTCTTCTACTATCAGCGAAATATGCTTCTTCAGCTACTACTTCTGTTACATAGTGTTTAACACCTTGATCATCATCCCAAGTTCTTGTTTGGATTCTTCCGATTACTCCAACTTGTTGACCTTTCTTAAAGTATTTACTGCAAAATTCTCCTAATTTGCTCCAAGCTACAATATTTATAAAATCAGCTTGTCTTTCTTCTCCTTGTCTTACAAATCTTCTATTTATTGCTAAGCTAAATGATGCAACTAGAGTATTGTTTGTTTGTGTGTATCTTACTTCCGGGTCTCTTGTAAGTCTACCCATTAATATTACTTTGTTCATTTTTATATCATCCTTTCGTATCACTTATCATAAATTAAAACTTTCACAAAACTTTTAACTTACAAATCTTTTACTTTAATTTAGGTCCCACTTTTTATTTTTTTATTAATCTTCTTTTCTTACAACGATAAATTTAATTATATCATCAGTAATTCTGTAAACTCTTTCAAGTTCTGTTATTGAATCTGGTTTTGCTTCAAAGTTAAATAACATATATGTACCTTCTTTGAATTTTTTAATTTCATAAGCTAATCTTTTTTTACCCATGTTTTCAACTGATTCAACTTTTCCATTTTCATTGATTAATCCTGTGAATTTTTCTTCTAAAGCTTTTAAACCTGCTTCGTCAACATTTGGATTAACAATGACAACACTTTCGTATTTATTCATTATCTTTCACCTCCCTATGGATTATACAACCTAACTTTTTAGTTAAGTAGAGATTTAAAAATAGCTATACTACTTTTAAAGCATAGCTATTTTATCACATTTTTTAAATATTTGCAATGAATTTTATAAAATTATTTATTTTATTTCTTTATATTGTTTATTTTTTACTCCTAAAAATATTACAAATAATATACTACAAATAATTACAAAATTTATCATATCATTAAAACCTGTTTCAGGTAGTATTTTTTTAGAAGTAGTATCATCTTCATCTTCTTCATCTAATATTACATCGTTCCCTTTATCATTATCACTGTCACTATCTAATACTGCATTGTTTCCATCATCATCATTGTCTGTATCCTCTGGTAAAGTTCCTCCATTAGTTGAACCACCTATCGAATCCATAATTCCAACTAATTTTGAAAAATCCGCATCCATATTAACAACTAATTTTGAAGTAATACTACATGATGAATCTGTTACATCACTTTGTTCTGTAGTCCAAGTAAAAGAATTTATTTCATTTGAATCACTTATAGTTTGTTTATCTTTATATAAACTATTTGTATATTCCATTACTCTATTTCCAAACTCAGATGTATAAATAGTTTTTGTATCATTTTCATCTTTTTCTATTGTAACTCCATCTTCAAGATTCATATCATCAACTATAACATACGTATCATCAGTTGAAAAACCACCATTTAAAGCATCTTCAGCATATGTAAGTAAGAAATATCCCATTGAATCCTCATATGCTACTCCTTGAATATTAGCTACTGCCATATATCCAAGCATCGGTAAATTTAAATTATCAGTTTCATTTTTGAATTCTTCATATGTCATTCCTTCTTTAATAGGCACCTCCATTGAAAAAGTTGGTTTATCTGTCAAATCATAATTTAAAATATAACTTTCACCATCTACTGTTATTTTTATAGTGTCATCTAATACTGTAATAGCATAATTATCTTCATTAGAATCTGATTTTACAAATCCTTTAAAAGCTGTTTCCAAATTATCTTTATTTACCTCTACTGAAGCAGCTAAACTAAAATTACACAATAATACAATAAATATTAGGCAACTTATCAAAATACATCTAATACTTTTCATAATTTTATATCCCTCTTTTCTTTAGTTTATCTTTCGACAAATTTATTGTATCATATCAATTAAAAATCATCAACACTTTTTACTATTTTTTATCAACCATATTATAATTAAATTCCGAACTTTTTTATCATAAACAATTGCCTTTGAACTCGTTCTAAAATCAAGTTTTTTCTGCAACTCTATAACTGGAATAGGCAGCACAGCTATACAGATTGTAATAATCCACTGCGTCAAATTCAAAGGAACAACTTCAAATACACCAGCAAACACAGGCACAACAACCACAATAATTTGAATAAACACACCTAAAACAAAGCTTCCCAACAAATACTTATTTTCAAAAATTCCGGCATCAAATATTGAACCCTCACTTTTAATATTAAAACTATGTATTAACTCTAAAAATCCAATTGCCAAAAACGCCATAGTCCTACCTACTTCTAAACCATAATACTTGTTTCCAATACTAAATGCCACAAGTGTCAATACTCCAATCATAGTTCCTTCAACTATAATCTTATTCCATAATCCATCAGCAAATATTCCTTTTTTGCTATTTACAGGTTTTCTCTTCATTATATTCTTTTCAGGATTTTCTAATCCTAGAGCAATTGCAGGTAATGAGTCTGTAACTAAATTTATCCATAATAATTGAATTGCAAGTAATGGTGATTTTAAGCCTAATACTAATCCCATAAAAATTGTTACTATCTCCCCTATATTAGTTGCAATTAAAAAGTGTATTGCTTTTTTTATATTATCATATATATTTCTTCCTTGTTTTACAGCCTCTACTATTGTTACAAAATTATCATCAGTAAGAATTATATCTGCTGCATTTTTAGCAACATCTGTACCATTTTTACCCATAGCAATTCCGATATCAGCATTTTTTAATGCCGGACTATCATTTACTCCATCACCTGTCATTGCTACTACTGCCCCATTTCTCTGCCATGCTTTTACAATTCGCACCTTATGTTCTGGCGTAACCCTTGCAAATACTGAATATTCTTTTATATTTTTTTCTAATTGACTTTGTGTCATTTTATCCAATTCCTGACCAGTTATCGCTTTATCTTTTAAATTTAAAATTCCCAAATCTTTTGCAATCGCTTTTGCTGTTTCTAAATGATCACCTGTTATCATTACAGTTTTTATTCCCGCATCTTTACATGTTTTCACAGCCTCTTTTACACCTTCTCTTGGAGGATCAATCATTCCTATTAAGCCTACAAATGTCAAATTATTTTCTACATTTGACGAATCGATTTTATTTGGTAAAGAATCTACATCTTTATATGCAACAGCTATTACTCTTAAAGCTTTTTGTGCCATTTGTCTATTATCACTTTGTATTCTTGAAGTTTGCAGTGCTTGAACTCTTACATTATATTGATTTTGCATTTCATTAATTTCTAAAACCTCTTTTGTACATTTCTGTAATAATACATCTGGTGCTCCTTTAGTAATTATGCGATACTTATTACCAATTTTATGTATTGTTGTCATCATTTTTCTATTAGAATCAAACGGAACTTCATTAACCCTTGGCGCCATCATTTCTAGCTCATTTTTTAAAGTTCCCATATTTACGCATTCCTCTACAATTGCCTTTTCTGTAGGTTCTCCTATTACCATCTTATTTCCATTATCCACATTAATTTCACAATCTGTGCATAATGATGCTAGCTGAATTATAAACTTTCTATTCTTACTTCTAACATCAACAACGCTCATTTTATTTTGAGTCAAAGTTCCTGTTTTATCTGAACAAATTACACTACTACTACCAAGAGTTTCAACCGCCGGCAGTTTTCTAATTATACTATTCTTCTTTGCCATTTTTGTAACACCAATAGAAAGCATAATTGTAACTATTGCAGGTAAACCTTCTGGAATTGCCGCAACTGCTAGTCCGACAGATGTCATAAACATTTCAACTGGTTCTATATGTTTTATTAATCCCATAACAAATATTATTATACAAATCGCCAAACATGCCATTCCAAGTATTTTTCCAACTTCTCCCAACTTTTTCTGTAATGGTGTCTCTGGTGCCTCATCCTCAATAATCATATTAGCAATTTGTCCAACCTTTGTACCCATTCCTGTTTCTGTAACAACAGCTCTTCCGTGTCCATTTACTGTAGCACTTGCCATAAACGCCAAATTCTTCATATCCCCCAAAGGAATATCTTTTTTACAAACCATATTTGCATCTTTTAAAGAAGGCTCTGCCTCTCCAGTTAAAGACGACTCCTCAATTTTCAAATTATAACTTTCCAAAATTCTACAATCAGCAGGAACAAAATTACCAGCCTCTAAATCTATTATATCTCCTCTAACCAATTCCTCTGCATTAATCAAAATTGATTTTCCATTTCTAATAACTTTAGCAACTTGAGGAGTCATCTTTTTCAAAGCCTCAATAGACTTTTCAGCCTTAGCCTCTTGTATTACCCCCATTAAAGCATTAAAAACAACAATACCTATAATTATAATAGAATCCACATAATCACTTTCCCCCTGCAAATTTGAAACAACTGCAGAAACAACAGATGCAATTATCAAAATAATAATCATAAAATCATTAAACTGCTTCAAAAACTTAATAAAAAAACTCTCTTTCCTCTTCTCTTTTAATTTATTCTTCCCATACTTTTCTTGCCTCATTTTCACTTCTTCATCTGACAATCCAGACTTATCATTCGTATCTAAACTTTTCAAAACCTCATCTTTTCTCAAAGTTTGCCACATAAAATCCACTCCTTTTTCTTATGAATTTTAGTTTTTGGGTATCCTTCATCTTTTGGAAGATATATATATTAAAATGCAGTGACACGCAGTTTGGAAGGACACAAACTCATACAGATCATCCAGACTAACTCTTCAAACTCTGAAATACAAACATCTTATTCATATGACTAGTCCGACCAGCAAGGAACGGAATTTTAATATATATATCTTCCAAAAGATGAAGGATACCCAAAAACAACACCTCCAATAAAATATATGTGGCTTGTACCTATTTATTACCAAAAAAATCAAAAAACTATTGCATTTTTTGTCGAACTATTATATAATGCACTCACTAAAAATTAGGAGGGGTATCTATGACACAAAAAATAACACTACAAGGACCAGAAACAACTACAGTAATTGAAGGCAACCCTAAAGATGAAGTCTTATTTAACAAATTTTTAAGTTGGCTAAAAAAATATCATCCAACAAAAAAATTTAGCTTAGACTGTTATCCAGTAAAATCTGAAAATCATCTAATCGCTTGCCGGATAAAGGCAAAAAAATTAGGCCTAAAAGTCGAGTCATAAGATAACAAAACAATAAAGTATATTGTAAAAACGATGGAAACTAACTAGTTTCCATCGTTTTATATTATTTATTTAATTTCATTGACAACAATTTAGAAATACCACTCTCTTCCATAGTCACACCATAAACAGTATCAGCAACTTCCATTGTTCCCTTTCTATGAGTAATAACCAAAAATTGAGTATTCTCAGTAAACTTTTTCAAATATTCAGCATATCTAAATACATTTACATCATCTAATGCAGCTTCAATTTCATCCAATACACAGAATGGTGCAGGATTTATCTTTAAAATTGCAAATAGTAATGCTATAGCTGTAAAAGCCTTCTCTCCACCTGATAGCAACATCATATTTTGCAACTTCTTTCCTGGTGGTTGTACTGTAATTTCTATTCCGCACTCTAAAATATTATCCTCATCTTCTAATGTAAGTTCAGCCTTTCCTCCTCCAAACAACTCTGCAAATACTTCTCCAAAGTTTTTATTTATAATTTTAAATTTTTCCTTAAATTGTTCTTTCATAATTTGAGTCATGTCTGAAATTACTTTTCTTAACTTGCTCATCGTATTTTCTAAATCTAATCTCTGTTCACTCATAAAATCATATCTATCTTTTAAATTTTTATATTCTTCAATAGAATCAATATTAACACTTCCAAGCTCTCTAATTTCGGTTCTTAAACTAGATACTCTTCTCTGTGTTACAGCAACATTTTCTGGTTTTTCATATTCTCCAATATTATTTGGTGTAAGTTCATATTCTTCCCACATTTTATTAATAATTGAACTAATATCCTCTTCAATTTTAGTTTTCTTAACATCTAATTTCACAAGTTGCCCTTTCAAATCCTCTATTATCTTGAACTTAGCAGTTATTTCATCCTCTTGTTTTGAAAGTTTTTCACTCTTTTGAGCTCTTTCTTGTTTTAATCCTTCTATTTTAGAACTACTACTTTTTACATTTTCTTTTATTCCATCTATTTTTTTCAATATTTCCTCAATTGATTTTTCTAGTTCAACATTATCTAATTTAATTTGCTCTATTTGATTTTTCTTGTTTTTTATACTAGCCTCAGCACTTGTTAATTCTTGATTAATTCTTTCTTGGATTTCTTGAATTGATAATTCACTTTCATCAAAAGATGATACAGAAATTTTTAAATTAGTAATATCAAAATTCAAGTCATCTATATATTTTTGATCATCTTTATTAAGTTCAGCATATTCATTAATAATTTTAGATAACTCTTCATTTTTAGAAATAATCTCATCAATTTCTTTTTGAACTTTTTCTTTATTTGTCATCGCTTCTTCTTTTTGTTTTTCAAGATTAGCCTGTTCTTCTTTTAACCTATTTAACCTTTTTTCAAGTTTTTCAATATTTTCATCTATTGAAATAACTTTTTGTTTTTCAGTTGCATAAATAATATCTATTTCTTGCAATTCTTTTTCCAAATTTGAAGATAACTCTAAAATTCCTTCTATAGATTCTTCATATTCTTGCTCTTCATCTTGAAGTTTTTGAATTTTCTCTTTTAGTTCCTTAATCTCTTTTTCTAATTTTTCAATTTCTTTTCCTCTACCTAAAATATTTACTGTCTTCTTTGTTACTGAACCTCCTGTTATCGCTCCTGATGGATTAATTAAATCTCCTTCAACTGTTACTATTCTAAAAGTATATCCATTTTGTTTTGCAACTTTTATTACTGTATCCATATTATCAACAATTACTGTTCTACCAAGTAAATTTAAGATAATTTGTTCATACTTTTTATTATATTTTACTAAATCTGATGCAATTCCAATTACTCCTTTTTCATGTCCTTTTATTTTATCTAATTTTTTACCTTTAACTGATGAAATTGGTAAAAATGATGCTCTTCCTAAATTATTTTTTCTTAAATGCTCTACCAATTTTTTTGCATCATCTTCTGTATCAGTTACTATATTTTGAAGACTTGCACCTAAACACATTTCTATTGCTGTTTCCAAATCATCTGGAACTTCTATAATATTGGCTAGTACTCCATGCATTCCTTTTCCTAATTCTTTTATGTTTTCACAATCTTGTAATAAAGATTTTACACTTTTTATATAGCCTTCTTTTTCTTTTTCAGTTTCTATTAAGAATTTTAATTTTGATTCCTTAACTCTCATATCACTAGATAATATATTAACATTACTTTCAAACGCTTTTATTTTGCTATTTGCCTCTTCTTTTTGTTTTGATATATCATCTAATGACTTTTGTGCCTTATTCTTTTTAGATTCTATTTCATAAAATTGCTTACTTATTTCTTCCTTCGTAAGTCTTGTAGAATCTAGTTCAGAAATCGTCACTTGCATTTCTTGTTTTATTTGATATTGTCTTTTTTCATAATTTTGGTAATTTACATTTTGAGTATTTATTTCTGATTGAAGTTCATATTTTTTGTCTGTGTTTTGTTCTACTGTTTGTTTATATCCTTCAATTTCTAATTCTTTAGATGACATTTTTTGTGTTAGTTTATCTAGTTCTTTCTGTTTCTCATTTAATTCTTTCTCAAATTTTTCTTTATTTTGCTTTAAGTTATCTTTTTTTGCTTCTTTTTGCTCAATTTCTTCTTTTAATTCTACTGTTTTAGCATTTTGCTCTTCAATTTCTTTTGAATATCTTTCATTATTTTCATTATTATTTGCTATTTTTGTTTTTGCAACATTTATGTCTGAATTCAATTGTTCAATTTGTTTTTGACTTTCGAATCCTATATTTGACATATTTTCAATTGTTTCTGTAATTTCGTCAATACTTGATTTTAAATCTTCTTTTAAAATCTTTATTTTTTCTAGTTTTCCCTCTTCATCATTACATTGTAATTGCATTATTTCTACATCTTTTACTATTTCTTCTAAATCTTTTTTATATTTTTCTATATTATATACAAATAAACCTATTTCTATATTTTTTAATTCTTCCCTTAAATTTAAATATTTTTTTGCTTTATCAGCTTGTATTTGTAATGGTTCTAAATTTCCTTCTATTTCTGACAAAATATCATTTATTCTAAGAAGATTTAATTTTGTATGTTCTAATTTTTTTTCTGATTCTTGTTTTCTAGTTCTATATTTTACTATTCCTGCCGCTTCTTCGAAAATATGTCTTCTATCTTCTGATTTATTGCTTAATATTTCATCAATTTTACCTTGTCCTATTATTGAATACCCATCTTTACCAATCCCTGTATCCATAAATAATTCTAGTACATCTTTTAGTCTGCATGGAACTTTATTTATATAATATCCTGTCTCTCCACTTCTGTAAATTTTTCTTGAAACTGTTACTTCTGTATATTCTATCGGTAGTGTTCCATCAGTATTGTCAAATACTAGAGAAGCTTCTGCAAATCCTAGTGATTTTCTATTTTGAGTTCCCGCAAATATGATGTCTAATGATTTTGCTCCTCTTAATGATTTCATGCTTTGTTCTCCTAGGACCCATCTTATTGCGTCTGATATGTTACTTTTCCCTGATCCGTTTGGTCCTATTACGCTTGTTATTCCTGGCATTAGTTCTAATACTGTTTTATCTGCAAAGGATTTAAATCCTTGTAATTCTAATTTTTTTAAATACATTTTTTCTCACCTTTCGCTTCGCTCATCATAAATCAAAAAATTTTTTATTCCTTAATTTACAAATTGTTTTGCTTTTCTTTGTACATTTTACTATATTGAAAAAAAAATAGCAAGTTTGAATTGCTATTTTGTGTTAACAAGATTTGTTATATAAATAAACCATTAAAAGTTACTGATATAGCTATCTTTCTTGTTCTGGTTCTTTCGAAAAAAACTTAACACTTTTTGATAATTCTTTTAAATTTTCTTTTGTTATTTCTGTGAATTTTCTTTGTTTATCATCATATATATAATGAATTTTTTCATCTTTAAATTGGATTTCTGAAATTGTAGAATGTTTAATTTGATTATCACTTTTATAGTAAAAATCATAAAATCTGATTATGTCTCTTTCAGTTTTTGATAAGAATTCTTTAAAAAGTTTTTTATAAAATGCTTTTATTTCTACAATTTCCATTTTGTCTTTTTCACATAAGTTATTTTTAATAAATTTATATATAAATTGAATCTTGTATTTCAATATTGTATCTTTGGAAATTTTTTTATTATTTAGATTAGGATTTTCTTGTATAATATATTTTTTTATATTTTCCACATCTTTAATTTCTTCTTTTAACATTGAAATAGCATCATCCATATACATGTTATTTCTGCAATATCCTAATTTTTTATCTATTATTTTTAAATCATCTTGTTTTATTGTATCACAGTTTGTTCCGTCATATAATTTTCTAGTTGTTGCAAATCCTGTTGTTCTTAGTCCTTTTTGTATATTGGCAACATCTTTTATTAAATTTAAGCAATACCTTTTATTGTGTATATTTACTAGCACATCTACATGATATTGACTTCCTTCTTCAAATCCTATACATCTAGATTTTATATTTATTTCATTTAAAGCTTCATTTAAAATTTCTGAAGCTTGTTTGCATAATAGCATAATTTTATTTTGATAATTATTTTTTTCTATACTGTCTATTGTGATTTTTTCGTCATATATATCTTTAGCATATCTAGTATCTATACTGTATATATATTCCACATTATAACTGATTACTTTTCCTATTTCTAAATATAAATATCTTACTTTTTCTATATCAGTTAAATCTTTTGGCATATTTTCCATTATAGATATTATACTTACTTTCATTAATATCCCCTTTCATAGTTAAGTAAAACTAACATAATATTTCACTATTTTACTACATTCTTGTTAATTTTTCAATGTTAAATTGCTTTTTGATTTAGTTTCTTAAAAAAGTTATATTACAATCCAAACTTAATACTTATATATTTGGTTTGAATAATAAGCTATTTTTCGACTTAACCGTACAAAAAAATCCCTTGACATCAATATTTATTTGGCATATACTAAACACATAAAAATCCAATAAAAATGTAAAAATGAAAAGGAGGCTTTTACATGGACAACTTAATAGAAATTAGATGGCATGGTAGAGGCGGTCAAGGTGCAAAAACAGCATCGTTATTACTAGCCGATGCTGCATTTAACACTGGTAAATATATTCAAGGATTTCCTGAATATGGTCCAGAAAGAATGGGTGCACCTATTACTGCATATAACAGAATAAGTACTAAGCCAATTACAGTTCATAGTAATATTTATGAACCAGATTACGTAGTTGTAGTTGATGATACTCTTTTAGAAGTAGTCCCTGTTACAGAAGGTTTAAAAGAAACAGGAGCAATTATAATTAATACAACAAAATCACCAGAATATTTAAAAAAGGTTTTGAATGGATATAAAGGAGACATTTATACAATAGATGCTAGAAAAATATCGATAGAAACACTTGGAAGATATTTTCCAAATACACCAATGCTTGCAGCTATAGTAAAAGTAAGTCAAGTTATGTCAGATGAAGCTTTATTAGAAGATATGAAAGGTTCATTTAAACATAAATTCGCTAAGAAACCTGAAGTTATTGAAGGTAATATGAAAGCATTAGAAATGGCTCTAAAAGAAATACAAAAAATTTAGGAATCGGGGACAAGTTAAAAATCCCCATTTTCTAAAAGAAAATTGGGGATTTTTAACTCACCCCAATTCCCAGAAAGGAGATAATTATGTCTAACATAGATAAAACAACACCTATGGAAAAGTTAACAATAGGTGGAAATATTTATACAGCAGCAAATGCAAAAGAATTTAAAACAGGTGACTGGAGAAGTATTAAACCTGTATGGATTGAAGAAAAATGCAAACAATGTGGATTATGTTTTCCAGTTTGTCCAGACAATTCAATCCCTGTTTGTAAAGATTCTTTAAAAAGAACAGATTTTAATTATGATTATTGCAAAGGTTGTGGAGTATGCGCAAAAGTATGCCCATTCGGTGCAATAGAAATGAAGGAAGAAGGTGTAGATGAATGAGTATAAGAGAAAGATTAAGTGGTAACGAAGCTGTCGCAACTGCAATGAAACAAATAAATCCTGATGTTGTTGCAGCATTCCCTATTACACCATCAACAGAAATCCCTCAATATTTTTCAACATTTGTTGCCAATGGTTCAGTAGATACTGAATTTGTTGCAGTTGAAAGTGAACACAGCGCAATGAGTGCTTGTATAGGAGCTGAATCTGCTGGTTCAAGAGCTATGACAGCAACATCTGCAAATGGTTTATCATTAATGTGGGAAATGATTTATATAGCATCAAGCTTAAGACTTCCAATAGTTTTAAATTTAGTAAATAGAGCTGTATCAGGACCATTAAATATTCACAATGATCATTCAGATGCAATGGGAGTTAGAGACTCTGGATGGATAATGCTATTTTCAGAAAATAATCAAGAAGCTTATGATAACAATTTAATGGCTCACAGAATTGCTGAAAATGAAAATGTACAATTACCAATTATGATATGTCAAGATGGTTTTATAACATCTCATTCTATTGAAAATATTGAATTAGAAAATGATGAAGATGTAAAAAAATTCGTTGGAGAATATCATCCTGAACATTACTTATTAAATAAAAACGAACCAATAGCAGTAGGACCTTTAGATTTACAAGCATATTTATTTGAACATAAAGCACAACAAGGAGACGCTATGAAAGCTGCTAAGCAAGTTATTTTAGATGTATCTAAAGATTTTGAAAAATGGACTGGTAGACATTATGGTTTATTTGAAGAATACAAATTAGATGATGCAGAAATTGCAATAGTTTGTATGAACTCAACTGCTGGAACAACTAAAGCTGTTATTGATAAATTAAGAGAAAACGGTATAAAAGCAGGTTTGTTAAAAATAAGAGTATACAGACCATTCCCAGGTGAAGAAGTTTCAAAAGCTTTAAGTCATTTAAAAGCTGTAGCAATATTGGATAAAGCTGATTCTTTAAATGCAATTGGTGGAGCATTATTTGAAGATGTAACATCTAGTATGTACATAGCACAAAAAAATGTACCTATGGTAAATTATGTTTATGGAATTGGTGGTAGAGATACTACAGAAAAAGATATAGAATCAGTATTTACAGATTTACAAGAAATAGCTTCAAATGGAAAAGTAGAAAATCCATATAGATATTTAGGATTAAGAAAGGAGGCTAAATAATTATGGCATATAATTTAAAAGAAATCGTAGCAAATAAGCCTTCAAGATTTACAGAAGGACACAGAATGTGTGCAGGATGTGGCGCACCAGTTGTTGCAAGACACATCTTAAGAGCATTAAAAGAAGAAGATCATGCAGTAATAGCAAATGCAACAGGATGTATGGAAGTCTCAACATTTATATATCCATACACAGCATGGACAGATTCTTTTATACATACAGCATTTGAATGTGCTGGTGCAACATTATCTGGAGTAGAAGCAGCATACAAATCATTAAAAAAACAAGGAAAATTACCTGAAGATGAACATACTAAATTTATTGCATTTGGTGGAGATGGTGGAACTTATGATATCGGATTACAATCATTATCAGGAGCAATGGAAAGAGGACATGATATGTTATATGTATGCTATGATAATGGCGCATACATGAACACAGGAATCCAACGTTCATCTGCAACACCAAAATTTGCAGACACAACAACATCACCAGCAGGAAAAGTTATACCTGGTAAAATGCAATCAAGAAAAGATTTAACAAAAATAATGGTAGAACATCACTTACCATATGTTGCTCAAACAATTGCTGTAAATAATATGAAAGATCTATACGAAAAAGCTGAAAAAGCAATATACACAGAAGGTCCAACATTTTTAAATGTTATGGCTCCATGCCCAAGAGGATGGGGATATGCAACAGAAAATTTAATGCAAATTAATAAATTAGCTGTTGAAACATGCTATTGGCCTTTATATGAAGTAGTTGATGGTATTTATCATATTACTTATAAACCAGCTAAAAAACTTCCAATAGAAGAATTTTTAAAACCACAAAAAAGATTTAAACACATGTTTAAACCTGGTAATGAGTGGATGATTGAAGAATTCCAAAAAGAAGTTGATAAAAGATGGCAAGAATTATTAGATTTAGAAGAATTAACAAATAGGGATTAAGGAGAAAAACTCCTTAATCCCTCATTTTTTATTCTTCTTCTGGTGCCTCAACAGGACAAACTCCTGCACAAGTACCACAAGATATACAAGCTGATTGATCTATAACAAATTTTTCATCACCTTGTGAAATACATCCTACCGGACATTCTGCTGCACAAGCTCCACAAGATATACATTTATCTGTAATTTTATAAGCCATTATATTCACCTCCCAATAATTATTTATTAATCATATTTATATATATTTTTTTTGATTAATTATCATTATTAATATTCTTTTTATCCTCTTGCCCCAATTTTTCAAGTTCTTCTAATTCTTTTTGATTTTGTAATTCTTCTTCATTAATTTGCTCTCTAGATACATCTTTTATAACTTTTACATCTTTAATATCATACTTTTTATACATGTATCCACCATCTTCAGTTCTAAATTTTACTCTTAATTTTTCTTTTAAAATTTCTATACTATCAACTTCTCCTTGTCCATCTTCTGTTTTTACAATAGCTCCTACATTTGGAAGTCTCTGTAATTTTTCTTCATATACATCATTTTCATATTTTAAACAACACATAAGTCTTCCACAATTTCCTGAAATCTTAGATGGATTTAATGATATGTTTTGTTCTTTTGCCATTTTTATAGAAACCGTTTCAAAATTATTTAAAAATGTGCAACAACATAATTCCCTTCCACATACTCCATTTCCACCTATTCTTTTAACTTCATCCCTTACTCCTATTTGTCTTAACTCTATTCTTGTTTTATAAATAGCTGCTAAATCTCTTACTAAATCTCTAAAATCAATTCTTCCATCAGCTGTAAAATAAAATAAAATTTTACTATTATCAAATTTACATTCAACTTCTGTAAGTGTCATATCTAATTTATGTTCTTTTATTTTCTTTTCACAAACTTTAAATGCTTCTTTCTCTATCTTTTTACATTCTTCATATCTTTTTATATCTGCATCTGTTGCTATTCTTAAGACTTTTTTTAATGGTTTTATTATTTTTTCATCTTCTACATATCTATTAGGAATTAGTACCTCTGCATATTCTTCACCTTGTGATGTTTCTACAATTACTTTGTCTCCTTTTTTTATCTCTAACCCATCAGGATTAAAAAAATATATTTTTCCTAATTTTTTAAATCTTATTCCTATTATATTTTTCAAATTTTTATATTCCTTTCTTTAATTGACTTGTTCCCACAAACTAAATAACATATTATCTATACACATATCATAATTTGCATTTGATTGTAATCTTTTTTTAGTTTCTTCTACAATATGTATACAATTCGCATATTTACTTGATTTTTTTGCTAAATTCAAAAATACTACATTCATATAATCAAGTATTTCTTGCTTATCATCTTTTGATTTATATATTATTTCTGACATATTTAAAATATCTATCTTATCTTTATTTTCTAAATTATAAATAATCTCTTCTATTCTTTCATATTCTTCTTGTTTTTCTTTTAATTGAAGTGCCTTCCCTATACTTCCTTGAAAAGCATCTATCATAATTTTACTATTTATCTTAATTTGATGATTTTCTTCTAAATATTTTTCTATTTCTTCATTTGATATTTTATCAAAATGTAATATCATACATCTTGATTTAATAGTACTAAGAAATGCATTTTCATTTGAACCAATAAGAATTATAACAACATATCCCGGTGGTTCTTCCAATGTTTTTAATAAACAATTCTGAGCTTCTTGTGTCATTTTATCACTATCTTTTATTATATAAACTTTCTTATTTGAAATTATTGGCTTTTCTGCAACCTTACTTTGAAACTCTCTTATTTGTTCTATTTTCAAGCTATTTCCATCTGGCTCTATAATTTTAAAGTCCGGATTATTGTTTGTATCAAACTCTATACATGATTTACATTTATTACAATATTTATTTTCGTCACTACATAAAATCATCTTAGCAAATTCTTTTGCAATTAATGTCTTTCCAATCCCTTCTGTTCCTACAAATAAATAACTATGAGATGTTTTATTCATTTTTATTGAATTAATTAATAATTCTTTTATTCTATCATTTCCTAATATATTATTAAACATCCTTACTCCTTATAATGTTTTATAATTGCCATTTGAACCGGCCGGGTATAGCACAAAATTGGTTTATTAATCTACTTTTCCCCATAAATTTAAAGGCCAAATTCTAATAAGCACTTTACTTTCTATCTTTTCTAAAGGAATGCATCCAAATGCTCTACAATCAGTACTATGAGTTCTATTATCTCCCATTGCAAATACACAGTTCTCTGGAACAATAAAATCTTCAAAACCCGCTCCTACAACATCTGTTACAATACCACTTTGTAAATAATCTTCTGGTAATTTTTCTCCGTTTATATAAACATTTCCATCTTTAATTTCTACATGTTCTCCTGGTAATGCTATTACTCTTTTTATGTAACTATCTTTACCTAATTCTAATACATAGTATTTGAATTTTCCAAATAATCCTGCTGGTTTATTTTCATATTTTGCAACTGGATTTGATTCATCTATTTCATCATATGTATATGTTTTTTTGCTTGGTGCTTCAAATGTTATTATATCTCCTCTTTCAGGCATTTTTTTTGTTGTTCTTCCCCATCTGTTAAGCCATAATCTTTGGTCTTGTACTAGTGTTGGATACATTGATACTTGTTTTACTATTGTTGGTGTTCCTATATAATATCTAAATAATAGTGCTAGTACTATTGCTATTATTATGCAATAAAGCCATTCTAATATATCTTTTAATCTTTCATCCATTTGTATGCATCTCCTAATCTTTTACTTTTTTGATACTTTATTCATTATACATTAATTTAGAATAATTATCAACAAGATTGTGATAATCGTTCAAATTTTTTTTTGTTAATTTTGCTATAAAAATAAGCCGTTACAAATATTGATATATCCATCAATTTATTTCATTCCTCGGCTCCTTACATAAACTAAGAAATTCTAAATTAATTTTATGGCACCCTTCCACTCCGCTACGCTGCGCGAACTCTTTCCATAAAATTAATTAAGAATTTCTAAGCTTATTCCGGTCACATTCGTCATTGCATAAATTGATGGATATATCAATATTTGTAACTACTCTACTTGTTTATAATTGGACTTTTTTATTGTTATTTAATTTTAAATTTTTGTAGAAAGGAAATGGCTTATATGTGCCATTTCCTTTTCAGAGTAAAGACTATTCTTCTTTAATTCGATATTCTTTTAAAAAGTTTATCATTTCTGTGAATATTTCACTGTCCTGATATCTCATTATGGCATCAAACTTTAACCAAAGATCTGCTACCGTTTCCGGATTGTCTTTTATTATTTCTTTTACTAATTCATTTTCAGCAACTTTTTGGGGAATATTATCTAATGCCACCCTTTCTAAATCTGAATAAAATTTTGCCATAAAATCACATTCCATCTTGTCACAGTAATATGCAAATTTGGCTTCTGGAGTTTCTCTTGCATCGAACTCATTTATTAAATCAACAATAATTTGCCCCTTCTTTAGCCTACTACATATTCTATTTACTACCTTATGTCCTAATCTAAGCTTTTCTTCTGGAGTCAATTTTCCAAATGGTGTATTATCACCAATCTCAATTTCTTCTGTTTCATGAAATTGGAGCATCTTCATTACCTTATCAATATCCACATTAATATCAAATTCTGACCAAATTGAAAATGCCAAAATTTGTGTACCCCAAACATGGTCAGGAATAGATTCTCTTCTTCCACTAACCTTCCACTCTATCCATCCCTGCCGCTCAACTTTCTTTAAAGCTATGTTTTCATAATAAAATCCTAACACATTTACCAATCTTTCTTTACTCATATTTTTTCCTCCTTAAAATAATTATATTTTCAGAACCTAATACATAAAACTTGTCAGCCCCTTCTAACTAAAGCACTCCTATTATACAATATATCTATACCAATTACAATATTTATAAATTTAACATATTCAAAAAAGCAGAGTAGTTGAAATTGCTGATATAGCCATCAATTTATTTCATGACGAGTGCGACCGGAATGAACTTAGAAATTCTTAATTAATTTTATGGAAAGAGTTCGCGCAGCACAGCGGAGTGGAAGGGTGCCATAAAATTAATTTAGAATTTCTTAGTTCATGTAAGAAGCCGAGGAATGAAATAAATTGATGGCTATATCAGCAATTTCAACGGCCCACCTCTATGCAAAAAAAAAGAAAGAAAGCACCCCCACTTTCTCTCCCACAATAATTATCTTACTACTGCTTAGTTGGAATCCTAATCACAACCTCTGTACCCTCTCCAACTTTACTCTTAATATCAATACTACCACCATTCTTATCCAAAATCTCCTTAGCAATAGAAAGACCTAACCCCGTACCACCCATTTCTCTAGTACGAGCCTTATCAACTCTATAAAATCTCTCAAAAATTCTAGACAAATCATCCTCTGGAATACCAATACCATTATCAAAAATTTTTATATAAGCATCATTATAAACAAAACCTACATAAATCTTTATCTCTCCATTATCAGCAGTATATTTAATACTATTAGTTAATATATTCAAAACAACTCTCTCAATATCATCCTTATCAGCATACACCAATGGCACATCAGCAGTAACAAAACAATTAACCTTATGTCCTTTTTTCTTTATTTCTATAGCAAGTTTTTCTTGACACCTTTTAACCAAATTTCCCAAATCAAATGATTCTTTTTGTGTTTTCTTTTTATTACTATCATATCTAGAAAGTGTTAACAAATCAGTTACTAAACGAGCCATTCTTCTAGACTCTGAAGCAATAACATTCAAAAATTTCTCTTGTGTCTGCGCATCATATCCACCTTCTAAAAGAGTATCTGCATACCCCATTATAGAAGTTATAGGTGTTTTTAACTCATGCGATACATCAGCAACTAATTCTTTTTGCATATTATCCAAATTCACATGTTCAGTAATATCTTGAATTACAGCAATTACACCATCAGGTCTGTCATCTTCATTTTTAAAAGGAGCAAATAAAACTTTTACATATCTTTCTTCCACTTGTATCCTTTGCTCTGTTGAAGTCCAATTTTCCAAATAAATTACTTTTTCCATGTTTATATCTAACTTAAATTTTGCAAATATATCTTCAAATGTATTATCTTCAGGGCTTATACTTAAAAATTTCTTAGCTGCTGGATTAATTAATATAATGTCTCCTTCCATATTAAAAGCTATTATTCCATCAGTCATATGTAATAATATAGTTTCTATTTGATTTTTCTTTGATGAAACCTCATTAAGCTTGTCCTTTAACTCTGTCTTTTCATCTCCTCTTATAAATTTGTTTTTTGGACAAATTACATATCTAGATAAAAATCCTGAAATTAAAATTGCTATAAAAATAAATAAAGCTATTATTATAATTATTGATGTTCTCGCTTGTAAATAAATTTCATTTACTCTTGGTATAATTTCAGAAATATTACTTTCCTGTTCTATAATAGTTTGTATATCATTTATAGAAGATAAATATAAAAAACTTAAACTTCCTATAAGTACTAAACCTGTTATTACAGAAATTAATATTATTTTAGATTTAATGTTTTTAAACATTGTTTTTCTCCTTAACTATTTTAACTATTTCTCTATATATTTTTTCTTCAACATTATTTGTTGAAATTTTTAAGGCATTTTTTGACATTTCTGCTACTTTATTTTTATTTAAAACTACTTCTTCTATTTGTGTATTTAATTTTTTATCATCTAATTCATCATTTAATATTATTTTTGCAGCCCCTACATTTTCTAAAACCTTTGCATTATGTAATTGATGATCACCACTTACATTAGGTAGTGGAATTAATATTGAAGGCTTACCTAAATTAGATATTTCAGTTATTGTCATTGCTCCACTTCTTGCAACAATTAAATCTGAAACATTCATTATTTCTTCCATATTATATATATATGGAACTATTTTTGCATTTTCAATATTATTTATACTAATATTTTTATCTTGCAATTTTTCTTTAATAATATCATATTGTTTTGGTCCTGTAGCCCACATTATTTGATAATTTTTATTTAATTTATTTTCTAATATTCCCAGTATAGCTTCATTAATTTTTTGTGCACCTTGGCTACCTCCAAAAATTAATATTATTGGTTTAGTCTCACTAAGTCCAACATTTTTTATTATTTGCATCTTTTCATTAATTCCATAATCCTTTTTAGTTATTTTTACAGGTGTCCCTGTATAAACTATGTTCTTTGCATTTTTTATTCTATCTTTAGCATCTTCAAAAGACACCAAAATTGTATTAGTTTTCTTCGCAAGCATTTTTACAGCTTTTCCTGGAAAAGCATTACTTTCATGCAATAATGTTGGTATACCTAATTTATGTGCTGCTGAAATTGTAGCACCACAAATATATCCACCTGTACCTATCACTACATCTGGCTTAAATTCTTTTATTATCTTTTTTGCTTCACCATATCCTTTAAATGTTTTATACATTTTTTTTATATTTTCTATCGATATTTTTTTACTTAAACCATATGCATCTATTGTTTCTAATTTATATCCGACTTCTTGGAACTAGATCATTTTCTAATCCTCTTGTTGTACCTATAAAAATAATTTCTGAATCTTTTTCTTCTGCTTTTATTTTATTAGCAATAGCAAGACCTGGATTTATATGACCAGCTGTACCAGCCGCAGCAATAATAACTCTCATTTTATTCTCCTTCTTAAATTAGTAGGATTTAAGACCCGTCCCCAAATCCCACTAACTATTATTTTGCTCCTGCACGTGAAATATTGAGTAAAACACCCATCTCGCACAGTAAAATAAACAATGCTGTACCACCGATAACTAAAGAACGGTAATGGCATACCTGTTGCAGGCATTGATGAAGTAACAACTGCAACATTTATTATAACTTGTATTGCTACTAGAGCTGTAATACCAACAGCAATTAAACTACCAAACATATCAGGAGCTCTCATTGCAATTAAAATTCCTCTCCATATAAAAATTGCAAATAAAACTAATACCACCACACAACCAATAAATCCGACCTCTTCTGCTAATATTGAAAAAATAAAATCATTATGTGGCTCTGGTATATATAAATATTTCTGCTTACTATCTCCTAACCCTACTCCAAATAATCCTCCTGAACCAATGGCATATAAACTTTGTATAACCTGCCAACCACTATCTGAAGCATCTTTCCATGGATCTAGAAATGTAACGAATCTTTCCAATCTATATGGTGATAAAGCTATAGCCGCTGTTAACAATGGGCCACCTACTCCAACACCTGTCAATAAGAAATGTCTAAACTTACACCCAGCTACAATCATTATGATACAAACAATTCCTATTATAACCATTGAAGCACTTAAATGTGGTTGTAATAATAGCAATCCTATTATTGGTACTAATAATAAACAATGTTTTATAAATCCTTTTCCATATAATTGTAACTCATCTCTATTTTTTACTAATATTCCTGCATAAAAAATTATCATTAAAAATTTAACTATCTCTGATGGTTGAAATGATAGTGTTTCTGTAACATATATCCATCTTTTTGCACCATTTACTTCTTTACCAACTAATATTACTGCTGCTAATAGTAAAAGTGAAATCAACCAAGCATGTTTGTAAAATTTTTGATAAAAACGATAATCAATCTTAGAAATAAGAGACATTGCTATTAATCCTAAAATTGCAAAAATTAATTGTTTTGAAAAATATGCATAACTATTACCACTTTCTGAAAGAGCAGATGGTGAACTTGCTGACAATACCATTACTAAGCCAATTCCTAATAGCAATAATATAGTTATTACTAATGTAAAATCTATTGGATTATTTAAGAAACTTGAAAAACTCTTTTCTTTTTTCTTTTTCGCCATTTAAACTCCTCCTAACAGACTAACTTATACTATTTTTAGTCCAATAAAACATGCCACCAAAGTTATTAAAGAAAAAATTACTACTACTTTATTTTCTTTCCATCCTGATAATTCAAAATGATGATGCAAAGGTGCCATTTTAAATATTCTATTTCCTGTCTTTTTAAAATATGCAACTTGTAATATTACAGATATTGTTTCTAAAACTGGAATTATTGCTATTAAAAGTAATAATAATGGCATTTTTAAATATAAAGCTAGCCCTGATATTACACCACCTAACATTAATGAACCAGTATCACCCATAAAAACTTTAGCTGGATGCAAATTAAATATTAAAAATCCTAATGTTGCTCCTATTACAATACTTCCAAATATTGATACTTCATATATTTGATTACTAATTCCTATTACAGTTAAACATGTTATAATAATTGCTGAAACACTTGAAGATAATCCATCTATTCCATCTGTAAGATTAATTGCATTTGTAGCTGCAAGTATAACTATTATTGCAAGTGGAATATAAACATATAATGGAATATTTATATACATTTTTATTATTGGTATATATGTTTCAGTTCCTAATTTTAAGCCTTGCACTAAAAACAAAACATATGACACTGCTATAATTAAAAGTCCTAACATTTTATAACTTGGTTTTAGTCCTTCCGTATTTTTTAAAACCAATTTTTTAAAATCATCTATAAATCCTATCATCCCAAAACCTATTGTAATTAATAATAATGGTAATAATTTTTTTCCTGTATCAGCATCTCCTGTCATACTTAAATATATATATGAACCTGTAACTACAATAATAATTGCAATTATCATGATTATTCCACCCATTGTAGGAGTGCCTTGTTTCTTTAAATGAGATGCAGGTCCATCATCTCTTTCTATTTGACCTACTTTTAATTTCTTTAATATTGGTATTGTTATCAAACCACAAATTACAGAAACTGCAAAAGTTATAAGCAATACTTTTATTTCAAAATCCAATTTTATCAAACCTTTCTACCTTTACATCTTTTGTTATTATTTAATCCTCTCAATAATCTCTCTAACAATAATTCTTTCATCAAAAGGATGCTTAACTCCATTAATTTCCTGATAAGGTTCATGTCCTTTACCAGCCAAAATTATTATATCCTTCTTATTTGCCATTTTTATAGCATGTTCGATAGCTTCTACTCTATCAACTACAACTTCATATTTGCCTTTTGTTTTCTTTATTCCACTCTCTATCTGTTCAACAATTTTTTGAGGTTCCTCTGTTCTTGGATTATCAGATGTTATTATTGTATAGTCAGCAATTTTTCCTGATATTTCTCCCATTACTGCTCTCTTACCTGAGTCTCTATCTCCTCCACAACCAAACACTGAAATCACTCTACCTCTTGTATAACTTTTAGTAGCTTGCAATATATTTTGTAAACTTTCTGGTGAATGAGCATAATCTATCATTATAGTTAATTCCATTTTATTATCAACTAATTCTGATCTTCCAGGAACTCTAACTTCTTCTAATGCTTGTTTTACTATCTCTGAAGAAATTCCAAATTTTTGTGCAACACATATTGCAGCTAATGAATTATAAACACTAAATCTTCCTGGTATTCCTGTTTTTACTCTTTCATTTCTATCTGTTATTTTAACCTTAAAATCAACATATGAATTTGTAATTGTTATATCTTTTGCTAAAACATTTGCAAAATTATCAATTCCATATGTTACAATATTATTATCTGGAAATAATCTTGGAATCTTTGCAGCATGTAAATCGTCCGCATTCACTATTCCTGTTTTGCACATTTCAAATAACTTTAATTTTGAATTAAAGTAATCTTGCATATCTGGATGCTCTTTTTCACTAATATGATCTTCTGAAAAATTTGTGAATAATACTATGTCAAATTGACATCCATCTACTCTATGTAATTTTAAACTTTGTGAAGAAACTTCCATTACTACTACTTCTACACCTTCATCAACCATTTGTCTAAAAGTTTGTTGTAATTCCAAACTTTCTGGTGTTGTTCTATCACTATCTTTTATTCTCTTACCATTTATATATGTAGCTATTGTTCCTATTAATCCAACTTTTTTACCTGCTTTTTCTAAAATTTCTTTTATCATAAATGTTGTTGTTGTTTTTCCTTTTGTTCCTGTAACTCCTATTAATTTAAGTTTAGCTGATGGATTATCATAAAAATTTGATGAACATATAGCTAATGCTTCTCTAGTATTTTTAACCATCAATATTGTTATATTCTCAGGTATATTTAAAGATTTTAAATCACAACCTTCTTCTACCATTACTGCTATTGCTCCATTTTCAATTGCACTTTCAACAAATTGATGACCATCTGTTGAAAAACCTTTTATAGCAATAAACATATATCCTTCTTTAACTTCTTTTGAATTTTTCTCAATTCCTTTAATCTCTAAGTCTACATTACCTTTAGCTTTTATTCCTTCTAATCCTATTAATATCTTTTTTAATTCCATTTAGAATCATCCCTTCAATTTAATATAAATTAGAGCCAAATTTTTGCCTCTAATTTTTTTACATTATATAACTAATTTCCTTTTTTGTATAGAGTTTTTTGACATTTTTTTATAGTAACAGTAACTATAAAAAATCTTCTATTATAATTCTATTAGAAGATTTTATTTTTATTCTTTAACAACACTCAATATATTTTATTTCTCTATCACAAAAATAAGCCAAATTTTTAAAAAATCTCTTTTTATTACATTTTTATTATTTTTTTGTTACTTTTTTATTACAATTTTATTACATTTTGTTGACAAATGTTTTTTTTTTATATATAATTAAATTATAGAATGAACACAAAAGTCAAATTTTTAGTTTGTTTTATAGTAAGGAGTTGATTAGTATGGAAACTCAAGAATATAATCCAATAGACAAACAGTTAGCTTTAACTATTAGACAAGAATATAGATTAACAGTTATCAAAAAAGTAGCAAGAACTACTCTTCGTATTTCTTGGAAAACTTTACTATATGCTGTATTTTTAACATTTGCCAATATATTAGTTTAGAATATAATTTTTAATATATATACTATAAAAAAGAGGGCTCTTATTTGAGATGCCCTCTTTTTATTACATTCCTTCTATAACACTATTTACACTTTCTATTCCCGGAAAAATAGCATTTACTAATTCATCATTTACTATAATTCTCCAATCATTATCTTTTTCTAAGGTAATCATTTTCGTGACTGTCTTTGTTGATAAATTTGAGTCAGACGCACATTCTTTTAATTTTTCTAAACATACTTCTTCTGTTAAATTATTGCCACTTTCCTTTTCATTAACTATCTCTTTTATCCAATTCGTTATAATTATTTTAAAATCTTTATTAGTAATATTCATAGTTGCAGTAATATTATTATCATCCATTTTAATATCTTCTATAGTCCAATCCAGATTTTCAAAAAAAAGTTTATCCAATCCGTTTTGTTGCATTTTTTCTGCATCTAACAAATTTTCATCTAATACATTAAGAAGTTCTGAATAACTCATATGTTTATTTACTTCTTCTATATTTATTTCTTTTAAATCTGTTAATGTTTTATTAATTACTTTTTTTGCTTTATTTATATTACTAATCTTACTGCCTATAAAAATTACTACCATTATTACCAAAAAAACAATAAATATATATATCTTTTTATGTTTTTTCATTATATATCCTCCTTAAGTATTAAAAGAAGGAATAATATATTTTTATTCCTTCTTTTAGAATTATAAAAGAATATTTGTCAATTTCTTATTATAAGTTTAATATTTTATCTATTGTGACACAGAATTCACTTTTTTCTCTTCATCTTTTATATCATTAATCACATCTTTGTTTTCCAAAGTATTTTCTGTTTTATTTTTATCTTTTATATTAGTTTCTTCATTTTTAGTTTTAAATTCAGATTTTACAGTATTATTTTCAACTTTTTCCTCTTCTTTTTCAACTTTTACTTCTTTTTTAGTTTCTGTTGATTTATTTTCTGTAGTAACATTTTTACTTTCTTTTTTACTGTCTGTATTTGTAGTTGTTTTAACTGTATTTGTCTTTGTATCATTTTCTTCTACTTGTTTTGATATATCTTCAACATTTTCTGCATTAATAGTATTATTTTCTACTTTTTCTAAAAGTGCTGAGAATGTATTATTTGAACTATTTCCTGTTTCTGAAGACCTTACTATATTTGTTGCTATTGTTGATAACTTAATATCAGCAGTTGCTGTTACAGTTTCTTGATTATCTGTTTGAACCATACTTAATGTATTTGTTACTTTTTGTAAATCTGATATTTTTCTAATTGCACCATCTATATGCCATCCATCACTTTCTTTTTTGTTAACATACCATATTACAACTTCATCATCTTTAAGATTTATTCCTTGACTAGCTAAAGCACTTTTCAATGCATCATGTGATATTCCTTTTTTTACTATATCTATTATATTATTATTTCTGCTTATTAAATCATAAATATCACTTTTTGATAAATCACCATAAGCTATCGCTTGACTAGAATTTAAATATACAGTTCCTACACATTTTGTATATAAATCAACAGAATATGGTGTATTTGAACCTTCATATGGTATTAATCCATCTTTTCTAACAAACAATTTTGCAGTTGTTCCTGTTTCACTTCCAGTTTTAGTACTTAAGTCTTTATATAGTTTAATTTGTTTTACTGTTCCTTTTAGAATAATAGATTCTGTATTACCTGGTTCTAAGTTCCTAACATTCCATGTAACTTTTGATGAATTCAAACTAGCTGTTCCTTTTACTATTCCATAATTTTCTAAATATGAAGGCATATCATCTGTTACCGTTGCACTTCCTTTTACTTTTCCTTTATTTGTTACAGATAATTTATAATAAACTGTAGCTCCAGCTTGGAAATTATCTGCTTCATTATCAACATCTACTTCTTGCGTACATGCTTCATCTTTATATGCTTTCTTTGTCGGTACAAGTTTTGCATATTTATAAGCATTTGTTATTGTGTAGCCATCTACTGATTTATCATAGTTTGTTAAATCTCCTGCTTCATCTGCTATATATGTTATTAAATCTCCATTGTCATCATATTCATCTACTTCAAATTCATGTGATGTTTCTGTTGCTGTATTTAATGAATATGCATATTTTACAACATCTTTACCATTTTCTTTTGCTTTTAATTGTAATTCAATTGTTACTGGTCTAATTGTTGCTGTATCTGTTTCATCAGGTTCTTGTGTCCACTCTTTTATTACAGTAATTTTTTTAACATTTGTTACATAATATAAATTTATTACATTTTCTTTTGTTCCTATTGTTAACGTTTCTTTATCTGCACTATCATATCTATATTTTTCTATTTTAACTCTTTCTGAACTTGATTGAATTACTGTTCCAAATGTTTGACCTGATACTGTCTTAGTTTCTGCTAATACTGCATTTGTACCTTTTTCTAGATAATTTACTGTATAACTTAAATCTGTACGTTTTGTGTAATAGAAGTTTATCACATTATCTTTTACTTCTATTGTTATTGTTTTTTCATCTTCATCTACATTATATCCATCTATTTCTTTTGCTTTCTCTGTTACTGATGTTCTATATGTTTGGTTACCTACTGTCTTAGCTTCTGCTAATACTGCATTTGTACCTTTTTCTAAATAATTTACTGTGTAACTTAAATCTGCACGTTTTGTATAATAGAAGTTTATTACATTATCTTTTACATTAATTGTTATTGTTTTTTCATCTTCATCTGCTTTATATCCTTCTATCTCTTTTGCCTTCTCTGTTACTGATGTTTGATATGTTTGTTTATCTACTGTCTTAGCTTCTGCTAATACCACATTTGTACCTTCTTCTAAGTAATT